>NZ_NIBU01000004.1 GCF_002632485.1 Xenorhabdus innexi | reverse complement strand
TTCTGAATCGCGAAGAAATCCAGGGGCTTCATCTGTCAGAACCGGTAAAACTCGGGCTGAGCAGCTGGCTGGGTAAAATGGAACAGAAAATTCATCGTGATGATTTAACCTACAATCCCCAGTGACTATTTATCATCTAACTGCTATTTATCGTCTCACTGCTATTTTTACTATCAAACAATTTATTATCCAATCACCCATTATTAATCAGTCAGTTATAAACATCATTAACAACATCACGGATTAAAAGCCATGTCAGAAATCAGCCGTTCTGTACTTTTTGGTAAGCTAAATCATACTCTGTTCACATCATTAGAAGGTGCCACTGCTTTCTGCAAATTACGTGGTAACCCTTATGTTGAACTGGTTCATTGGCTACACCAAATCATGCAACAACAAAACAGTGACTTACAGAAACTTATCCACCATTTAGGGTTGGACGAATCTGCATTGACCAAAGATATTGTTGCTGCACTGGATCGCCTGCCTCGTGGTGCCAGTGCCATTTCTGATCTCTCAGAACATATTGACAACGCCGTAGAGCGGGCTTGGGTGTATGGCTCACTGAAATTCGGGGTTGACCAGATCCGTAGTGCGCACTTACTGATAGGCATATTAAAAACTTTCAATCTACGCAATGCACTGAAAGCAATTTCACCTCTGTTTGACCACATTAATGTCGATACTCTGATCGATAATTTTGCCAATGTATTTGATGGTAGTGATGAGGCTCAGGAGAGCATAACTTCATCGGCTGCGACTCAGGGAGCAACACCACAGACGGCGGCAGGTTCAGCTTTGCAGCAGTATGGACAGGAATTAACAGCCAGAGCGCGTAATGGTGAAATTGATCCTGTGTCCGGGCGCGATGAAGAAATCCGCCAGATCATCGATATCCTGATGCGCCGCCGGCAAAACAATCCATTACTGACAGGTGAGGCTGGTGTTGGTAAGACTGCGGTCATTGAAGGTCTGGCATTAAAAATTGTGGCTGGAGAAGTCCCTCCTCCACTGAAGAAAGTTCAGCTTTGGCTGCTGGATATCGGTATGTTACAGGCAGGGGCCGGTATGAAGGGAGAATTTGAATCCCGCCTGCGAAAAGTTATTGAAGAAGTCCAGTCCAGCCCGACTCCCATCATTTTATTTATTGATGAGATCCACACATTGATCGGCGCGGGTGGACAGCAAGGTACTGGCGATGCTGCTAATTTATTAAAACCCGCATTGGCGCGGGGTCAGTTGCGGACACTGGGCGCTACAACCTGGTCAGAATATAAAAAATATATTGAAAAAGATCCCGCCCTGACCCGCCGTTTTCAGGTTGTTCAGGTTCATGAACCTGATGAAAACAAAGCGCTTATCATGCTGCGTAGTCTGGTCAATACACTGGAAAAACACCATCGCATTCTGTTACTGGATGAAGCGGTTGAAGCCGCAGTGCATCTCTCCCATCGTTACATTCCTGCCCGCCAGTTACCGGACAAAGCCATCGCATTACTGGATACTGCCTGTGCCAGAGTAGCCGTCAGCCAACATGCAGAGCCTCCACAACTGGAAAACTGCCGCCATCAGATAGATGCACTGAATGTTGAGCTGGAAATTGTGGAGCGGGAATCCAAAGTAGGTCTGGGAGATCCTCAACGGGCAGAAAGTATCCTCAGCCAATTAGCAACGCTGGCAGAACAAAAGGAACAGCTACAAACCCGCTGGCAACAAGAGCTTTCGCTGACAGACAAAATTATCCAGTTGCGTCTTCAGTTACATGAGGAACAAAACGATAACGATAGAGATTTGGATAACGAAGACATCAACTTTCATACTGAGCTGGCTGAACTACAACAACAACTGGAGGTGTTACAGGGTGAAGAACCACTTATTTTTTCCGCAGTAGACAGTAATGTTGTTTCCGCTGTTGTCTCAGACTGGACGGGTATCCCCCTCAGCCGCATGATGAAAGATGAAATCGAAGCCGTATTGCAATTGGCCGATACCCTTAATCAGCGTGTCATCGGTCAGTATCATGCACTAGAAATTATCGCAAACCGGGTACGTACTTCACGGGCAAAACTGGATGATCCCAATAAACCAGTGGGCGTCTTTATGCTATGTGGCCCGTCCGGGGTCGGTAAAACTGAAACAGCCCTCGCTCTGGCGGAAACCCTGTATGGTGGCGAACAAAACCTGATCACTATCAATATGAGTGAATTTCAGGAAGCACACACGGTATCAACATTAAAAGGTGCTCCTCCCGGCTACGTGGGATATGGCGAAGGCGGTGTCCTGACTGAAGCCGTCCGGCGTCGGCCATACAGTGTTGTGTTATTGGATGAAATTGAAAAGGCACATCCCGATGTCCATGAAATTTTCTTTCAGGTATTTGATAAAGGATGGATGGAAGATGGCGAGGGCCGCCATATTGATTTTCGTAATACCATTATTATCCTGACATCCAATGTCGGTGCCGAATTAGTCAGCTCGATGTGCCACCAGCATGCTCAACAGGGTGATGCGGCTCCTGAGCCAGAACAGCTGAGTACTGCATTACGCAAACCGCTGTTAAACACATTTCCTGCCGCATTACTGGGACGTTTATTAGTCATCCCATACTACCCATTGAGCGATGAAGTGATGACTCGTATTGTTTATCTGCAACTGGGACGAATACAGAAGCGATTACTGGAAAATCACGGCATAACTGCAATCTTCGATGAAGCCATGGTTGAAAATATTGTCAGTCGTTGCACCGAAGTGGAATCAGGCGGGCGTACGGTCGATGCTATTCTCACCAATAAGCTGCTGCCTCAAATCAGTCAGCAGCTACTATCTGCCGGTGCCCATGACGAACAATATAACCAATTACAGGTGTCACTCGAACAGGGAGAACTACAATTCCGATTTTCGAATGAAATATAGATTCTGCATGATATTGTGTGTGGTTTATAAACAGTTCCTCAAGAGGATAAATAATTTTATACCAACCTTGTCACGCTATCACATAATTTAACTGGAGGACTAAATGTTCGGAGTAAATACACACAGCCAATAACGAGGCAGCTTGAAAATTCAACAAAAAATAGAGCAGAGGTTCAAGAGGCCACCTATTATGCGGAATTCTTATAACTCTCTTAATGCCAAATCCCCATTACTACAAGCATTACCTATCGGGTACTGTTTCAATGAGTTTGAAATTGAAAACGTTGTGGGTAAAGGCGGATTTGGTATCGTATACCAGGCTTGGGATCACAGCAAACAGTGTGCAGTTGCCATAAAAGAATACCTGCCATCAATGATTGTGACCCGCCGTAATGATTTAAAACTAAAACTACGCCACCCAAATTTTCAGAAAAGATTCAAAATCGGGCTTCACAGTTTTATGCGTGAAGCCCATATAATGACCTGTTTTAATCACTCTTGCCTGCCCCGCTTCATACGTTTCTGGCAGCAGAACAGCACCGCTTATATCGCCACTCCCTTTTATCATGGCATCACACTGAAAGTATTACAGGTAAAGTATGCAAAGACAGTCACACAAAATTGGCTGTGTCATCTTTTGTCCCCTTTACTTAATGCCATCGATACCCTCCATCAGGCCGGCTATCTGCACTGTGATATTTCGCTGGATAATATTCTACTTCAGAATGATCGGTTGCCTGTATTGCTTGATTTAGGCTCTGCCCGAAAAATAGTAGAGCATCTCTCTGATGAAGAGGAAGTTACTGTCAGGCCGGGGTTCACACCCTGTGAACAATACACGGCCAATGAAGAGGGGCAACAAGGCCCCTGGAGTGATATTTATGCCTTAGGAGCAGTACTGCATACTTTGATTGTCGGGAGACCTCCTCCAGTCAGCATCGTACGCAATATTGAAGATCGTTATCAACCTTTAACAGAGCAGCGACTTACCGGTTATTCTTTATCATTTCTACATGCAATTGACTGCATGCTGGCCATAAAAATAGCAGAACGACCATCTTCCATTTCTAAATTAATTCCGATGATAAAATCCCCTATCATTCAACCCTACACTCCTCCTGAACTCTCCTTATGTCTATCAGAGGCCCTTGTCACCTGCCCACATTCAGAAGATTCAGAGCAAGAATAAGAGGAGAATTTATGTCACAAAAAACGATGTATTTTATACCCACGGATTCTGAGTCGCATTTATTCACCATCCGATTCAGAAACATTCTTCTTTCCGCTCAGTCCATATTCACGCAATTTATTCGCAATGGCGGTATGAGAAACCCCGAGCCGTTTTGCCAGCTTACGGGTACTGGGATAGTGACGATAAAGACGAGTCAGAACAGAACGTTCAAAACGTTTACTGATTTCATCCAAAGAACCAACCAGAATATCTTCATTGATAAATGAGGTTTCTGTGTCTAACTGCGGTAACTGAATATCCTGTGAACTTAACTGATTATCTTCAAGCTGCGTTAATGCCCGATAGATGGCATTACGCAGCTGTCTCACATTTCCGGGCCAGTAATAGCTGCACAAGAACTGTTCCAGATCAGGAGAAAATTTTGGTTTTTCCACACCCTGCTCTTCGGCAAAGCGGGTCACAAAATAATCGGTTAGTGGCATAATATCAGCCTGACGTTCACGTAAAGGTGGTAATGTGAGGGTCAGAACATTAAGCCGGTAATAGAGATCTTCCCTGAACTCCCCTTTTCGTACCAGCTCAGCCAAATTTTTCTGCGTGGCGCAAATAATTCTGACATCCACCTTCACTTCATTATCTTCCCCCACCCGACGAAATGTTCCATCGTTAAGGAAACGCAATAACTTAATTTGCATCCGGGATGACATTTCACCGATTTCATCCAGCAGAACCGTACCGCCATTCGCCTGCTCAAAAAAGCCTTTTTTACTTTCTGTTGCGTTCGGATAAGCACCTGCGGCATAACCAAACAATTCGCTTTCTACTACGTCATCCGGCATAGATGCACAATTTAACCCCAGAAAGGGCTGTTTACCTCTTGAGCTTCGTAAATGACAGGCTTTAGCAAATTCATCTTTTCCTGTTCCCGTATCACCGATAAGCAATAGCGGCATATCCAGCATGGCCATTTTACGGGCCTGCTCAACGACATGAACCATCTTCGGGCTGACAGCAACAATATTTTCAAAAGCCTGATCGTCATTAACGATACGTTTTTTCTGCGCAGGTTCTGCATATGTGGATACACGCAGCATAATGACAGCCCCGACACATTTAATCTCCTGATTTTCATCCGTCAGCGGCATAGGAATAATGTCCATCAAATAGGTTTTCTCTTTGATGGTTAAAGTAACTGACTGAGGTTGAGGTTGTTCACTTTCCAGCCAACGAAGGAAATTATAATTGCTGATAAGCTGGCTGATATTTTTTTGACTGATTTTTTCTTTACTGATGCCAAATAATGACTGAGATGCCAGATTAGCTAAATCAATATTCCCTTTCATATCAACGGACAAAATAGGATCTGGCACAGATTCAAGTAATGCACGCATCGCCCGGTGTTCTTTCTCTGAGGGCATAAAAGCCACTGTCCTGACATCCATCACACCATTAATGCGGCGGATTTCCGCCATCAACAGGCGAAATGTATTGAAATCAATTTGAGTAAAATTAAGGTAAATACGACGAGCAGGAGAAATCTCAATTCCTTTCAGGTCAATATTTCTTAAAACCAATAAATCAAGTAACTCGCGAGTCAGTCCGATTCGATCCTGACAAGTAACTTCCAATCGCATGTATTCCGACCTTATTTACACGATGTTGATAACCACCTGAAATATTACTTGTTACTGTGCGATAGATGAAGCCCCCTGTCAGTTAAAGTTGACAGTAAAATAGAGTGTCAAGCTTAACTGACAGTTTTATCCTGAGTTATGAGCCTGATTTCCTGACTTCATTCTTATTTTGCCGCTTAGTTGCCAGTGTACTTTTTAGCTGGCTGACCAACTGATACCGGAAATCGCCCAATTTAGGTTTGTCATTGTCAATCCAGGGTAAAGGGCGACACAATTCCATCGCCTTAATGCCCAGACGGGCTGTCAGCAAACCAGCACCAATACCTTGCGCGGCACGGGCTGAAAGCCGGGCGGCAATATCCTGTGACAGCCAGTCAATGCCGACTTCCCTGACCAACTCTGATGCCCCAGCAAAAGCAATATTCAACAATACCAGCCGAAATAAACGAATCCGGCTGAAATAACCCAATTCAATCCCATATACTGCCGCAATTCGATTAATAAGACGAATATTTCTCCATGCAATAAAGGCCATATCGACCACAGCCAGTGGGCTGACCGCAATCATCAGCGCCGATTCTGCTGCTGAACGACGGATCTCTTTTTTAGCTTGTTCATCCAGCACAGGCTGAACCAGTTTGCTGTATAATATGACCATTTCCCGATCATTATGTGTTTCATGTAAGGCACTCTGCCAGCGCTGTAAAGCCGGATGCTGCCGGCCTATGCCCGCCTGATCAGCCAGTTTTTCACAAAATTGCCGCCCTTTACCTAGGCCATGACTCTGCAATAATGTTTTTGCGATATCACGTTCTTCTGTCCGCTGGCGCAAACGATACAGGCGACGCCATTCAGTGATAACAGAACCTATTCCGGCAAAAACAATCATACTGCCTGCCGCTGCTATGCCCAGATCTATCCAGTCCTGATTCTGCCATGACTGATATATCCATTGAATGAACTGGGCAATAACACTGAATCCCAATAACAGCAAAGCGCCCGAAAAGATTTTTCGCCACAGGCCACGCTTGGGCTTCAGTGCCGCATTAACTGCACCCTCAAGTTCACTTTCCTGCTCTTCCGTATTTAATTCTGGCAGAGCCGGATAAAATTCGCTTTCCTGCTCATTAAATTCTTTTGGGGATTTCAGGGAGGGTTCTGAAGATGCTGACAAAATATCATCAAAATCTACTCTGGGTTTTAAGGGGGCAGAGCCTTTGGCATCTGTTTTTAAAGAATCCGTCATGTCAGTTTGTCTCCCAATAAAAACTCCATCGCGCTGTCCATACGGATATGGGGTAATGGTGCATCAATACTGACCTGCCGTGGTCGGAATGATTCAAAATTAAAACCCTGTTTCTGCCAGAAATCATTGCCGGGCAAGCGCTGTGGCACCTCTCCCGGGAAGAATGTCAGTAATTTGTCATCTGACAGGCGATTCCCTTTGATAGCCGGGATCTGCTCGCCCTCATGCATCACAATGCCACTTTCAGTGGCCTGAACGGATGCCAGACCAACGCAATCCATGCTAATCCCTTCAAATGCCGCATTCTGCCAAGCTTCCTGTACCAACTGCTGAAGAAGCGAAACAAGATTGACGTGCTGATCTGCGGTAACATGATCCGCTTTGCTCGCTGCAAACATCAACTTATCAATGCAGGGGGAAAATAGGCGCCGAAATAGCGTCCGCTTACCATAATGAAAACTCTGCATCAGTTGTGTCAGTGCCAGACGCATATCATTAAAAGCATGGGGGCCGCTGTTTAATGGCTGCAAGCAATCAACCAGAACGATTTGCCGATCAAAACGCAGAAAATGCTCTTTATAAAAGCCCTTTACGATGTGATCACAATAATAATTAAATCGCTCACGTAACATACCGATATTGGTCTGTTTATCAGCTTTCAGTAACTGAGGTTCGCCAACCCCGTCAATATCCGGCCACGGGAAAAATTGCAGGGCTGGTGCTCCCGTCAAATCTCCCGGCAGGATAAAACGCCCCGGTTGAATGAAGTGTAAACCTTCTGTTTTACACTGGTGTAAATAATCCGTATAAGCCTGTGCGATTCTGCCCAGCAGATTTTCATCAGCAGGTGCCAGTGGATCGCACTGTTTACATAATTCCAGCCACGGCCTGACCCACTCTGCTCTTTTCCCTTTCAGTAAGCCGTTCATTTGCCGTGACCATGCCAGATAACTCTGTTCCAGCATCGGTAAATCCAGCAACCACTCCCCCGGATAATCGACAATTTCCAGATAAAGTGTGGAGGTATCTTTGAGGTAGCGGAATAAAGAATCTTCTGAGCGATATCGCAATGCAAGGCGGATTTCACTCACGCCTCTGGTCGGTATCGGCCAATACGGAGGAATATTATGCAGTGCAGCAATATTTTCATCGTAGGCAAAACGGGGAACACCCAAGTCACGTTGCGGCACACGTTTCACACCTAATAAACGCCCGTCACGTACTGTAGAAAACAGGGGTAATCGGGCACCACTATGAACATGCAGCAACTGATTGACCAACGAAGTAATAAATGCTGTTTTCCCGCTACGGCTTAATCCTGTTACTGCCAGCCGTAAGTGACGGTCTATTCCACGATTAACAAGTGATGTCAGTTCGTTTTGCAACCGTTTCATATTTCTCCTGAGTCGGGCACTATAATGAAATTTATGCGGTAATTTTATACCTGTTTCCCCTCACCCGTTCGGGCAAGGGGCAGTTTCTGTGAAATTCCGCCGTTCTTATTCAATTTTCTGGCTTAGAGTTCGCGGAAACGACTGCGTACATTATAGGTATCAGAAGTAATATAGCGTTCCATTTGACGCAGGCGTTCTTCCCCTGCCTTCAATTGGTAATCAACTTCATCCAGTATTTTGCGGGTTGATGGTGTTCTTTTTTCCTCTGGATGATATCCCTGCGGTGCAGGGTCCATCACAAAGGACAGGATAATGTAGGCCACTACCGTTATGGCAAATAACCCAAAGAACATCGACAGGATGGTTATGGTACGAATAAGCGCAACAGGAACATCAAAATGGTGAGCTAACCCGGCACAAACACCTTTGATCACGCCCCGTTCCGGTAAACGGTAAATTTTTCCACGGTAAGAATTACTCATTATGACTGCCTCCAGTTTGGATGCTCTGCGTCAAGAATATCTTCCAGCGTTTTGATACGTTCCTGCATATGCCGGGCATTTTCTGCCAGCTGCTCCAAACGTTGAATTTCATTGCTCTCCAGTTTCCCCTTGTTCTGGTTACTGTAATGCAACCATAACCAGATGGGTAAGACGAAGAGTACAAACAGGATCAGCGGGATCCCCAGAAATATATAAGCCATTACCTTTCCTTAGTTGTGTACGGGTATACGAATAATACTCTCTATTATTGTGGATCTTTAACACCCATTTTAGCTTTGAGAGCAGCAAGTTGCGCACTAATTTCATCATCCGCTTTCAGTTCTGCAAATTGCTGTTCCAGCGATTTCTTTTTCCCCAGACCAACTGATTCAGCTTCTGCTTCCATATGGTCAATCCGACGCTCAAACTGTTCAAAACGAGCCATAGCTTCATCAATTTTACCACTGTCCAACTGACGGCGGACTTCACGGGAAGATGCTGCTGCCTGATGACGCAGAGTCAGAGACTGCTGCCTTGCACGCGCTTCTGTCAGTTTGTTTTCCAGCTCTGTTACTTCCCCTTTAATGCGATCAAGGGTTTCATCCAGAATAGACAACTCATTTTTCAGCGTTTCGACCAACTGACTAATTTTTTGTTTTTCAATCAGAGCTGCCCGCGCAAGATCTTCTTTATCTTTGCTCAATGCCAGTTCCGCTTTCTCCTGCCAGCCTTCGATTTGGCTTTCTCCGGTGCTGATACGGCGCTGAAGCTGTTTTTTCTCGGCCAGTGTACGCGCAGATGTTGAGCGTATTTCCACCAGCGTATCTTCCATCTCCTGGATCATCAAGCGGATCATTTTCTGCGGATCTTCTGCTTTATCCAGCAGAGAAGAGATATTAGCGTTAACGATATCAGCAAAACGAGAAAAAATACCCATAGTCATAAACCTCTTTCATTAGAATGTATGTATGTTATGCCTGTGTACTGTTCAATAACAGATAAGATACAAGGTAAGGCAGTCAATTAAATACAAGATACATGCCAACTTTTTATTTCTTATTATCACATTGAAATTTAAAAATTAATTTTTTATTCTCTTTTTTCTGGCAATATCTTAATGTGGTAAAATCAACCAATCATTGGCGAAAAATACGATTTGTTAGTGGAGAAATCATGAATCAGTTCACCGATAATCTATTAGGGGAAGCAAACAATTTTATTGAAGTCCTGGAACAGGTTTCTGCACTGGCAAAGTTAAATAAACCTGTTTTGGTGTTAGGGGAACGCGGGACGGGTAAGGAGTTGATTGCTCACCGCTTGCACTACCTTTCTCCCAGATGGCAAGGCCCTTTTATTTCCCTGAACTGCGCTGCTCTCAACGAAAATTTGCTTGATTCAGAACTTTTCGGTCACGAAGCGGGGGCATTTACCGGTGCGCGTTCAAAACATCAGGGGCGTTTTGAGCGGGCGGATGGCGGAACCCTGTTTCTTGATGAACTGGCGACAGCGCCGATGCAGGTACAGGAAAAACTCTTAAGAGTCATTGAATACGGGTATCTTGAACGGGTCGGAGGTAATCAATCCTTACAGATCGATGTCCGGTTAATTTGCGCCACCAATGAAGATTTACCGGCTATGGCGGCTAACGGCAAATTCCGGGCTGACCTGCTGGACAGGCTGGCATTTGATGTTGTCCAGATCCCGCCACTACGCCAGAGACAGCAGGATATTATGGTACTGGCTCAGCATTTTGCCGTTCAGATGTGTCAGGAGCTTAACCTTCCTTTCTTCCCCGGACTGACTGAAAAAGCAAAGCGGCAGTTACTTGCCTACTCTTGGCCCGGTAATGTCCGTGAACTGAAAAATGTTATAGAGCGTTCCATCTATCGTCATGGGGATAACCAAAATGCCTTAGACACCATCATTATTAACCCCTTTGCAGAATCTTCCGAATCTTATGCACAAAAGTCAGCCAACGATCCATCCATCAGGCATAAAACTGATAATCGCGCTCTTCCTGATTTACCTCTTGATTTAAGACAATGGCAGAGTGACTGTGAGAAGCAATTAATTATACAGGCAATCACAGAAAGCCAGTTCAATCAGAAAAAAGCAGCAACAAAACTCAGCCTGACATACCACCAATTACGCGGATTAATCAAAAAACACAGTATCAGTATTGTGGATTAGAGTTGGGGATTAAAAAGTTCTGCGGACTATATGGAATGGACAAAAAATAACAGATAAAAAAATAGCCAGCACCCGAGCTGGCTAATAAAATACTGGAAGCAATGTGAGCAATGTCATGTGTTGAGATAACTGACTGGGGTCATGAAATACATATCTCAACAGCACGATGAGAATGATAATACTTATCAATTGTGTTTGTAAAGCGTTTTATTGAGAATTTTTCTCACTACAATGATCTGTTCGTTGTTTTTGAGCAGCAAGGGCTAATTAAGTTACAATAGCCAGACTTTTCCCATAATTGATGTTTTATATGCGCTATTTGATTTACTGGGTTATATTATTGCTCTCAGCACCCGTTCTGGCTGCTGAGAAAGCGATTCCAGAAACCACTCAAGCTACTGCTAAAGTTGCTCACAAACACTCGTCGGAAAGTTTATCCTACGCTCCGGCAACCATGCGGCAGCATGGTTTTATTTATTGCGTCAACGGCAACCCAAATACGTTTAACCCACAGATGGCTATCAGCGGCCTGACTGTAGATACTCTGGCTGCCCAGATTTATGACCGTCTGCTGGGGGTCGATCCCCTGACTTACCGCCTAACACCTGAACTGGCTTCCCGCTGGGAAATTCGGGATAACGGAGCAACATATCGCTTTTACCTGCGCCATAATGTCGCATTTCAGTCAACGGCGTGGTTTACTCCGACCCGCACAATGAATGCTGATGATGTTATTTTCAGTTTCCGCCGGTTATTCGATAAAAAACACTACTACCATTATGTCAATGGCGGGCATTATCCCTACTTTGACAGCTTACAGTTCGGTGATTCCATTCAGGATATCCGTAAAATTGATAAGTACACGGTTGAGTTCCGGCTGAATGCGCCCGACGCCTCCTTTCTCTGGCATCTGGCAACTCATTATTCACCTGTGTTATCTGAAGAATACGGGCAGAAACTGCATAGCATAAACAAAGAGGAACAAATTGACTGGGATCCGGTAGGAACCGGGCCGTTCATGCTGGAAGATTATCAGATGGGGCAATTTATCCGTCTTGTCCGACATGATAACTACTGGAAAGGCAAGCCTCTGATGGAACAAGTTGTTGTCGATATCGGAACAGGCGGTACTGGCAGAATATCCAAACTACTCACAGGTGAATGCGATGTTCTGGCCTATCCCGCAGCCAATCAGTGGGACATACTTCACAATGATCCCAATCTGCGCCTGACCCTGCGTTCAGGAATGAATATTGCCTATCTTGCTTTCAACACCAGTAAACCGCCTCTGAATAAGCTGGAAGTTCGTCAGGCCATTGCCTACGCCATTAATAATCAAAGACTGATGCGGGCCATCTATTATGGTACGGCTGAAACTGCCGCTTCTATTTTACCAAGAGCATCATGGGCTTATGACAGCAGAGCTGAAATCACCGAATACAATCCGGAAAAATCCCGCCAGATGCTGACTAAACTGGGGTTAAGTGGTCTGGAACTGACTCTGTGGGTTCCTACCTCTTCGCAATCCTATAATCCAAGCCCTTTAAAAATGGCTGAGTTGATTCAGGCTGATTTAGCGCAGGTCGGTATCAAAATGGCTATCCGTCCTCTTGAAGGCCGTTTTCAGGAAAGCCAGTTAATGGATAAATCTCACGATATGACGTTAGCAGGCTGGTCGACTGACAGTAACGATCCTGATAGTTTTTTCCGCCCGCTGTTCAGCTGCGCAGCTATTGCATCACAGACAAACCTGAGCCGCTGGTGTGACGCGACTTTTGATAATGCTATCCATCAGGCGTTGTTGGAGCAACAACTGGCAGCGCGTATCAAGAGTTACCATATTGCACAACAAATTCTTGCACAACAATTGCCTGTACTGCCACTGGCTTACCCAATGCGATCACAGATATTTCGCTATAATATTAAAGGATTAGTTCTGAGTCCTTTTGGAAATAGCTCATTCGCTGGTGTTCATCGGGAGCAGGAACATCATATTTCTCCTGAAAAGATATCTGCCGAAAATCCATCCACCAAAAATACAGACGCTGAAAATAAAAAGGGAAGCAAATGATCATTTATATATTGCGCCGTTTGCTCTTGCTGATTGTGACGCTGTTTTTTCTCTCACTGATAAGCTTCAGCCTGATGTATTTTACACCTCACGGCCCGTTAAGCGGTGCATCACTGCTTGATGCTTACCTGTTCTATTTTCATGGGCTGCTGCAATGGGATTTCGGGATTTCCAGCATTAATGGTGAAAGGATTGTTGACCAGCTCTATGACGTTTTTCCGGCCACTCTTGAGCTTTGTCTGCTCTCGTTCACTCTGTCACTCATAATCGGTATTCCATTAGGAATTGCTGCCGGAGTATGGCGTAACAAAAAAGCAGATAAAATCATCAGCACACTCGCTCTGTTCGGCTTTTCTATTCCGGTATTCTGGTTAGCCCTGTTACTCACCCTCTTGTTTTCACTTCATTTGGGCTGGTTACCGGTATCAGGACGGATTGATTTACTCTACCGGATGGAGCCGGTAACAGGTTCCGCCCTGATTGATGCCTGGCTGTCAAAAAGCCCTTATCGCAATGAGATGATTATGAATGTCGTACTGCACATGATATTGCCTGTCATTACGTTATCTGTTGCTCCAATGACCGATGTTATCCGGTTAATGCGCAATAGTGCGGAAGAAATTTCAGCATCAAACTACATAAGATCAGCGGCGACTCGCGGGCTATCAAAATTAACCATTATCCATCGCCATTTATTACATAATGCTCTGCCCCCGATTATCCCCAAACTGGGGCTGCAATTCTCAACCATGCTTACCTTAGCTATGGTTACAGAACAGGTATTTAATTGGCCGGGGCTGGGGAGATGGCTTATCAGTGCCATCCGCCAGCAGGATTACTCTGCTATCTCTGCGGGTGTAATGGTAGTCGGTACTTTAGTTATTTCGGTCAACGTGCTGACCAATATTATCGGCGCGATGGCTAATCCTTTAAAACATAAGGAATGGTATGCCCTTAGATAATTTTTACCGTGAAAAGAAAACGCCATCTCCCCTGAGAGTTATCTGGCGCTTTTTCTATGCCGATGTATTGGCAATGACGGGTTTTTACGGCGTACTGATTTTAATTGTATTAAGTCTTTTTGGTAGCCAGCTTGCACCATATCAGCTTGACCAACAATTTACTGACCAGCTAATGCCACCTTCTTGGTCACATTACGGTAATGTTGCCTTTTTCCTCGGCACAGATGATCTTGGGCGGGATATTTTCAGTCGGTTACTGATTGGTACTTCTTCCACATTTGGGGCTGCATTAGTTGTAACCAGCGCAGCAGCAATCGTCGGGCTTTTTATCGGCAGCCTTGCCGGTATTACACACGGGCTGAAATCTGCGATTCTGAATCATATTCTTGATACCTTGCTTTCCATTCCGTCACTGCTGTTAGCCATCATTGTCGTTGCTTTTATGGGAGCCAGCCTGCAACATGCAATGTTAGCCATCGGGCTGGCCTTACTGCCGAGGATTGTGCGTGCAGCCTATACCGCAGTACATGATGAACTGGATAAAGAATATATTATCTCTGCCCGTCTGGATGGCGCATCAAATTATCATATTTTACGTTATGCTGTTTTTCCGAATATTACCGCTGTGATAGTGAACGAATTAACCCGTACTCTCTCAATTGCCATCCTCGATATCGCGGCTCTGGGTTTTCTCAATCTTGGCGCACAATTGCCATCACCTGAGTGGGGCGCTATGCTCGGTGGATCACTGGAGCTTATCTACACAGCTCCTTGGACAGTAATGTTACTCGGTGCCGCTATTATGCTGAGTGTTCTGCTGGTTAATTTACTGGGTGATGGCCTTCACCGCGCCATTAATGCAGGAGTCGAATAATGCCGTTACTCGATATCCGTAATCTCACCATTGAATTCATGACGGCGGAAGGTCCCGTTAAAGCCGTTGACCGACTGAGTATTTCATTAACAGAAGGTGAAATACTGGGTCTGGCTGGTGAATCAGGTTCCGGTAAGAGCCTCATTGCAAAGGCTATTTGTGGAGTCGCAAAAGATAATATTACCGTTACCGCAGATCGTTTCCGGTTCAATGATGTTGATTTATTGCGCCTGACACCCAAACAACGCCGCAAAGTCATTGGTCACAATATTTCAATGATATTTCAGGAACCGCAGTTGTGTCTTGATCCGTCAGAAAGTATTGGTAAGCAGCTCATTCAGTCTATTCCCGGCTGGACATTTAAAGGCCGTTGGTGGCAGCGTCTCAATTGGCGAAAACGCCGGGCCATTGAACTGCTCCACCGGGTTGGTATTAAGGATCATCACGACATCATGCACTCTTATCCCTACGAGTTAACCGATGGTGAGTGTCAAAAAGTGATGATTGCCATTGCGATCGCCAATCAGCCAAGACTGCTGATTGCGGATGAACCCACCAATGCAATGGAACCAACAACACAGGCGCAGATATTCCGCCTGCTGTCGAGCCTGAATCAGAACAGTAATATGACGATTTTGCTGATTAGCCATGATCTGCAAATGATGAGTAAATTAGTCAAACGTATCAATGTGTTATATTGCGGGCAAACCGTGGAAAGCGCCACACCGGATGAAATGCTGGTTACGCCTCACCATCCTTATACACAGGCGCTGATTCGATCTATTCCTGATTTCGGCAGTCCGCTGCCCCATAAAAGCCGTCTGAATACCCTGCCCGGCGTCATTCCATCACTGGAACATTTGCCGATCGGGTGTCGTCTCGGCCCTCGTTGCCCTTATGCCCAGAAAACCTGCATTGAAGCACCACGGTTACGGGGAAGTAAAAGCCATACTTTCGCCTGTCACTTCCCTCTGAACATGGAGGAACAATAAATGGTCGAGACATTACTGGAAGTTAAAAATCTGACCAAAACATTCCGTTACCGCACCGGTTTATTCCGGCGTCATCATCTTGACGCGGTAAAACCAGTGAGTTTCACCCTGCAACCCCGCAAGACACTGGCCATCATTGGTGCAAACGGTTCAGGTAAATCCACACTGGCCAGAGTGCTGTCAGGTGTAATAGAACCAACATCAGGCGAAATATTAATTAATCATCACAAGTTAGTTTATGGCGATTATAGTTATCGCAGCCAGCTTATCCGCATGATTTTTCAGGACCCGGGCACATCCTTAAATCCCCGCCAACGTATTGGTCAGATTCTGGATATGCCTCTGATTCTGAACACCGCTCTGCCACCTTCTGAACGGGAAAAGCGTATCAATCAGACATTACGTCAAGTTGGCCTTCTGCCCGATCATGCCAACTACTACCCACATATGCTGGCATCCGGTCAGAAACAGCGGGTAGCGCTGGCGCGGGCGCTGATATTACAGCCTCAGGTTATTATTGCTGATGAAGCTCTCGCTTCTCTTGATATGTCGATGCGTTCCCAGATTATTAATCTGATGCTGGAATTACAGGAAAAACATGGTATTGCTTATATTTATGTCACTCAGCATCTTGGGATGGTGAAACACATCAGTGACCAAGTGTTGGTTATGCATCAGGGAGAAGTCGTAGAGCGCGGTAATACGGCTGAAGTGCTGGCATCTCCGTTACATGATATTACAAGCAAGCTGATATCCAGCCATTTTGGTGAGCCGTTGTCTGCCGAAGCATGGCGACAGGATATCTCTTGAACTGTACCAGTGGGAATCATACCGGGCAGATTTTAGACCGAGTAAAACAAAGGGTATATCACTGATCGGAACAGCTGTGGAAATCCACCACATTTTTCTCCGGCGTGGTAGAATCTCCTCCGTTTATTAACAATGAATACCCGAATTATATGAAAGACAATGAGTATAGTGAGTAGGATTATCAATACATTACACTATTAATTCAGGTATTTTGAACATCAAGAACAATAAGGAACTGCTATGGGTTTCATGACCGGCAAGCGCATTCTAATTACTGGCGTCGCCAGCAAACTGTCTATTGCTTATGGAATTGCGAAAGCAATGCACGATCAAGGTGCAGAACTGGCTTTTACCTACCAGAATGACAAATTGAAACCTCGTGTCGAAGAATTCGCTGCATCACTGAATTCAAGCATCGTTCTGCCATGTGACGTGGCTCAGGATGAAAGTATCGACACGCTGTTCGTTGAACTGGGTAAAGTATGGCCGAAATTCGATGGCTTCGTTCACTCTATCGGTTATGCTCCTGCCGAACAACTTGATGGTGATTACGTTAATGCCGTCAACCGTGAAGGTTTCAAAATTGCACATGATATCAGCGCATACAGCTTCGTCGCGATGGCAAAAGCCTGTCGTAGTATGCTGAATCCTGACTCAGCCCTGCTGACTTTAAGCTATTTAGGTGCAGAACGTGCAATCCCTAACTACAACGTTATGGGCTTAGCAAAAGCTTCTCTGGAAGCAAACGTGCGTTATATGGCGAATGCTATGGGCGCTGAAGGTATTCGTGTTAATGGTATTTCCGCAGGTCCAATCCGCACTCTGGCAGCATCAGGTATCAAAGATTTCCGTAAGATGCTGGCTCACTGCGAATCAGTTACGCCTATTCGTCGTACCGTCACTACAGAAGATGTAGGTAATGCTGCTGCATTCCTGTGTTCTAACCTGTCTGGTGGTATTACCGGTGAAATCCTGCATGTTGATGGCGGATTCAGTATCGCCGCCATGAATGAACTGGAACTGAAATAATTTCAGTAATTCATTGAGATAAATATATAAGCCCGGAGGTAATCTTATCTCCGGGCTTATTTTTTACTGACAGACACATATCAATGACGGGCAAACAATCACGGGTAAAGTGCATCCCTACATAATATATTCAGTCTTTACAGTATGGTTAGCCGCATATTTCGCCTGCCATGCTTTCGGGTTGATCAGATAATGTTGCCGGAAACGTTTAGAAAAATGGCTTGGGCTGGAATAACCTACTGTGGCAGCAACTTCAATCACTCCTATCCCTTTTTTCAATAAATCTTCAGCCATCGTCATACGAACCGTTTCCAGATATTGATGGAATGTACTGAAAACAATAGCACGAAATCCTTCTTTTAATTTCCGCTCATTTAAACCGACTGCTCTTGATAATGATTTTATTGTCCACGGAAAATGATAGTCGCTATTTATTATTTTTATTGCATTGTAAACGGCACGACGTTGCAGACTGTTAATCGCGTTATATTGGCAATCATAAATTTGAGCTGTCACACACGCGAGAATTTCTAACGCTTTTGCCTTTAAATAAACCTTTCGGACACTGCCCGTTAGCTGACACTCTTCTATCTGATTAACCATCTGCATAAATGGAGGATAGATAGGACAGGACATCATCAACACATCACGATAGCTGGCATTTTTTTCAAAACCGGCCGTTAATTTGCTAAAGGATGGCAATTCCTGAGCTTCAATTTCGTTCAGAGAAAAACGGATATCAAGAATATGCCATGCTCCGCAGCCAAAAAGATTTATTCCGCGAGTTCTCGTTGGCGAATAGAAGAAAATCATAGTTCCCGGATTAACCTCTAAAGCCTCACCATTCTCTATTGCCATCTTCCCTTTACCGCTCAGAACAAAAGCAATTGACGCTGTTGGCGGCCCTTCACAGTATTCAGTGAAGTCCTTATCTAATTCAAAAAAAATACGGTTTATATGAATTCCGTCAGAGAGTTCCTCTGTGAGGAACGGAGAGTTTGTATTATTTTCTAGCTCCTTTAAACACTTATAACTACAATGACCAGCAGTGAAAACGCCTAGTTTTTCGCTATATATCGTCTTCATCAGTCCCTCCCGTTAATTAGCATAAAATTCCATTTAAAAAGCAATTACCACAATAAAATTGGATATTATGTGAATCAAGTTCATTATTGTTTTATTTCATATATATATCCCTAATGTGAATATCACGCAATCTACCATTAATGAGAATCATTATCAATAGTACGCATTGCGCTACTTTTGTCCCTATCCCGTTAGCCTGATTTTTTTACTCGCGTTAGTCTCCCTCCTGAATTTTTTTCGTTTTACCGCATTTAATTTTTGTAAAACACCGTTTGAAAAAGCAGGACAACTATTTCATATGAAAAGAAAATATACCAAAGCATCTATCTTATGTTGCCTAATATCCCCTGTGGTTTGGGCCGAACAAACCTCTGAAACAAAAGAAGATGTTTTGATCGTAACCGCCAATAAACAACAAGAAGCATTAAATAAAGTTAATGGCAGTATCTTAGTTAAAACAGGCGAACAACTTGAACAGGCAGGGATTACCCAAGTACAGGATCTTGAACGTGCATTCCCCGGTTTACAAATCCGCTCCAGGGGGAATAGAACCTATTCAGCAACCACTATCCGTGGCATCAGCTCACCTGATTATTACTCACCCTCCGTCCAAATTTATGTTGATGGTGTTCCTCAGGATCATCAGTTCCTGACACAAGAATTAATCAATGTAGAACGTGTAGAGTTATTACGTGGCCCTCAGGGTTCTTTATACGGCGGAAATGCTCAGGCCGGAGTTATCAATATCATTACCCGCTCCCCAAAAAATGGGCCTTGGCTCAACCTGTCCGGCAATTATTCCAGACTGAAGCGAGGCACTTCTTTCAGCGGCTCCATGCCTCTTATCGAAAGTATTCTTTATGGCAGTACCAGCCTGCGCTGGGTAAAAGAGCCGGGACAGATTGATACTCCGAATCGTAAAGACATTGACTCCAGCCAAACTTGGTTAGGTAAAGGACAACTGACATTTTCACCGGATGATTCACCTTTCAGTGCAGAACTCAGCTTTGCTCGTGAAGATCTCCGTTCACATGAAGAGCTTTATTTGACTGATGAACAATTCCGCCGGAAAGAATACATCGGCCCGGTTCCCTATTTAAAACGGCGCGTCGATAGTTATGCGCTGAAAGCTGAATATGATTTCGGCAACAGTGTATTAACCAGTGTGACATCCTATCAGGATCGGGATATTTTCCGGGATTTCATCGGGGGAAAATGGAAAGAGAAGCACCATGCTACCACTCAGGAACTGCGTTTAAATTCTCACTATGCAAATGGTATCACCAGTGTTTTAGGTAGCTGGTTCTCTGATGACAATAATAAACATCTGGTTGGTGGCTATCCGGGTGGCTACAGCAATTCACTCAACACGATTAAAACCAAATCTCTTGCACTGTTTGGTGAAGTTAAAGTGCCATTTGCTTCTCAATGGGATTTTACCCTTGGCGGACGCCTATCCCGTGAAAAATCACAGATAGCCTATGCAGGCCGTTCTGGCATAATGAAAATCGACGCTTTCGGCAATCAGGTTTCCAACAATGAGTTTACCCCTAAAGCAGCTTTAGGCTGGCAATTTACACCGGATACCCGTTTCTATATTTCTACCACTAAAGGCTATAAACCGGGCGGATTCAATCACATTATTTCCGTTGCCGAGGACAAAAACGCTTACCACACTGAATATTCAGATAATTATGAATTCGGCTGGAATACTGCACTCTTTGATGATGCCGTCACTTTAAATAGTGCGGTTTATTATATCCAATCAAAAAACAAACAGATTTATGTCGGGCCTCCGGGCATGCAATCTATTCGCAATGTCGGGAAAGCTGAAAGTAAAGGTATTGAACTGAATAGCCGGATTAAACCGATAAAAGGGCTAAGCCTTTCCCTCGGCAGTAGCATCGGTAAATCCAATTTTACTCACGCGACTAATGCAGCGTCTGGCATAAGTTACAATGGTAAACGCCTGCCTTATGCGCCGGATATGATGCTGAACGCCAGTATCGACTATCTGATTAATCAAACATTCTTACCGGGTAATCTCTATCTCAATGCGGGTGCCCGTCATTACTCAAAAAGCTACTTTAATGAAGCTAATACCCTGAAACAAAATGCCTATACGCTCTATGACGCTTCACTGAATTTAGAAATGGCTCATGGCATCAGTATCAGATTCTATGGCGAGAATTTGGGTAACAAAAAGTATCGGGCTTCCGGTTTCCAACTCGGAAACAATGCACTTAGTACGATTGGTAAAGGTTTGAATGTTGGTCTGGATATGAGCGTCGCACTATGACAAACAAGACCAGCGCTCACCAGCTCTCGTTACTACTTTTGACTTTAGCTGGTGTTTACACCATCCAGAGTACTATCGGCATGTTAACACTACAAAGTATGCCCGCATTTCTGCGTAGTCACGGTGTAACGCCGGATAAGATAGGGTTGCTTTATCTACTGATGTTACCTTGGGCATGTAAATTCCTTTGGGCGCCGATTGTAGAACGTTATCGTAAATCAGGTGCGGGGGATAATAACCCCCGCCGCATCATGCTCTGCGGCACTACGGTTATTTTTCTGCTTTTTTGCTTAATGGCATGGGCAGAACCTACTGAACATATGCCATTCATCATCATAGCATTGTTTTTTATGACATTTTGTCTGACTATCGTAGATACCACCACAGATGGTCATGCTATTGACCGGCTACCATTACAATACCGTCCCTGGGGCAATGTCATGCAGGCCGGGGGCGGCTATGTGGGAACCATGATAGGCAGCGGCCTGTTTTTATATCTGACTTCACTGTATGGCTGGCATATTGGCGCTGGTGTATTAGCTATAGTGATCCTCTTGATGTCACTGCCTGTCTTATTCATCCGGAAAACACAGGAGAAGAGAGACGCAGCTATTACAGACATAGCGGTAACCCCATCACTCAGAAGCGCATTACGCCGTCCCTCGGTTAAACAGGCACTGGTCTTAATTCTTTTATGTATGGCAGGAACCCGTCTGTCACTTGGTATGTTTTCCCCATTCCTAATCGATCGCGGAGTAGATTTAACTCAACTGGGAATTATTGCAGCCAGTGGTGGCGCATTGGCCGGATTGTTCGGCGTCATATCCGGCGGCATTATTGTACGCAAGTTCGGCGCTGTTCAGACATTATTAGGCCTTATGCTGCTTGAATGTCTGGTCTTCGCCGGGGTTTTCTGGCTTGCTCAACAACCCGGAAGTTCTGTTTTCCTGCTTTCCTCCGTCTATGTTCTCATCACATTGATCAACGCAGCCAAGTTTGTTGCTTTGTATACCCAGATGATGTCTCTGGCAGCGGGAGCACAATCCGGCGTCGATTTTGCCTTGATGCAATCAGCAGATATGAGTATTGCGATCATCAGTTCAGTACTTGGGGGGCTGATTGTGACCAAAGCGGGCTATTCTGCCCTTTTCGCCCTCGCATCATTCCTCACTCTTATTGGTTTGTTCTGGATCTTACGCAAGTACCGTGATCTCCATAAGGAGAATACCTATGCTCAATAATGACTCATCTGTCCAGAATTCGCCTGAGCAACGTGCCGCTGATGCAGGTGTTCTTAAGACGTTATGGAAGATGATGCGTCCATACCGCACACTGAGTTACGTCGCTATTGCGCTTGCTATTGTTTCCGCTGGACTGCAAATTTTGCCAGCGGCGATTGCCGGTCTGATTACGCAATCCATCTATGATGGCCAGTCTGACACGCTGCTGAGTTACGGCATCATGTTACTCAGTTCCACTGTTGCCGCTATGCTCACTTTTAGCTGTTCAACCTTTGTTTCACATCTGATTGCTGCTGATGTTCAGGCCGATGTGCGTCGTAATATCAGCAATAAACTGAAGTCCGTTCCTCTGGGCTTCTTTATGCAAACCGACAGTGCTGAAATCAAAAAAATGATGTTGGATGATGTGGAACAGCTCGAAGATGGCATTGCTCATATTATTCCGGAAATGTCAGCAACGCTGTTCGGCCCACTCATTGCGTTGAGTGCCATGTTAATGATCGACTGGCGACTGGCAATAGCCGCATTCGCACCCACTCTGGGCGCCTGTCTGCTCTTTATCTACATTCAGATAAAAGTTCAAACCACAACTCAGCGCTTTTATGCAGCACAAAATCACATTTCCTCAACCCTGAGTGAAGTTATTAATGCAATTCCTGTGGTAAAAACCTATGCAGGCGGCAATGGTTCAGGTGAGAACATCGCTCTGCAACGTGCCGAAGCAGCATTTACTGCTCTGACTCGTGTTATCGACGTCTGGGCAGATAAAGTACAGGTCAAATCCAGCCGTTTCTTTGTCCTTGCCAGCGCCAATTTACTGTTTGTCCTTCCTTTGGCTGTCTGGTTATTTAACCGGCAGGAAATCTCAATTTTTGAAGTGACCTTCTTTATTCTGGCTGCTATGGCGTTCGGTAATATTGCCTCTTCCATGTTCGCAGTAATGACCCGCTTACAGCAACAGGAAGCATTAATCACGCGTTATCACTGGTTAATGAACCAGCCTGAACTGGCTCCATGTACTCAGAACCAGACACCTGTTGATAATAGTGTGACTTTGCATAATGTCAGTTTTTCCTATCAGGACGGGCAGGATAACGCCTTAAATAATATCTCCTTTTCTGTACCTGCGGGAAGCTCAATGGCTTTGGTAGGAGCCAGCGGCTCTGGAAAATCCACCGTAGCCAGTCTGATTGCCCGCCTTTGGGACCCACAGCAAGGCCGCATTACTGTGGGCGGTGTTGATATCCGCAGTATGGATGAAATCACCCTGCGCAATAACATCTCTTTTGTTTTCCAACGGGTATTTTTGTTCAACGATACAATCGCTAATAACATACGCCTCGCCCGTCCTGATGCTTCTCTGGCTGAGGTTGAATCCGCAGCTATCGCGGCACAGGCACATCAGTTTATCCAACAGTTACCACAAGGTTACAACACGTTACTTAACAACGGTATCAGTCTCTCCGTGGGAGAAAAACAACGTATCGCCGTTGCTGCCGCTATTCTGAAAAATGCTCCAATTCTTGTTCTGGATGAAGCAACCGCCTATGCCGATCCCGAATGTGAAAAAGAGATGCAGCAAGCGCTCAATGCTCTGTGCCATAGCCAAACAGGTCAGAATAAAACTGTGATTATTATTGCTCATCGTCTGCCAACAATTCGCCATCTTGACCAAATCGTGGTTTTGGATAAGGGGCAAATTATCGAACAAGGTACTCATGATGAGCTGCTTACCCAGCAAGGAGCCTATGCCAGACAGTGGGCTGCCTGGCTGGGAGAAGCTTGGTTGGGAGAAAATATCGGAACAGGAGTCAATGATCATGGGCTTATTTAACCGTCTTCAACAACATCTATCGCCAAAACTACAACGGACTTGGTTTATTGGCCTGTTATACAAACAACTTGATACCATTGCGATTATTGCTCAGCTTGCCATTGCAGCTTGGGCAATCACGCATCTGGAAGATATTCAGCTAAAAGAAAATAACGCTGACAGGCTGCCGCTAATCATCTTAGGGTTATTGGTCATTTTGCTGTTGTTACGATTTGCCTTTATGTCCCGTGCGCTGCGTAACCTCACCATTGCCGCTTATGCATTAGGTATCGAAATCCGCCGCTCATTACTACAACATATTATGAATATGTCAGTTGCGACAATTCGGAGTTTAAGCGCCGGAAAAATCGCCCTGACGTTATCCGAAGATGTGCAGTGGCAGGAAAATCAGTCGGCCTATACCACGCCACAAATCACCTGTCAGATTGTGATGCTGGCACTCATTTATCTGGCTTTATTTTCGTTCGATTGGGTTGTGGCTGGTAGTGCATTGTTAATCCTGATGGTTAGTCTATTCACTCTGATAACAATCCGCCAGAAACTCAGTGAAACCTTACTCCGGCGAGCCTCCGTAATGGCCGATGTGTCTGAAGCAATCGTGGAATATGCACAAGGCATGGCCTTCATTCGTGCCGCAGCGGTGAATACAACGGTAGAACAACGTTTTGAACAAAAAATTGAACAATTGCGTACTGCCTTCCGCCGGGGAATATTTGCCAGCATACCGTTATTAAGTTTGTTCTATATTGTGATTGATACCAGTGTGGTTGTCGGGATACTGGCTGGTGCCCTGCGTTTCAATGTGTCAGAAACGCTCACACTTACTGACATGCTCATCACAATCCTGCTTCTGTTTGCCACCATCACACCTTTGCGCGGAATTATTCCTCTGCTCAATGTAACCACATTGACACAGTTAGGAGAAAAACATATTGGTGAAATAGAGGCAGTTGCAACGCAGGTTTCCGGGCCATTAGCCGCCCCTGTCCGATACGATATTGAAGTTAACAACGTCTCATTCAGTTATCCGGGTTCTGATCAACCTGCGGTTCAAAACATTTCATTCCATGCTCCACAGGGCAGTATGACCGCTATTGTGGGGCATAGCGGCAGTGGTAAATCAACACTGGCTCATTTATTGCTCTCTTTCTATCAGCCAGACAGTGGTGAAATTCGTCTGGGTGGAAATCCTGTCCATCATTACCAGACTCAGGCACTGTATGACACCATCACCACAGTGTTTCAGGAAACCGTTCTGTTTAAGGACACTGTTGCCAACAATCTTCGCTTAGGAAACCCGACTGCAACGCAGTCAGAGCTGGAACAGGCGGCCCGGCAGGCCAATATTCACGATACAATTATCGCCCTCCCTCAAGGATACGACACCCCTTTAGGTGTTGGTGGCGGTACGTTATCCGGTGGCGAACGCCAACGTCTTGCTATTGCCCGTGCAATGTTAAAACAGTCTCCCGTGTTATTTCTGGATGAAGCAACCGCTTCATTAGACCCTGAAAATGAACAGTTGATAAAGAAAGCATTTGATTCTCTTACCGAAAACAAGACCGTTTTTGTCATCGCTCATCGGTTAAGCACGATAACCCGCGCTGATCAAATACTGGTAATGGCGCACGGAACCCTTTGTGACAGCGGAACCCATGACGAACTACTGCAACGTTGTCCGTTTTATCAATCTCTCTGGAAAAATCATCTTGGCTCAGAAGAGCACTGGCATTTACAACCCAAACATCTACCCGATACGCCCGATCGGAAATATTCACATTAACAAACTGTAACTCTTTTATTGGTTTATTCGGTTACTGCCATTTTTATAGGATTTCGTCATGCACATGAACCAGCCCTCCCCCGATTCACTACGCCAGCTTATTTCCGGCCTGTTTAATCAAAAAAATATTTTTGTGGGTGATAACGATGACTTAATTCGCAACGGACTGGATTCAATGCAAATAATGGCATTGTTAAATCATTTCAGGCGTCAAGGGTATCGCGTTACTTTACGGGAGCTTTACAAAAAGCCAACGCTGCATACCTGGAGCCAGCTCCTGCAACACCATGCTCCGGCCTCTCAGACGGCCTCTCAAGATACAACGCCATTGCCACAGATTACAGATGCTGCGCCATTTCCATTGACGGCAGTACAACACGCTTATTTTGTCGGGCGCTCACCGGAACAAACATTAGGTGGAGTTGGTTGCCATTTGTATCACGAATTTGATGGTGTCGGGTTGAAGCCTGAACAATTGGAAACAGCCATTCATACTCTGATTCAGCGGCATCCCATGTTACGTGTACAGTTTTTGCCAGATGGTCGCCAGCAAGGAATGGCTAATGCTTACTGGCAAAAATTAACCGTTCACGATCTGCGTCACCTGACAGCCAATGAGCAGCAACAGGCACTGGCTAACCTTCGTGAACAACTCAGTCATCGGGTATTACAGGTTGAAAAAGGAGAAACTTTCGATATTCAACTTAGCCTGTTCGGTGATAATCAGCATCGTCTGCATACGAATATTGACTTATTGATCATGGATGCGGCCAGTTTCAGCCTGTTCTTTACTGAACTGGCTGCATTAATTGCCAAACGTCACTTGCCAGCCATAGCCTCTGACTATGATTTTTGCAGTTACCTCGCGCAATATCAGGCTCAATTCAGGCAGGCCAGACAGGAGGCCGAAACATTCTGGCGTAACCGGTTAGACACCTTGCCACCAGCTCCTCAGCTTCCTCTGGCTAAAGATCCGGCCCTGATAAAAAATGTCCGCATTCAACGCAGACATTTCTGTTTATCTCCTGAACATTGGGAACATTTTAAACACCTCGCGCAGCAAAATGGTGTAACACCAACTATGGCATTAGCAACGGCATTTGCTGCTTTATTATGTCGCTGGAATAATACCACACAGGGCAACACAACACAGGATAAGGCAACTCAGGATAGCGCCACTCACTTACTATTTAACCTGACACTATTTGACAGAGCACCGTTGCATTCTGCGGTTGATAACATTCTGGCTGACTTTACCAATATCCTGCTACTGGATATCCCTGCGGGTAATTTACCGTTCTGCCAACTGGCTCAGAATGCACAGACAACCTTTGCCGAGGCATACGAACACCGTCACTGGTCTGGTGTAGAAGTGCTGCGTGAACTAAAAAAACGCGGCACCCATCCACACGGGGTTCCCATTGTCTTCACCAGTAATTTAGGCCGACCTTTATATGGTGAGAATACCCACGATACTCTGGGAAAACCCGGTTGGGGGCTATCACAAACCCCTCAGGTATGGCTAGATTTCGTTGCTTTTGAACATGAAAACACACTGAACATTCAATGGGACAGTAATGATGAACTCTTCCCTGACGGCTTAATCGATACCTTATTCACTGCCTACCAAGCGCTTATTCAGAGCCTGACGGAAAATTCCCCGCAGTGGAGTGAAAAACTGCCGGATTTAATGCCTGAATCGCAATACCACCAGCGATGCAAAATCAATAACACTATTACAGCATTACCCAACAAACTGTTGCATGAAGGCCTATTTACACAGGCAGAGCGTACTCCCCATGCGATTGCACTGGTGACTCATCACAATCAAGAAATCAGTTATGGCGAACTCAGTCTGGCAGCCCGCCGATTAGCAGCCTCACTGCAAAAAATGTCGGTTATGCCGGGAGATCGAGTCGCAGTCAGTATGGAAAAAGGCATCGGGCAAATCGTTGCAGTATTAGCCACCCTTTATGCCGGAGGGGTTTACGTTCCTATTCCTACGGATCAGCCATTAAACCGGCGTCGAGCTATCTGCGAAAGTGCCGGCATCGCTGTGGTTGTCATTGATCCGGAGCAACAGCACTCCGATTGGTCGCAAAACATACGCTGTATTTCATGGCATCAGGCTGATCAGCAATTACCTTTAACCCACATGACTGCACGCAATGTCACAGATCCGGCTTATATCATTTACACCTCCGGCTCAACGGGCATACCGAAAGGTGTCGTTATCAGTCACCAAAGTGCACTGAATACCTGTCTGGACATCAACCGTCGTCATCAGGTTCAAAGCCATGATCGGTTACTGGCACTCTCCGCACTGCATTTCGACCTCTCCGTTTACGACATCTTTGGCATGCTCAGTGCCGGAGGAACAGTAGTACTCATTAATGAAGCCCAACGCCGTGATCCATCAAGCTGGGAAATGTTAATCAGGCAACACAATATTACGTTATGGAACAGTGTACCGGCACTGTTTGATATGTTGCTGACCTATTGTGAAGGAATGGAAGTCGATACACCCAAAATGCTTCGTACCGTGATGCTATCCGGAGACTGGATCGGCTTATCACTGCCTGAACGTTACCACGCATTCAATCCTGCTGGTGTACTCAGCGCAATGGGAGGAGCAACGGAAGCCGCTATCTGGTCCAATGAATATATCGTCAACGAAGTTGATGGGCAGTGGCGTTCTATCCCTTATGGTTATCCTCTGGCTAACCAGCGTTACCGTGTCGTGGGTGAAGATGGGCAGGATTGCCCTGACTGGGTTATCGGTGAACTCTGGATTGGTGGAGCGGGTGTCGCACTCGGCTATTTTAATGATGAAGAACGCACTACAGCCCAATTCGTTGTCGATCAGGGAGAACGCTGGTATCGAACGGGTGATCTGGGTTGTTATCATCCCGAAGGCTGGCTGGAATTTATGGGACGCCGCGACAGTCAGGTCAAAATCGGGGGATATCGTATTGAGTTAGGCGAAGTTGATGCGGCACTCAATCAAGTAACCGGTATTCGTAAAGGTGTTGCGTTAACCTGTGGCGAAAAAGAAAAGTCACTGGTGGCCTTTCTTGAATTGGAAGGCGACTCTTTATACCAGCGCATAAACCGTGCTTCTCAGTTACCGGCAACCTACCGTGATCTTTTCCCTGCAATACATGCCACTATCAATAAGACAGCTACAACTGATGGCAATAGTGAACTTCAGGTTGCAACATTTTTACTGGAACATCTGTCTCGTTATGGTGTTACGTTTACTGCTCCCCAATCTCTCACTGCCTGTCTGAACGATTATCAGCCCCAAGCAGAATATCATGGTTGGTTTGCCCGGATGCTGGCCTATCTTTGCCAATGCAATCTATTGGCGGGATCTGCACATCACGTCTATCAGGCTGGGCTATTATCCTCAATATCCCATAGCGGAAATAACGTCGGATGTATCCCTGAGCGTTGGCATTCTACGCTGCGTCGTATTCTGACCGGACAGCAAACCGCAGTCACCTTGCTTGATGACCCGCAGTTTGCACCGGAAAAGCAGCTCTTTGTCTTACCCGAAACTCAACAATGGTTAGCTGGTTTAAAACAGATTATCGTTACGCTTTCCCAACGGTTACAACGCCCTGTTACTGTGATGGAGTTTGACGCCCGTAGTGGTCTCTGTGCCCGATGGCTGGCAGAACAGCTTACCGAACAACATCTGTCCTATATTGGTTTTGAGCGCTCTCAGGCACTTATTAACCAAATGCAAACCCGGTTAAATGCCCACCCCCATGTATCAATAAAACGCTGGCCTGAGCAAATTCCTGAATCACTACAGCATCAGGCAGATATTATCTTGCTGAACAATGTACTGCACCGTGAAGAAAATCCGACAGACTGTATCAGGGCACTGATGCCTTTGGCACAACCCGGTGCGTTAATACTGGCTGTCGAGTTACACCATGCTTCACCTGTTTCTCTGATTACCACTGAGTTACTCTCACCTCACGGTATTCAGCTACGCTCTGCGTCGCAATGGTTATCTCATCTGCCACTACAGACAGAAACCCCAATTACCCTTGGCAACCTTAATCTGTTCCTGATGCAGGCAAGTGAAAACGTCTCGATACCTGATCGGGAAAAAATTAAATCAGCACTGGCACAATACCTGCCGGGGTATATGATCCCACAACGCTTGCAGGTTATGCCCCATCTTCCTCTGACACCTAATGGTAAAATCGACCGTAAGGCTCTGGCGCAGGGCTTACTGTCCGCCACAAAAACCGAAAACGGGCTGCACCCGAATGACATGACTCTGTTAAATGCAGAGGAAAAAACAGTTGCTGCCATTTGGCAACGTTTGTTGAATACTGAGCTGCCGGATCGTAACAGCGACTTTTTCCAACTGGGTGGTGATAGCCTTCTGGCTACACGTCTGATCGGTGAACTGGCACAACAAGGCTTGAAAGGTGAACTGAACCATCTTTTCCGCAACCCGCAATTAGCGGCATTCACCACAACACTTTCTCCTCTGCTGGCTCCTCTGTCTGACATGTCATCAAAGACATACTCAATATCAAAACAGCAAGATGAGGATAAATATCAATCCTTCCCACTGACTGAAGTACAACAGGCTTATCTGGTTGGACGCCATTCTGGTTTTACCCTGAGTGGTGTTGGCGCACATTTCTTTATCGAGTACCGGATAGAACAACTGGATGTTCAACGCCTGAACCGGGTATTAAACCGTCTGATCCAGCGTCATCCGGTACTTAGAACGATAGTGATTAACGGGCAACAGCAAATATTGAAAGATGTCCCTCTCTTTTCAGTCACACAGCACCAATTCACTGATATTACTGAGGCGAATGCATTACGTGAACGTTTGTCACATCAGGTATTAGATGCCGGACACTGGCCGGTCTTCGATTTCCAGCTTGCCCAAGACAGCAGCCCGGTCTGCCGATTATTTGTCAGTCTGGACAACTTGTTCTTAGATGGTTTGAGTATGCAGATATTGCTGGCTGAATTAGAACAGCTATATCTCAACGAACAACAAGAGTTACCACCACTGAACATCACATTCCGGGATTGTGTGTTACGTCAGCAACAAATCCCCGTGCATCAGAGTTCGTTGCAATATTGGCAAGAGCAGGTGAAAACTTTACCACTGGCGCCACAATTACCATTGCGCGTTACACCGGAAAGTGTGCAATCCCCCCGCTTTGTGCGCTACAGCGATCGGTTATCGGCACATGAATGGAAGCAATTGAAACAACATGCTGCCCCACACCAGATAACACCTTCTGCCCTCTTAATTGCAGCTTATGCTGCTGTGCTCTCTGCGTTCAGCACCAGTGCGGAGTTAACTCTGAATCTTACCCTGTTCGATCGCCCGCATTGGCATGAGGACATTAACCATATTCTGGGTGATTTTACTTCACTGTCACTTCTCGCATGGCATCCGGAGAAAAACTGGTTATCCAGCGCACGGCGGTTACAGCAACAACTATGGCAGGATCTGGATCACCGCCATATTTCGGCAATCAGAGTCATGCGTGAACTGGCACAACATCGTGGCCCGGATGCAGCCATTATGCCCGTTGTTTTCACCAGTGCATTAGGCACTCATGAAGGGCAATTTCTCTCACGCTCATCATGGATGAAACCAGTTTGGGGTATCTCGCAAACGCCGCAAATCTGGCTGGATCATCAGGTTTACGAATCTGATGATGAGCTTTGCCTGAACTGGGATGCAGTGGAAGAGTTATTTGTACCGCATCAGTTGCAAACCATGTTTAACAGCTATATAGCGCTATTACGCACTCTCGCGGCGCAGCCAGAAAGCTGGAGTTCGGCGCTGGAACAACTGATACCACGCCAGCAATATATGGTTGCATGCAATACAGTCAAAGATAACGCAGCCAAAGATAACGCATCCGTTGTTGCATTATCAGGTCAGGAAGGATGCGACCCACAGATGTGCGGTGAAATTCAACGCCTGTTTTTATCGGTAACTAACCACTCCATCAATATCCAGCAGAACTTTTTTGATGCCGGAGCCAATTCACTACAGCTCATTCAATTACACCAAAAATTACAACATGCTGGTTTTCACCATCTTGCTGTTACCGATTTATTTGCTTATCCAACACCAGAAGCACTCAGTCTGCATTGTCGAAAAGAGACGCAAAGCAGAAATCAATCGTCGATTGCTCTTCGTCAGCGTCAACAACAAAAGCGTCTGCAACAACGGGAAAAACGTCATCAAGGAGCTGCATAATGACTGATTTAACGCCTCACTACGATAATTGTGATCCCATCGCAGTGATTGGCCTCGCCTGTCGCTTTCCACAGGCACCGGATAGCGCTGCTTTCTGGCATAACCTGCAACAGGGGATTGAGTGTACTACCACACTCTCCCGCCAGACATTATTGGATACAGGTATTCCACCTGAAATCATTACAAATGAGAATTTTGTCAATCAGGCAGCGATATTAGAAGATGCGGAACAATTTGATGCCACACTGTTTGGCTATTCGCGTCAGGAAGCAGAAATGCTCGATCCTCAACAACGCCTGTTTCTGCAAACAGCCTGGCATGCCCTTGAACATGCCGGTTATTCACCACGCAATGTACGCCTGAAAACAGGCGTTTTCGCCAGTAGCCGGGTCAGCACCTGGCCTTCATGGGCACAATTCACTATGACCGATATTGCTAAAGTGAAAGGGCTACAGGCGCTCATGAGCAATGATAAAGATTATCTTGCAACACGTACCGCCTATAAGCTAAATCTGAAAGGTCCCGCACTGACAGTACAGACAGCCTGTTCAAGTTCACTGGTTGCTGTACATATGGCCTGCGAAAATTTGCGTTCCGGTGAATGTGATATGGCGCTGGCCGGTGGTGTGGCGGTTTCTTTTCCACAAGAAAGCGGTTACTTGTATCAGCCGGGAATGATCTTCTCACCGGATGGACATTGCCGTCCCTTTGATAGTCAGGCTAACGGCACTTATGCTAGTAATGGCGTTGGTGTTGTTACGCTGAAGCGTCTGAGCGATGCGCTACGCGATGGCGATCCTATTATGGCGGTATTGCGTGGCAGTGCCATTAATAACGACGGCAGTGACAAAGTTGGTTTTACTGCCCCTTCGGTTAGTGGTCAGCGCAGTGTGATTAACGAAGCATTACAACTGGCAGATGTCAGCATTGATGATGTCGGGATGATTGAAGCACATGGCACAGGGACATCACTGGGCGATCCGATAGAAGTTGAGGCATTACGCAGCATATTCTCCGGGCGTAGTGCGGCTGAACCGCGTTGTTACCTCGGTTCAGTGAAAAGCAACATCGGCCATCTTGATACTGCTGCGGGCATTGCCAGTCTGATTAAAACGGTGCTGTCAGTCTGGCATGGTTACATTCCTCCGACTATTAATGTGCAGCAACCCAATCCGGCGTTACGGCTGGAAGAAAGCCCATTCAGGCTGGCAACACAAGGACAGCGTTGGACACAAGAATTACGTACTGCGGGCGTTTCTTCATTCGGTATTGGCGGCACTAACTGCCATATCATCGTTCAGTCATTGCCAGAAAAGTTACAGCGTCACCGAGTCAGCAATACGCAGGCTCATAGGCATAACACACCTTTGTTGCTTTCTGCTGCTTCTGAATCTTCACTACGTCAATTAGCACAACACTACGCAACTGCACTTACCTCAGAAAATGTTGCCGATCTGGCTTGGACGGCTTTACAGGGGCGTGATCTTTCATTCCCCTGTCGTTTAGCGTTGACACTCACACCACAAAATACCGCAAAAAATGCCGCGAGCTTATCCGCTTTTGCGAACCAGCACCCGACACCGGATATTTTCAGCGGGCAAGTCAGGAGTGAAAACAAGCAACTGTGGCAATTCAGCGGTCAGGGTTGCCAGTGGTCAGGCATGGGAAAAGCAATGTATGCCAGCTCTCCCGTTTTCTCCGCCATGTTGGATCGTTGCTGTGCTGCCTGCGTTTCTGAATTAGCTCTGCCATTAAAAGCAGTGATGTTCGGAGAACATGATGCCGCATTAGCGACCACGGAATATGCACAACCCGCTATTGTGGCGCATCAGATTGCGCTGGCGGCACATTGGCAGGAACTGGGATTAAAACCGGATTACGTTTTGGGACACTCGGTTGGCGAATTTGCCGCAGCCGTTGTTGCCGGGATTTTCACGCCGGAGCAAATGATGCCACTGGTCGCAGTACGGGGCAAGTTAATGCAGAAATGTGCACAAGGGGGCGCAATGTTGGCAGTTTTTGCCAACGAAGAAGATATTCTTCCTCTTACGCATTCACTGGCATTAGATCTGGCGGTTTGCAATAGCCCGCAACACTGGGTTTGGGCAGGTACAGAAACAGAAATTGACACACTGACACAACGTCTGGAACAGCAGCAGATCCGTTACCAGCGCCTTAATGTTGCCTGCGCCGCCCATTCAGCCATGCTTGAACCCATTCTGGAAGAATTTTCTCAGCATTTTCCCCTGCATAGCAATCAGCTACAGCCTGTATCGGGGGGCATCCCGTTAATTTCTACCCTGACAGCAGATATTGCAACTACCGCGCAATTAGGTTCACCAGACTACTGGTGTCAGCATATGCGTCAGACGGTGCGTTACCATCAATCGATTGAGTTTGCCCGTCAACAAGGCGTGTCATTATTCGTTGAATTTGGTGCTGACGCACCACTGACCGGGATCGGGCGACGTATCAGTTTGCCGCATGAAATCTGGGTTGCCGGAGCCTCTCGTCAGAGCACTCCAGAAACAGCTCAGCAAACAGCACTAATGCAACTCTACTGTGCCGGTGCACATCTTGACTGGCCGCGTATTTTTCCGTTTACCGGATCAAAATGCCATGCTCCGCTCTATCCATTTGATAAACAATATTATAGCTTCCAGAACACCAACGCAGCACAATACCACCCTGTACAATATTCAGGCAATGCTGATGTCGGGCTTGATATTAACTCCCTGCTCAATCCTGCCATTGAGCAAAACGCCGATGCAGCACTACTTCGGGCGTTGTATACCGATGCACTGGTTTATCAATGCAATGGGCAAAAGACTGAACAAGGTTTCAGTGCCATTGACACAATTCGGGCCGGGCGACTACAACCTTGCTGGTGCCCTTTGCTGGAACAACTATTGAACCATTGTGTTCAGCAAGGCTATTACCGAGAAGTTGTCGGGCCAACAGTCAGTAAAATGTATCGCCCTCACCGTACTCTGCCATATGCTAAGCGCCGCTTATTGGAAGCAAACTTACTCACCGATTTTCCTGCTCTGATCTATGCTGGAGAACGTTTATTCGCCTTGATGAGTGACAGAGCTGACCTACCCCGCCAATTGGTGACAATACCAACGATGAGAAAAGCATGGCTTCCTGCACCACAGCCATGTCCTGATACTCACTATGTCCTGCATTGGCGCACCATCACTACGGTAGATAAACCAAGATCTTCAACACCCTATACTCTTCGTTCATCAACAGCGAGTGAGAAAGTTGCTCAACATTGGTGTCAGGCTGGCCTAAATTTACAGCCGGAAAGCAGGAATACATTATTACTGCTTCAGAGTGATGATGTTGTTGAATTGTGTGATCAGGTGATTAGTGAATTACAACGTGATGAAACGACATCCTTAACTGTTATAACTTGCTGTGCTCAACCTGAAAGCACCTTATCAAAAGAGGATATCAATCCCGCTCAATACGCTATCTGGGCGTTGTTGCGGGTCGCGGTTGAAGAGTATCCCCACCGCCATATTCAGGCAATTGATATCGGCGATATCAATGACACCGATGCGTTGTTATTGGCACTCAGTTATCTTAATGAGCAGCATCGTTGGCTGAAAGTGCGCGGAAATCAAATCGCCATACCTGTTTTACAGCGCCAACCACTTGTCATATCCCAGCAACCCATGTCGATTCCCCATCAGGGTTGGCACATCGTTACCGGCGGTATGGGCGGGATCGGACAAATTTCTATCCGTTGGCTGCTGACTCACGGCGCACGCAAAATTGCGGTGTTTGCCCGCCGCAAACATGAGGATTGGGATACTTTTGTCCAAGAGCTGTCACTGAGTAAAGAATGCGAAATACGCTGGATTAATGTTGATGTCACTGACACACCAACATTGTTACATGCCATGCAATCACTGGCACAAGAAGGCGGCATTGCTGGCGCAATTCATGCCGCCGGTATTGCTGATCACACTCCTCTGGCTAGACTTGAGCTGCAGCATCTGTCGCACATGTTACGCGTAAAAGCACAGAGCGCATCAACGTTGCAGGCCATACTTCAGCAACATAAAGCTCAATACCTGCTGCTTCATGCCTCCGCCGCTTCAATGCTGGGTGCTCAGGGACAAAGTGCTTATGCCATCACCAATGCCTGCCTGGAGTCTTTAGCACTGACCGCAACCGATCCGCTTATGGCAAATACATTGATGGTAAAAACGTTAGTCTGGGGCGTCTGGGGCGGCATTGGCATGGCCAGCGATCGGCGATTAGTGGAAAAACTAGCGCAAGATGGCATGTTACCATTCAGTATCAATGAGGGTATCTGGCATCTCAATCAATCTCTGCGTACCGCTTCTCCTTGCTATCTGGCAATGCGGTTAGATGAGCATCATCCTGAAATTTTGCGACGTTTACAGGCTGAGACGGCTCATACCGCTACAACACCAATATCAGCACTTCCGACTGATAACCTACTCTGTCAGGACAGTGAACAGCGGCTTCATTGGCTACGTCAGCATATCGCGACATTATTGCGCTTAGAACAGCCTGAACATCTGGAGCCACAACAGGATCTACTGCAAATTGGTTTGGATTCCTTACTGTTTCTTGAATTAAATACCGTGATCCACCAGCAATTTGGTTTCAGATTAACCGCTGAACTGGCCTATCAGAATATGACACCGGAGGGGCTTAATACGCTTATTGGCGACACATTGCCTGAACAGGCCTCTGTATCTCCTCAGCCTGAGATCATTATTGACAGTGCCCAACAGCATGAGCCATTTCCTCTGACACCAATTCAGCATGCTTACTGGGTTGGTCGTACTCAGGCTATTGATTTTGGTGGTGTGGCATGTCATGTCCTGTTTGAATGGGATTTGGCACTAAACAGCTTTGATATCCTACGTTTTGAAAAGGCGTGGAATGCCTTAATTCAGCGTCATGGTATGTTACGCATGATCGTTGATGAAGAGGGGCAACAGAGAATTCTGCCTGAAACGCCCTGGTATGTTTTATCACAGGATGATTTGCGAGCACTGAACGATACAGCCTGTGAAAAGGCTCTGGCTCAGCGTCGTCATACTCTCTCTTATCAGGTGCCTCCGGCGGAACAGTGGCCATTGTTTGAAGTCTCGGTTTCCCTGCTACCAAATGCGCGTTGCCGCTTACATATGAATCTGGATCTGTTGCAGTTTGACGTACAGAGTTTCCGGGTCATGATGGACGATTTACAACGCGCTTATCACCAGCAACAACCACTGGCTCCGCAAGCATTTACTTTCCGCGACTATGTGATGGCAGAACAGGCACAGCGTGAAAGTAAAGAGTGGCGCACATCATGGGCATACTGGCAGGAACAATTGCTTTTACTGCCTCCGGCACCAAGATTACCGTTGAACCCACAGTTACCTCAACGTAGCCAGCCGAAATTCACGACTTATGAAGGCCGGTTGGCACAATCTGACTGGCAGGTACTTAAACAAAGCTGGAAAAAATGGGGAGTCACACCTTCCGCCGGTCTGCTGACTCTGTTTGCCCATACGCTTGAATGGTACAGCCGCCATCCGCTATTTACCCTCAATCTGACGTTTTTTAACCGTCAGCCTTTTCATCCAGAGGTTCAGGAGCTGATTGGCGATTTTACCTCAGTCATGCTGATGGATTTTGATTTACGCAAAACCACCTCCCTGCGTGCCAGCATGGAAAAAACTCAGGCCTTGCTCTGGCAACGGTTGAGTCATAGTCATGTCAATGGGGTTGAAGTACTGAGGGAACTGGCTCGCCAGCAATCGGGTGAAGCACAAAACAGGCAACCCCTGACTCCGGTTGTTTTCACCAGTATGTTGGGAATGGCACAAGAAGGTGTGGCAATAAAACAATCCATCACTCAATTATTGGGTGATCCGGTCTTTGTGCTGAGTCAAACGCCACAAGTCTGGCTGGATCATCAGGTTATGGAAGTGGATGATGCGTTGCTGTTTAACTGGTATTGCATGGATGATGTACTGGAAGCAGGCGTCATTGAAGCACTATTTGCTGCCTATAACGCGTTGTTAGTACACGTTGTACAAATCAGCCGCCAGCCTGAACGTCTGGAACATTACGATCTTAGTACGCCGCCTGTCGGTCATGCGCGTTATGACTTCTGGCCACAACACCCTGCATTGCATCAGGCCGAACAATATCTGCGCTCTCAGCCTGAAATACGGTTAGCAGAAATCCAGCCACGTCAGGATGATACTCAGGCTTACAATTTATGGCTGGTAGCAGAAGATAATTTGTCATTATCGCTGCCAAAGCCGTCGTTTTCAGAGCCGCTGGTAATAAACACTAAAGCCTTACCACTGCCGACATTAACGGAACAACAGGCATTTGAACGATCCTGGCAACATATTGAACAACAAGCGTTATTGGGTCTGGGCCAGACCTTATTACGCCATGATCTGTTTACCTCTTCACAACAATGTCATTCCCGTGAAGAAATTGAACAACGTTTACAACTGGCACCACAATATCAACGCCTGCTGAGCCAATGGCTGGGATTATTAAGCAAACAAGGGTTCATGGAAAAAACGGCGGGGGGATACCGCTGCCTGCAACCGCTCACTCAGATCCCTGTTCCTACAGCAAAACTGGATGATGCGGTATGGTGCCAAACCATCAGCCGTTATGTTGCAGCCTGCATTGACCAACATGACATCCTGCTTACCGGATGTGGCAATGCATTGGAACTGCTGTTTACCGACAAACAGACTACAGCCAGCCTTTACAGTGAAAACCCGGCGTTACATTGCCTGAATCAGTCAGCCGCTGAAATTGTCCGACAATTGAGCCAGACATCCGAACATTTCACTGTGCTGGAGATCGGCGCAGGCACAGCTTCCACATCAAAAAAAGTGCTTAAACAGAACCATCAATTCATTGAAAGTTATCACTTTACTGATGTTTCACCGTTATTTTTGGATGATGCCCGTCAGTCCCTTAATCACTATGGCGAAACCGTAAAATTTAGCCTGTTCGACATTAATCAACGTATTGATTTTAGCCAACATCCTGATGCTGGTTATGACCTGATCATAGCGGTTAACGTCTTACATGATGCCATCCATCTCAAAAATACCCTGAAACGTCTGTCCCGGTTACTCAAAGCCGGGGGCTGGCTGCTTATTATTGAATCCACCAAACGCGACAGTGCTATGCAACTCGCCAGTGTCGGATTTATTGAAGGTATTAATGTCTGGGCTGATGATCGCAATGATGAACAAGATAGCAGTGCATTGCTGGAACTTGCTGACTGGCGTCAATGTCTGGAGAAATCCGGTTATCAGGTTTCACTGGAATGGCCGGGGCAAGATGGGCCGGAGCTTTACCAACAATTGATTCTGGCGCGATCCGAACAGCAGACACGACTGAATGTTGATGAAATCGCGGTACAATTTTCTGCCCTGCCTTACTCATTGCATATTCAGCAGCAAGAGCAGTTACCGTTGACAGCATTACCAACCATGACCGTGAAAGATAACATGGAACAATCGGTCACTATGGAAGCCGGACAACCAGAAGCAGCAGATGACCAGCTTCACCATATTGAACAGCAAGTCATTCAGCTCTGGAACTCACTGCTTCCTCAGACAATTCAGCGCCACAGTGACTTTTTCCAAAGTGGTGGTGATAGCCTGATTGCTACCCGTATGATAGTGCAGCTTCGTCGTCAGGGTTATGAACAGGCCAATCTGCAACAACTGTTTGAATACCCTAAATTGAGGGAATTTTGTCATACTTTGCGGAGTATTGAGACACATTCAACAACTGTGGTTACTCCACATCAAACAGAGCCAGCATCAGAGCAGATTCTGCCACTCACCGCTCTGCAATATGCTTATTGGTTGGGAGAAAGCCAACTGTTTCAGTTTGGCAATGGTATTGCCCACTTCTATGCCGAACTGGCTATTGATGACCTTGATCTACCTCGTTTCACTGCCGCGTGGAACCGTGTGATAAACCATCATAGTCAATTACGCGGTTACGTAAACGAAGGCCAGTATCATATTCTGCCGACAGTACCCTGCTATACGCCGACAGTTATTGATTGTCGTGATATGCCACAAGAGGAGTGCGAGACACAACTGAACAACGCCCGTAATACTCTGCGTACTCAGGGTGTTCCCAGCGATAATTGGCCATTATTTGATTTAACCCTGTACCATACTGATGACCGGACACACTTACTGCATCTGACTATTGACTTACTGGTAGCAGATGGCAAAAGTCTGACCTTAATCCTGCGTGATTTACATCACTGGTATCAGAGACCTGACTGGCAACCAGAACAACCGGCAGTGACGATTGCTGACTATATTCAGGCTCTGGAGAATGAAAAAAACGAAATACTCTGGCAACAAAGCCGGCAATACTGGCTTGATCGTTTACCTTCATTGCCAGATGCCCCGATGTTACCCCTGAAAGATCACCAGTCTCAGCAGCTTGATCAGCAGTGCCTGACGGCCTATATCAGCCCACAACAATGGCAATGTTTGCAACAACGTGCAGCAGAGCACCGCATATCACCGTTCCAAATGATGCTTACACTATTCGCCCATACTTTATCGGTATGGAGTAACAGCGAACATTTCACTATCAATGTCCTGCATGGCAACCGCCTGTTAATGCCACAACATTGCGATATGCTGGTCGGTAATTTATCCACCACCTCATTGCTGGAAGTCGATTTACGCAATATCTCTGGATTCAGCGATGCTGCAAACCGGATTCAAAAACAGTGGATAGCGGATCTTCAACACGCACTGTTTGACGGGCAATGGGTACTCAGGGAGAAAAATCAGCATCACCATAACCTGAATGCCGGTATGCCAATCGTATTCAATGATACAACCGGAACTGCGGGTAAAGGACCATCAGGATTAGGAACACTCAATCTCTTTGGGGCGCAAACACCCCATGTTTATCTTGACTGTATGCTGATTTCCGGTGCAGAAGGTGGTGTCACCATACAGTGGGCGATCCTGCCGCAACTGTTCCAGCCTCAGGTAGCAGAAAACATGTTTGCTCACTATCAGGCCGCTATTGCTACCCTGCTTGAACCGGACTACCTGTGGGATACGCCGCTTCCTGACTGGCTCCCGACGTATGATCGCGCTTTGTGCCGGAATAGCAATTTAACAACCCGTGATTTTCCGCCACATACTCTTTGCTCGTTGATTGAACAGGCAGTAAATCGTTATCCGCAACATATCGCCGTTGTCGATGCCTATTGTCAGTTAGACTATCGCACGTTGTGGTCACAAAGCCTGACACTGGCAGCTCATCTGCAAGCACAAGAAAATCAGACTTCACCTCTGATTGGTGTGGTGATGGAAAAAGGCCGGGAGCAGGTTATTGCCGTTATTGCCATTTTATTAGCAGGACGGGCTTATCTGCCTATTGATGCCAGCTATCCGCAACAGCGGATTCATCAGCTATTAGCATCAGGGGAAGTTGATACCGTACTGACTCAACCCAAGTTTGCCCAGCAATTGAACTGGCCTGACAGTGTTCAGGTTATCCCTCTGAATGAAACATTACTCAACCAGTTGCCAGCCACCAGCAAACCTGATTTATCTGTACACCCTGAAGATCTGGCTTATGTTATTTTTACCTCCGGTTCTACCGGAATACCAAAAGGTGTCATGATTGATCATCAGAGTGTGGTCAATACTATTCTCGATATTAATCAGCGTATTGCCCTTAACGAACACGATAGTGTGCTGGCAATCTCAGAATTAACCTTCGATCTCTCCGTTTATGACCTGTTCGGCACGCTGAGCTGTGGGGCAAAACTGGTTATTCCTGCTGTGGGTGACAATCAGCAGCCGGACAAGTTATTAGCATGGTTACAACAAGAATCGGTGACAGTCTGGAACTCTGTTCCCGCCTTTGTGCAACTGCTTGAGGAATATGCCCGTAGCTATTCCCGTTTATTACACAGCCCCCGTTCATTACATAACCTGCGTTGGATATTAATGAGCGGTGACTGGATACCAACCCATTTACCAGCCAAATTATATGCGCTTCACCCTGAGTTAAACCTTCTTAGTTTAGGAGGTGCAACCGAAGCATCAATCTGGTCTATTGCTTATCCTATCGTACAAGTCAATCCAGACTGGCGCAGTATCCCGTATGGTAAGCCTCTGGCTAATCAGACTTTCTATGTACTTAATTCAGTCCTTTCGCCCTGCCCTGTCTGGGTAACAGGTGAACTGTATATTGGTGGACAAGGTCTGGCACAGGGTTATTGGGCCGATCCTGAAAAAACGAAACAGGCTTTTATCACACACCCTCAAACAGGTGAACGGCTTTACCGTACCGGTGATTTAGGCCGCTGGCTGCCGGACGGGAATATCGAATTTCTGGGGCGCAATGATCATCAAATTAAAATCCGAGGTTACCGGATTGAGTTAGGAGAAATTGAGCACCGTTTATGTGAACATCCTGCGATACAACAAGCGAGTGTATTTGCTCATACAACATCAACCAGCGCATTACAACTGGTTGCGGGATTACGTTTAACTGATAACGCGCCGCAATCTGCCGAGCTTTTACCAACACTGCCTCACTGGTTGCAGCAAACTTTACCCATTTGGATGTGCCCGCAGCGATTTATTCTTCTCGATGCGATACCTGTATCCGATAACGGTAAAATCGACAAACGCACATTAGTTACTCTGGTTGAAGAAACACAAGACATGACTTCAACACCATCGGCGGTAACTCTAAACGCTACAGGCCAAACAGTATTAAACCTTTGGGAATCTGTATTAGAGCAACAGGGTATCAACATCCATGAGAGTTTCTTTACGCTTGGAGGCGATTCTCTGGCAGCGGTACGGTTAATGGTGAAAATCAACCGGACGTTCAATCGCCAATATCCGCTCAGCCTGCTGCAAACCTACGATACCGTGCATTCATTGGCTGAATTTATTGAACATCAACCGGAAGATATCTGCCAGGGGGTAATCTTAAACGAGGGACGTACTGAAAAACCGGCTTTATTTATCGTCCACCCTATTGGCGGGCATCTGCTGGGATATCGTCATCTGGCAGCCAATTTCGGCGATCAACGCCTGATTGGGTTAGCATTTTCACCGGATAATCTGAATACTGGCAGACCGACTATTGCAGCATTGGCGGCTGATTATATTAACCGAATCCGTACATTCCAGCCTGAAGGACCTTATGCGCTGGCTGGATGGTCTTTTGGCGGATTGGTGGCCTATGAAATGGCACATCAATTACGAATTGCGGGTGAAAACGTTTCTCACTGTATCCTGATTGATAGTTTCGCGCCAAACGTACGCCCTGACCTGATTTTGGATGATACGTTCTGTCATCGTCATTTTCTGCGCGATTTACAGGGGCAATTCCCAGATCTGTTGCTGGATAACCGAACGATAACAACCGATACCGAGGCATTCCTGCAAACGCTGCATGATGCACTGCCAAAATCGGCACAGATTGACGGTTCTCTGACTGAGCTTTATACCGTATGGCGTCATAATCTGCGTGCATTACTTGATTACTGCCCACCACAGACTTCACAGCCTTTCACTCTTATCCGGGCTGATCAGGTATTACCTGAATTTATGGATTACCTCGATCCGACAACAATGACCTCAATGGATCTCGGCTGGCAGGTTTTCGGGCCTGTCAGCGTGACACAACTTGATGGTAATCACTACAGCTTATTCCAACACAACCATGTCAGCTCTCTGGTTATTTGTCTGAAAAACATTCTGGATTCAGCCCTGACCATTGAGCCTGTTAAGGAGAACATATGATAAAGCCAAGGCGGGTTCTCATTGTCGGTGCCAAATTTGGTGAACTGTACCTTAATGCATTCCTGCAACCTCAACCAAATCTGGAGCTGGCCGGTATTCTGGCTCAGGGAAGCCCTCGTACACAGCAACTGGCCCGTGATTTTAATGTGCAACTGTATCGTTCATTGGATGAATTGCCGGACAACATTGATATTGCCTGCGTCGTCATACGCGCAGAAATAATTGGTGGTAAAGGTGATCAATTAACTCAGGCACTATTAGCAAGGGGGATTTCTGTTATTCAGGAGCATCCCCTTGATGCAGAAGCCATCAAGCGACATCAATCAGTCGCTGAAAAACAAGGCGCTGTATTTTGGGTAAACAGCTTCTACAGCCAATGCCATGCTGGCAGAAGTTGGTTACATGCTGCACATCAGATTAGCCGCTTATCACAGCAATCTCCGATAAAGGGCTACCTGACAACCAGCCGCCAGTTACTGTTTTCTGCCCTCGATTTGTTGCTACAAGCCTGCCATTGGCCGGAACAGATCGAAATAACCTATGTGGGCCAACGGAATCATGCATTTCATTGTTTTGAATTGTGTTTGGCTGGGACGACCATAGCGTTAGATGTTCAATCTTATCTCGACCCAAAAGATCCCGATATGCATAACCTTGTTATGCACAAGATGACACTGATATGGCCTGCCGGTTATCTGACGCAAGAAGCCAGTTACGGGCCGGTAATCTGGACGCCCGTTCTTCATGCTCCAAATCATCTGAATAGTAATCAGAGTCTCTATCTGACAGCCAGTCAACCGGATGGTGCTTATCAGCACCAGACAACATCGCAAATTCTTTGCCCGGCAACCAAAGACTGGATGACGGCATTTGAATGTGATGGTGCTGAAGGGGTGGCATTCCTGCTTAATACATTAAGTTCTGTATTGAATGGCGCACTCTGCCCTCCGGCTTTCAATAATGACTATCAACGACGGCTGGCAGGTGTATGGCAACAGATTTTGTGCATGATGGGAGAACCTGTTGCTCAGGATTTACCGCCTCCGGTCTGGATTGATCCGGCTCAATTAATGCTGACTACTAATACTGATGTTAATTAAGGAGGAACACTGATGAAATGGGGACTCCCTGTACATCCAATGATTCGTCCGTGCCTGACACCTCGTGGCGAACCCAAGTACACGCTATTAATCTGCCCCTTTGCTGGGGGCAGCAGCAGTGCATTCCGCCAATGGGCTACTCTGGAAAATCCTGATATTGCCGTTTCGCTGGTGATTTATCCCGGCCGTGACAGCCGCATGAATGAGCGTGCAGCTACCAGCATTGCTCCATTAGCACAATCTCTTTTTGAGCTTCTCGTGTCACTCACTCCTGCCCAGAGAGAAAACCTGATACTGATCGGTCATAGTATGGGCGCCCAGATCGCTTTTGAAACCTGCCAACACCTTGAACAACATAGCTGTTCTCCTAAAGCACTGGTACTTTCGGGGTGTCATGCTCCTCATCTTCAATCCCGCCGTCAGTTAAGCGGATTACCTGACCATGAATTCATTGAGCAACTCATCGATATTGGCGGTTGCAGCCCGGTATTACGCGAAGATCCCGGATTGCTGGAAATGTTCTTACCCATGCTGCGCGCTGATTTCTGGGCGACGGAACATTATCACCGGGTTATTCAGTCTGACTCGGTAAAACTGCAAACACCGACCTTGTTACTTTATGGCAACGAAGACAAAGAAGCTTCCGCGCTGGAGGTTCAGCAGTGGCATCACTGGCTTACCGGTGACAAACAAAATCTTTCGCACTGTTGTCAGGAGATTATCGGCAATCATTTTTATGTCACTCAAGAACCTCAACGTTTTATTCGTCACATTACCCAATTTATGCAATATATTTATCCACAGGAGTTCGCATAATGGCATCTTCTTCAATCCCAGAAAAAAATTTTACTATGACGCCAGACTATCTTTGGAATGGCAAAACCATAGACCAACAGCTTACCGGATGGTCGAAAATCTGGGGGGATAAAACAGCGCTGATCTATCAAGAGCAACATCTGACTTACCATGAACTGCATCAACTTGTGGAAAGGCTGGCAAGTGGGTTATCTCAGCGGGGAATCGGTCATGGTGATAATGTCATGGTGCAATTACCTAACTGTATCTCTTTTGTTGTCACCTGTTTTGCTCTGTTTAGATTAGGTGCTCATCCAGTATTATTAATGCCGACGCAACGGACTCATGATGTTCATGAACTGTGCCAGATTGCCCAGCCGGTGGCTTACATCATTCCTGATTGTATCCACGGTTTTGATTACCGAGAAATGGCGCGGGAAGTGGCTGCATCCTGCCCTGAAATGAAACATATTATTGTTGATGGGCAAGCTGAAGAGTTTACTCCTTTGTCCTCTATTGATGGTGAACCACTCGATACCTCTGTCTCTGGCCCCTGTTACGGTGATATTGCCATACTTCTGCTTTCTGGAGGAACAACAGGTACACCGAAATTAATTCCACGTACTCACGATGCCTATACCTATGATTTTGTCCTGTCAGCCCGTTTGTGTTCAGTCAATACCGAAAGTGTTTATTTAGCCGTGCTTCCTATTGCACATAACTTCACCTTAGGCAGCCCCGGTATTCTGGGCACACTCTCTCAGGGAGGGTGTGTTCTCTTAAGTGACACCGCCAGTTGTGATGAAGCCATGCCATTGATTGAGCAACACAAAGTAACACATGTTGCGTTAGTTCCGGCGCTTGCCAGACTCTGGGAACAAGCTCGTGACTGGGAGCAAAGTGATCTTTCCTCCTTACGTTGTTTACAGGTTGGCGGAGGCAGACTTACTCCAGAACTGGCAAAACAGGTGATGACACGCCTTGGCCCTTTGCAGCAGGTATTTGGCACCGCAGAAGGGTTACTTTGCTATACCCGGCTGGATGACCCCTATGAAGTCATTATTAATACTCAAGGTCGCCCACTATCGGCAGAAGATGAACTCAAAATTGTCGATGCTAATCTGCAACCTGTTCCTTCCGGTGAAGTCGGTGAACTGATTACTCGAGGCCCTTATACCATTACGGGGTATTACCGCGCTGAGCAACATAATACTATCGCTTTCACCTCTGACGGATTCTATCGTACCGGCGATTTGGTACGGATGAGGTCAGACGGCAATCTGATCGTTGAGGGACGTATTAAAGAGCAGATCAATCGCAGTGGCGAGAAGATTTCAACGCAAGAAGTGGAAACGTTACTGCTGCAATATCCAAGTATCGATGATGCAGTTGTCATTGCTGTTCCTGATGAACTCTTGGGTGAGCGAATTTGTGCCTGCATACCAAAAAGTATTAACCAGCCGGAACCTATACAGATGCAGGCATTTTTACAGCAGAAAGGTGTTCAGCGCCACAAAGTCCCTGACCAATGGTTGTTTGTGGCGTATTGGCCATTAACCACAGTAGGAAAAATAGACAAACGTCAGTTAGTACAGATGGCGCAAACAGAACACGCAGAACAAATGAAACAAGCCGAAGAGAATAACAGCCCAATGCAACAATATCATGAACACACTATTGCCATTACCAGCACTCCATTAGATCTGGTCGCCCACTTGCTTTCAGATCTTACAAATAATAATACACACCCTTACACACTCTATGAGAGCAAAGGCGAATGGTCATTGGGAATTGGCTGTGCAGCCACGATAAGTGCACATGCATCCGGACAACTAATTGACTCAAAAGGTCGTCAGCATCCGTACGATATCAGTACGTTAAGCCAGAAACTTGAGCAGGTTCTCAGTGAACTTTCTATCAAAGACTGGCGTGCTTATGGCAGAGCACTATTTGAGTTTTCCCATATGGCATACGGGATACCATTAGCGTCATCGTTAAAACAAAAAAATGAAGCACTAATAAAAATCACTGTTCCACAGCATGAATTACGCATCACTCAAGGGCAAGTCCTGATACGAACACTCGAAGAAAATCAGCTCACTGTATTGAGTGAAAAAATCAGACAGGCCGATCAAACTGGTGCTCCAACCTTCCCATATACAAAAGAGCTGAAAGGTATCAGCAACTCAATTGCGGCAAAGCATTATCAAGACAACGTAACAAGTGCGGTTAAAGATATTGTCACAGGCCACTATCAAAAAGTGATCCTCTCACGCAAAGTTCAGCTTGGTTCAAATGTGGATATAACACACAGTTACTGGTTGGGGCGTCAGGCTAATACTCCAGCCCGCTCTTTCTTCTTACGGGATGAAGAGTTTTCTGCTTACGGTTTCAGTCCAGAAACCGTGGTTGAGGCAGATGGTACGGGTTGGGTCAATAGCCAGCCATTGGCGGGAACCAGAGCATTAACACATGATAAGGAACAGGATCAAAAACTGCGGGCAGATTTACTTTCCGATCCGAAAGAAATTGCCGAGCACGCAGTATCAGCCAAACTCGCATTAGAGGAATTGGCCCCGATTTGTCAGGCAGACACACTTTGTGTATCAGAATTTATGGCAATTCGTGAACGTGGTTCAGTACAACATTTAGCATCACGCGTAAAAGGATTACTACGGCCAGAAAAAAATCGTTGGGATGCTTTCATTGCTCTGTTTCCGGCAGTCACTGCTTCAGGTATCCCGAAAAAAACCTCTTTACAGGCTATTTCATATTATGAAAATGAGCCTCGTCGTCTTTATAGTGGTTCTGTCATGCTATTGGATAGTTCAGGTAAATTAGACGCAGCACTGGTATTGCGTTCTCTTTATCAACATAAAGAAGACTGTTGGCTACAGGCTGGTGCTGGTCTGGTCCGAGATTCAAAACCCGAAAGAGAATGGCAGGAAACCTGCGAAAAACTGGAGTGCATTATGAAATATGTACGCCCTTATTCCGACAAAAAAGACTAAAAATTCATTGGCGGAAACCATAATGTTCTAACAGCATGCCCTCCGGGAAAACCTGAACGATATCTGGTTTTCCCGATGTTACATTAACCTTCGGTAAGGAGATTGATATAATCCGAATTACTGGTATAAAAATGTGTTGATATTGTGTCTGTTTTTGTTGCATCCACATATCCCTGATAGACTTCAAGATAAGAGATATATAATAAACTGATAAATAAGGGTTTATATATGAAACTCTATTATACTCCCGGAGCTTGTTCTCTCTCCCCACATATCATTCTCCGTGAAACCGGTCTGGATTTCAGTCTTGAAAAAGTAGACCTGCAAAATAAAACCACTGAACGTGGTCAGGATTTTTTCAAGATCAATCCCAAAGGGCAGGTTCCAACGCTCATACTCGACAATGATATTGTCCTTACTGAAGGGCCTGCGGTTGTGCAATACATTGCCGATCAAAAACCAGATAGGAAACTAACTGCTCCAGCAGGTACTTTAGAGCGTTATCAGCAAATTGAGTGGCTGAATTATATTGCTAGCGAAATTCATCAGAGCTTCTGGGTATTATCACCCACAATGGCGGCCTCAGAAAATTACCGTTCCGCAGTTTTTACTAAGCTGTTGGCTAAATTTACTTATATTGATGGCATATTGGCAAAACGTGCATATATCGCCGGGGATCATTTTACAGTTGCGGACGCTTATTTGTTTACAACGTACTTCTGGAGATACAAATTAAATTTAGATTTTTCCAAGTTAATTCATTTAAATGCTTATCAACAAAAAATCGAACAGCGTCCGCATGTACAGGATGCTTTAAACGCGGAAGGATTAAGATGATATAATTGCTTCCGGTTCACAAGCTACCGGAAGCAATATCTTACTGTTAGTCAATCTGTACGGCGCTGAATTTATGGGCCGGAGTCACCATCTTATCCTGAGCAGCAACCAGCTGTAACTCAAACTCTCCGCTTTTTTGCGTTTCCAGCATAACTTCATAAACACCGGCTGTCGTATGTTCCAACGCAGCTTGTAATACTGAGCTTGTTAATGATGAACTATTCAACAGATTAGCAAGGAATAAGCCGCTGGTTAAATCGCCAATTCCAACGGGCTGGCGTTCACCAGTATCAATTAATGGACGGCTGATATGCCAGCTATTCTCTTTAGTCACCAGCAACATTTCGAAATTATCTTTTTGGTAGCCTGCGCGACTAAGATGTTTAACCAAGACAATTTTAGGGCCTTTTTGACATAGCTGACGGGCAGCAGATACTGCCTGTTCTACATTTTTTATTTCCGTTGCCGCCAGAGTTTCAAGCTCCAATAAGTTGGGAGCAATGATATCACTGACAGGTAATGCCTTTTCACAGAGGAATTCAGACACTCCCGGAGCCACAATACACCCTTTCTCTGGATGACCCATCACTGGATCACAAAAATACCATGCTTCAGGATTAGCCTGTTTAACCTGTTTTACGATATCAAGGATGTAGCTTCCCTGCTCCGCTGAACCAATATAGCCACTGAGTACCGCGTCACAGGATGCCAACTTATCAATTTCACCAATTCCCTGCACAATTTCAGCCAGATGTTCTGGCGGCATCACGCAACCACGCCATTGTGGGTATTGAGTATGGTTAGAAAACTGAACCGTATTTAGTGGCCATACATTCACTCCCATACGGCACATCGGAAAAACAGATGCACTATTTCCTGCATGACCGAAAACAACATGAGACTGAATTGAAAGAATGTTTTTCATGATTAGGCCTGATTTTTATTTTAAGAACCATAAATAAGTTATAAAACAGTCTGATACTTTAAGGGCAACAATTATGTTGCCCTTAATAATACTTTTATGAATTATTTCCAATCGATTAGGCAATAATGTTTTTTACCACGACGTAATAGAGTATAACGCCCAAACAAACGATCTTCGTCTGCAAATACATACATCGCTTCAGACTGTTTTTCACCATTGATGGAAACAGCATTAGAGCTAATCATGGTACGAGCCTGCCCACGAGAAGGAACAAATTCAGCAGTGAGCAGAGCCTGTTGTAAATCAGCACCACTTTCAAGCTCAATTGCTGGCATACCATCCTGCGCTAACTGAGCAAAATCATCTTCGGTTAAATCAGCTACAGCACCGGAGAACAGACTTGCCGTGATACGCTTCGCTGCTGTTAAACCCGCTTCTCCATGCACCAGTCTGGTGACTTCTTCAGCCAGAACATACTGCGCACGCGGAGCTTTACCACTGTTTTTATCTTCTTCTTCCAATGCATTGATTTCGTCAAGGCTCATGAAAGTGAAGAATTTCAGGAAACGATACACATCTGCATCGGCTGTGTTAATCCAGAACTGATAAAATTTGTATGGACTGGTTTTCTTCGGATCCAACCAGACTGCCCCACCTTCTGTTTTACCAAATTTAGTCCCATCGGATTTAGTAATCAAAGGTACTGTCAGACCAAATACCTGTTTCTGGTGTAAACGGCGTGTCAAATCGATACCTGAGGTAATGTTGCCCCACTGATCGGAACCACCAATCTGCAATTCAACACCATATTTTCCGTTCAGGTTGGCAAAATCATAAGACTGCAACAGGTTATAAGAAAATTCAGTGTACGAAATACCAACATCATCACGGTTCAGTCGTTGCTTAACCGCCTCTTTATTGATCATCTGGTTAACGGAAAAGTGCTTACCTATATCACGCAGGAAAGAAAGGACATCCATTTGGCCAAACCAGTCATAGTTATTGGCTAATTCCGCACCATTTTCACCATCGAAGCTAAGAAACGGAGAAACCTGATTACGAATTTTCTCAACCCACTCTTTAACAGTACCTTCTGTGTTTAATTTGCGTTCCGTCGCTTTAAAACTCGGATCACCAATCAAACCTGTCGCACCACCGACCAAAGCTATCGGCTTATGTCCGTTCAGCTGGAATCTTTTTAAACACAGCAAGGGAACCAGATGGCCCAAATGCAAGCTGTCAGCGGTAGGATCGAAGCCGCAATAGAGAGAAACCGGACCTTGCGCCAGTCTTTCCGCTAACGCCTCTTCATCCGTTACCTGGGCAATAAGGCCCCGCTCTTGCAGTTGTTTAATCAGGTTATTGCTAGACATCAATGACTCCATTGGTTTGTATTCTTTACTTATATCCTTTATCTTCCAAGTTGCAGCATTACGGATGTATTCATTTGTTATTGATACTGCCAAACTGCAACTTGCAATCTATCGGGCATATATAATTGTCGCGGTAAATCGCGGGCTATAGCATAAAACGCCAGTAATATAAGTGCCAGTATTAAAAACAGTAATTGATACTATACCCGTCGTCTTTCAAGTTGCCTCTTTGTTGGCTGTGCTCATTCACCCCGGTCACATAGTTATCTATGCTCCCGGGGGTTCATTCCCTTGCCGCCGCGACGTATATTGAAATCCACTAATTAAGTATGTTAAGGCGCCAGACGATCAATACGCCATTCATCTCCTTCACGCAGGTACAGAAAACGATCATGAAGACGGTTAGCCCCTCCCTGCCAGAACTCTACCGAATCAAACTCAACCCGGAACCCACCCCAAAAACTGGGTAATGGTACTTCACCATTCTGGAATTTTTGCTTCATCTCTAAAAATTTACCTTCTAACATACTTCTGGCAGAAATACGGGAAGATTGTTCTGAAGCCCAGGCTGCAATCTGGCTATCTCTCGGGCGGCTATGGAAATATTTCACCACTTCGAGAGGTGATAAACGTTCGGCTTTCCCCAGAAAACTGACCTGACGCTCCAGCGGATACCATGGAAAATGGAGGCTGATGCGGTTATTCTGAGCTAATTGTTTCGCTTTACGGCTACCAAGGTTGGTATAAAAAACCAGACTGCGGCTATCAAAATGTTTCAATAGAACAATACGCTGATAAGGTTGACCATGCTCATCAACTGTTGCTACGCACATTGCCGTCGGATCACTAAGCCCGGCATTACAGGCCTGTTTGAGCCAAAGCTCAAAAAGCGCCATCGGTTCTTCAGTAAGATCCTTTCGCCGTAACCCACCACGCATATATTCGCGACGCAGCTCTGCTATATGAGTATCATTATGTTCTGACATGTCTAATTCTCTATTTATAAGTGAATTTCAGCATAACATTGTTATCTGTCAGCAACAGGATAAATTGCGCCTAAAATTGTTTCCCTGTCAGCTCCAGTCACCGATGGCAAGTTACCCGGCAGCCCGGACATTGTACGGAATGCCAGCCAAGCAAATGCCAATGCTTCCATATCATCACCACTCAATCCATATTTATCTGTTGTTGCAACTTCTGTATCAGGTAACAAAGCAGATAACCGGCGCATTATAAGTGGGTTTCTGGCTCCGCCGCCACAAACCAGCAAGCGTTCACAGCCATTATTCAACAGCACCTGTTCGGCAATACTGACAGCAGTTAGTTCAGCAAGCGTTGCCTGCACATCAACCGGGCTGATATCAGGGAAATCAGCCAACTGTTTTTCTAACCATGCCATATTGAAATATTCTCGACCGGTACTTTTTGGTGCCGTACGTGCAAAATAAGGATCTGAGAGCATCTTCTGAAGCAGAGCTTCATTTACATTACCCTCATCAGCCCATTGTGCGTCTTTATCATAAGGCAACTGTTTATAACGCCATGTCCAGGCATCCATCAACATATTACCTGGCCCAGTGTCATAGCCCTTAACCGCAGAGTTTGGCAGAAGAGCGGAGATATTTGCTATTCCGCCAATATTCAGGATCACACGCCTTTCCGTTGGATCACCCAGAACAGCCATATGGAAAGCAGGCACTAAAGGTGCCCCTTGGCCACCATACGCCATATCCCGACGGCGGAAATCTCCTACCGTTGTAATATCGGTTAGTGCAGTTACACGATTGTTATCGCCAATTTGCATCGTAAATGGCTTTTCACCATCAGGTTCATGCCATACAGTCTGACCATGACATCCAATTGCGGTGATATCATTCGCAGTTAACCCCGTTTTCTCTAATAAACCTTTCACTGATTCAGCAAAAAGCGTTCCCAATTCATAATCAAGTTGCCCAACAGTTGATAAGGTAGTCTGCTGGCCCTGACAAATGGAAAGTAATTTTTGCTTAAGCTCCTGAGGAAATGGATGACTGTAATTTTCCTTCTGTATAACAGCGTTATCACTGATCTCTGCTAAAACAACATCGACTCCATCCATACTGGTGCCTGACATCACACCAATATAACGTCCTGACTTCATAAATATTCCCCTATTTAAAGAATGAATTGCATCTGTAAATAAAACCCGTGTAACTATAAAACACATTGATTTGGACTATATATGTTTCACTGGGAATATAAGAGAGAAAATCTGAGTTTTGGAAAGCTCTTCACAAAACATGCTAAACTTTTGTCAGGAATTATTCCTATTGGCGTTCAACGTAGAAATTTATTATATATTTAGAGAGAGGCCATTAATGTATAGAATAAGTAACCAGTAAAACTATTATACTTGTTACTGGTCATTGTAGCCGAATGCTTGACTGTAGAGTTATTATCAAATTTCTCTCGAGGCATTAAAATTAGGAGTAACTATGTTCAAACGTTTCCTGGTTGGTGCAGTTGTAGTAACAACATTATCTGGATGTGCTGACATGGGAGCACTTTCTAGTGATACTTACTCGATTGATCAGGCCAAGCAAATTCAAAATGTAACCTACGGTACTATTTTGTCCGCGCGCCCGGTCACTATCAAAGGTTCTGAGGCGGGTAACCAAAACATGCTGGGAGCGATTGGCGGAGCAGTATTGGGTGGATTGTTGGGTGATACTATTGGCGGCGGCAGAGGCCAGAGGCTTGCAACTGCCGCAGGTGCTATTGCCGGTGGAATGGCAGGTCAAGGAATTGAAGGTGCTCTCGATCAAACAAAAGGTGTTGAATTGGAAATCCGTACTGACGGTGGAAGAAATATTGTTGTGGTACAAAAACAGGATCAGGTTGTATTCAGTAAAGGACAACGTGTCAAAATTGCCGATAGCGGCGATTCGACAACAGTATCTCCTATCTAACTTTGTTAAAGCATATTTAAACGAAAAATCGCGGATCACCAGAAATATGGCCCGCGATTTTCTTTTTTTTATCGATTAATTTTTATATTACCTGTTTATGTAATTGACTAATATTTTTTTCGATTTTCTTTATTACAGAAGCAAGTAGAATTAACTCATCATGAGTAATTCCCTCCAGAATTTCTTTCCTCGTCGAACCAATAACACTATCCACTTCTCTGATAAAACTTTCTGACTCTTCTGTTAATTTGATTCTTTTTGCGCGTCTGTCATTGGCACATGTGTGCCTTGTAATGAGTTTCTTTTCTTCTAATTGATCTAAAGTTCTTACCAGAGATGGTTGTTCAATACCAATTGCTTTCGCAAGTTGTATCTGTGACTGCTCCGGTGGTAACAGACTAATATTGTACAGAGTAACCCAATGTGTCTGAGTTAATTTCAACGGCTTCAAACGATGATCAATTAAAGCGCGCCAAACACGAACTAACCGTGCCAGGTCCGATCCCAATGTCAATTCCAATTACCCCTCCTTATAATTAGAGACTCATATAACATCAATGAATTATCCAATCAGTTTATTCATATGAATAATGGATACGCATCCTATATCTTGCTCACATTAGTAGAGTCAGATATTCCGCTAATTACTTAATTAGTATCGCGTTGGTTTGTTACTTAAAGTTGACATCTTCGTCGCCCTAAAGAGCGAGGTTTTACGGCGCACCGAATAAAATCGCGCATTAATCCACCAACGATATAAACTGTATAAAATAATCCTCCAACTAAACTATTAAGATTTTAAATATCAACGAAACAAATACAAACTCCAAAAAATAGACACGGTACCACTCGGTTAAAGTTCTATAAGAATAACCGTCATCCAAATACTAATCTATATATTTTTACATTAATATCATTTTTATCTTACAGTTACCGTTAAGGTGACAACAAAACCCATTAAAAACAAATAGATAAATAATTAGACCGATTATTGTTCGTCGATTAATTATTTGATAAGAAATCTTTATATAAAGGCTTTAATTAGTCAATCGTTGTAATATTTTTTAATGACCTATATCAAATAAAAAACATGTAATATGAATAAAATATCATTTTATCATGGTAAAAATTCTCAACCACACTGAAAATATGAAATATTATTCATATAAGAAAACTCCATTAACAGTTATGAATGTGAATTAAAATAATCCAAGCTGTTTTGATGGAACAACTTCATCATGCGCTTTATTTTTCAGCGTCCGCAGATATCTATCATGGCATAACCGCAATATTTCTCTTTTTTGTCCATCAGATAATTGCATCCACATAAAGCGTTCCTCTCTATTACGATAGCAACCTCGGCAAAAACCACGGGGGCCAGATTCACATACCCCTTTACAAGGATTCGGAACACCAAAAAACTCCAGTTGCTCAGCCATGCCACCCTCCTGTACACAAAATTATCTAACTGATTATCGCTGAAAGAATTGCAACATTATCTAGATTAAGCTCACATCACATAATGGACTACAAAATAGTAACGAATAAAACAAAAGTGAAAGGACGAATTGAATTACCTTATGTTTACCATATATAGTTAAACACACAATGGGGTCAGAGCGTGAAATGTCACCATTGCGTCATTTCGTGCCATTACTATTTTTGAGATAAAACCATCAGCATAAGAGGTAATCATGCGTCTACTTCATACAATGATCCGTGTTGGCAACATGCAAAGGTCGATTGATTTTTACACTAAAGTAATGGGCATGCGTCTACTTCGTACGAGTGAAAATCCAGAGTATAAATATTCCCTCGCCTTTGTCGGTTATACTGATGAAAGCCAAGGCGCAGTAATCGAATTAACTTATAACTGGGATGTTGAAAGCTACGAAATGGGAACGGCATTCGGGCATATTGCTTTAGGTGTTGATGATGTAGCGGCAACTTGTGAACGTATCAAACTTGCCGGAGGCAATGTCATTCGTGAAGCCGGGCCAGTGAAAGGTGGCACAACGGTTATCGCTTTTGTTGAAGATCCTGATGGCTATAAAATCGAACTCATTGAAAATAAAAGTGCCAGTAGTGCATTAGGTCATTAATCACCCTCCATATACAAGGGCATTTTTACATGCCCTTCTTTCGGTATTAGGTAGAGATTACTTCTGCAATACCCAATAAATTTTGTCATAATGTCCGCTATCCTGAAGTTAAGAATAAAATCAGATGTCTAATATAAAAGATCAAAACATGCTAAGTGGGCGCTTTCGTGGTTATTATCCTGTTGTTATTGATGTAGAAACCGCAGGGTTTAATGCACGGACAGATGCTTTACTTGAGATAGCTGCAACTACTGTGAAAATGGATGAAGAAGGTTGGTTGGCACCGGCTGATACGCTGCATTTCCATATTGAACCCTTTGAAGGGGCTAACCTTGATCCCGCAGCACTGGCATTTACAGGTATTGACCCGACGAATCCATTACGGGGAGCCGTCAGCGAGTATACAGCGCTGCATGCTATTTTTAAGATGGTTCGCAAAGGTATGAAAGCAAGTAACTGCAACCGCGCTATTATAGTTGCTCATAATGCTAATTTTGATCACAATTTTGTCATGACAGCAGCAGAACGCTCTGGTTTGAAGCGTAATCCATTTCATCCTTTTGCCACTTTTGATACGGCTGCGCTGAGTGGTTTAGTACTCGGCCAGACTATTCTGGCAAAAGCCTGTATTACAGCAGAAATCCCCTTTGACAGTAATCAGGCACACAGTGCTCTTTATGATACAGATAGGACAAGCCTGCTTTTCTGCGAGTTGGTTAACCGCTGGAAGCGGCTTGGTGGCTGGCCTCTGGCCACTCCAGACGACGAAGCCTGATAAACTAAGAGCCTTATTATTAGGCTCTTAGCTCCAGTCATTATTATCAAAGATTACTGGCTATCTTCTTGCTCACGGTATTTATCCGCAGTTTCTTTAATCAGTGTTTGCAGTTCACCACGTTGATACATTTCCATCAGGATGTCACACCCACCGACCAGTTCACCATCAACCCAAAGCTGAGGGAATGTCGGCCAGTTTGCGTATTTAGGTAACTCAGCGCGGATATCCGGGTTTTGCAAAATATCCACATAGGCAAAGCGCTCACCACAAGCAGATAAAGCCTGAACAGCCTGAGCAGAGAAACCACAGCTTGGCAGCTTTGGCGAGCCTTTCATGTACAGCAGAATTGGGTTTTCTTTAATCTGGCGTTCGATTTTCTCAATTGTCGTCATTTTTACTTCCTTAGACCGCAGGTGCTGTTTATCAGCATCAGAAAAGATTGATTCAGAATACCACTTTCTAATGCATATTTGCTACAGCGAACACGCTGATACAAATTTTTATTCTGAACAACAACTTGTAGCTACTAAGATTTTCATGTCCGGTAAATATTTAATTCATTAAAACTGAACAGTTCTAAACCAGCTCACCATTAAATAGCATCTTTTTTCCTGTTATTTAGCAGAAAAGTTGTTAAGATAATCACCAAAATAGCAACATGATAATAAGCTTAAATTTGCTCTATCCATGATTAATAATTTGCAAATCATGGTTTATAAAGCCAAAAACCCGATATTAAAAGGAGTATGCAATGTCTTTTGAATTACCAGCATTACCTTATGCTAAAGATGCCTTAGAACCTCATATCTCAGCAGAAACTCTGGAATATCATTACGGCAAACATCACAATGCTTATGTTGTGAACCTGAATAACCTGATTCAAGGTACAGAATTTGCCGGAAAAACACTGGAAGAAATCATTAAAATTTCTGATGGTGGTATCTTCAATAATGCTGCGCAAGTATGGAATCACACTTTCTACTGGCATAGCCTGTCTCCAAACGGTGGCGGTGAACCAACAGGCAAAGTTGCAGAAGCAATCAATAATGCTTTCGGCTCTTTCGCTGAGTTCAAACAGCAGTTTACTGATGCAGCCCTGAAAAACTTCGGCTCCGGCTGGACATGGTTGGTCAAGAAAAATGATGGCAGCCTGGCTATCGTTAGTACTTCCAATGCAGCCACGCCACTGACTGGTGAAGATAAACCTGTTCTGACCGTTGATGTTTGGGAACATGCTTATTATATCGATTACCGCAATGCCCGCCCTCAATATCTGGAGCATTTTTGGGCTCTGGTTAACTGGCAGTTTGTGGAAGAAAATCTGGCTTAATTAGCCTATCAGTAAAATGCAAGGGTAAGTTTTTCCGGTTCTACGCATATGGTCCGTTCATGAATGCTTTCTGAATCGTGAAAAACTTTCCCTTGAAAAATAAATGGCGTTTCACCACAGTGTTATTTTCAGGCTCAAGCGATTAAACAGAGACTCGCCAGAAAAACAATCATGACTAACGCACTACAGGCCGTCAATAATCCCAATTTCAGATCTGTATCCATAAACCATCCTCATCGTGAAAATTAAGACTCAGCAATACCATAAATTTTAAGTGGTCATTTACCTCAGAGATTAAAAATCACACTGTAATATTTAATGCATATACTTTATAGCATCGATTATTGCTTTCACTTTTGAGCTAGATCAGACAAAATTCACGGTTTATCACTAAATTATTGCCACTTATCTTCCTATATACAAATATAATACTGGCAAATGATTAACAAAGATCTATATCCAGATGAAGGGTATACAAATTTAGACCAAAAGGTCAGGAGTCCTTTTTATCATGGCAACGATTAAAGATGTGGCTAAACGCGCTGGTGTTTCGACCACAACCGTATCCCATGTTATTAATAAAACCCGTTTCGTCGCCGAAGATACGAAGGCCGCAGTATGGGCCGCCATTAAGGAACTGAGTTATTCTCCCAGTGCCGTCGCCCGAAGCTTAAAAGTTAACCATACAAAATCTATCGGGTTATTGGCAACCTCCAGTGAAGCACCTTATTTTGCTGAAATAATCGAGTCTGTCGAAAATAGTTGTTATAGCAAAGGCTATACGTTGATTTTATGTAACTCCCATAACAATCTCGATAAACAAAAAGCCTATCTCGCTATGCTGGCACAAAAGCGCGTAGATGGTTTGTTAGTGATGTGTTCAGAATATCCTCAACAATTGTTGGGAATGCTGGAAGATTATCGCAATATTCCTATGGTTGTTATGGATTGGGGGGAATCCAGAGGCGACTTTACCGATGCAATTATTGATAATGCCTTCCATGGCGGTTATTTGGCTGGCCGATATTTGATTGAACGCGGGCATCGTGATATTGCCTCCATTCCCGGCCCATTAGCCAGAAATACCGGAGGCGGACGTCATCAGGGTTTTCTCAAGGCACTGAAAGAAGCGAATATCACGATTCGGGATGAATGGATTGTTCAGGGAGATTTTGAACCTGAATCAGGGTATCAGGCTATGTGCAAGATCTTAAACCAAAAACATCGCCCTACTGCTGTGTTCTGTGGCGGAGATGTAATGGCAATGGGTGCAATTTGTGCTGCCGATGAGATGGGTTTACGCGTTCCTCAGGATATATCCGTCATTGGTTATGATAATATCCGTAATGCCCGTTATTTCACACCTGCACTGACAACCATTCACCAACCTAAAGAACGGCTGGGGCAAATGGCTTTCTCCATGCTTCTTGATAGGATCGTCAATAAACGTGAGGATGCTCAAACCATTGAAGTGCATCCGCGCCTTGTTGAGCGTCGCTCTGTTGCCGATGGTCCTTTTATTGATTATCGCCGCTAACCGTTAATCTTCTTGCAGCCATTCAGCATTAAGCGTTGTATTATCGCCGAGATATTCAAGCAACCAGCTTAATGCAGGTGAATGGCTTTCCTGTGACCATGTCAGACAACACGGGCTATCAGGCAACGGTTGTTCAAGTTCAAGTACACACAATTTTCCCTGACGAATAAGCGGTAAAGCCCGGTGCTTAGGCACCATTCCCACACATAATCCCTCCATCAAACAGGCAAGCCCGGCATCCCAGTCAGGAACAACCAACCGCCGCTGATTATCTAAAGCCCATGTATCACGCTTCGGCAAGTTACGTGATGTATCCTCAAGGCACAAACTGGGATAAGGTCGCAATTGATCATCATTTAATTTTGCCGTTTTAGACGTCAGCTCATGTGCAGGGCTGGCAACACACAGCCATGGCATAAACCCCATATCCCTGAAACTGTATCGCTCACCTACCGGAGAAGCCCGTGTTGCACCAATAGCAACATCAACTCGTCCATCCACCAGCGCATCCCAAACTCCGTTAAAAACTTCAGGATAGATAAATAATTCAATATCGGGAAAATGGCGGTAGAAATCCAGAATCAGCTGGCGTGTTCGTTCCGGTTTGACAACCTGATCAACAGCAATGCTGAGTTGTCCCCGCCATCCGTTTGCCACCTGCTGACATTGATGCCGTGTATGATTCATTTTTTTGATAACAGAACGGGCTTCCTTGACAAAAATGGCACCCGCTTCTGTTAACTCCACATCACGATGACGACGCTCAAACAGCGAAACTGCCAGCCATTCTTCAAGTTGTTTTATCGTATAACTGATGGCAGAAGGCACACGGTGAAGTTCTGATGCAGCCGCACTGAAACTTCCTGTTCTTGCCACCGCATCAACAACTTCCAAAGAGTATTCAGACCACATGTTTCTTCCTTTTAATTTTTTTCATAGCATGGTACAAATAATACCGTTTCACAATCAAAAATCACGCCATATAAAATAAGCCACATAATTTTTTATCAAGTACTACACCGATTGACTAACGCGGTTTATTAACAAAATGACAACAAATAAAAATTCTATTTCATTTATGTTTTATCTTGCTGGCCTGAGTATGCTCGGCTACTTAGCCATTGATATGTATCTGCCTGCCTTTGATGCCATTAGCAAAGATTTAAACACATCAAAAGGTGCCATCAGTGCCAGCCTCAGCATTTTTCTCGCCGGATTTTCCGTTGCTCAGCTTTTATGGGGAGTGCTCTCTGATCGTCTCGGAAGAAAACCTGTTCTGATTATCGGCCTATCCCTATTCTGCCTCAGCTGTTTGGGCATACTCTGGATAACAAATGCAACTCAATTACTCGTCTTGAGATTTATTCAGGCTGTTGGAGTTTGCTCAGCTGCTGTTTCCTGGCAGGCTCTGGTTGTCGACAGATATGATGCTGAGCGCACAAAACGTGTTTTCGCCATGATTATGCCATTGGTTGCACTTTCTCCAGCTCTTGCACCACTATTAGGTGCATGGCTACTGTCACACACAAGCTGGAGGGTTATCTTTCTTGTTTTGATGATAGTAACGCTGGTGCTGCTTATTCCTACGCTGTTTCTGAAGAATAAACGTATCCCTGTTGATACCAGCACGAATAAAAATAGCGCTTCTTTCTTTACGTTATTGAAGTCGCCAGTTTTTAGCGGAAACGTTTTGATTTATGCTTCCTGTAGCGCAGGCTTTTTTGCCTGGCTGACAGGTTCACCGACTATTTTGAATAGTATGGGGTATGATGCGACCGATATCGGTTTAAGCTATATTCCACAAACGTTGGCATTTATGGTTGGTGGGTATGGTTGCCGTATTTTGTTGGAAAAAATTAAAAGTGAAACCATATTCCCACTCTTATTGGTAGGTTATGCCATAAGCATGATACTTATCTATTTAGCTGCCTGGGTCTACCCTTCTTTCATCGTTATTCTTGTTCCTTTTTGTTTTATGGCTGCAATGAATGGTGCGTCTTATCCTATTGCTGTAGCAAATGCGCTTTCAGTTTATCCGAAAGACAGTGGTAAAGCCGCCGCCTTGCAAAATGCTTTACAATTAGGTCTTTGTTTTATTGCCAGTATGCTTGTTGCCATGTTTATGAACACCCCTCTCTTATCAACGACAGCTGTGATGGTTGCCACGATTATTCCAATGGTAATAGGTTATTATTTACAAAAGAAAAAGAATAACATTTAGTCACTGTTCAATATAATACCTAAGAATATTCTTATCCAAAGGCCATATGATGATATGGCCTCCCTCTTGTTTATTGTTTAAATATTATTTCACTCATATACTCATATGGCTTTTTTATTCTAAAAACTCGGAATTTGAGGTTTAGAAGAGCAATGATGCTCTCTTTAATATCACGGACGAACGGCATGAGTGCTTTAAGCCATTTTCTGATTAGTTTCAATGCCCTCTATGGATTTAAAAATGCGGTTTAATGGTAAGAAAAAAAATCCTGGGAAACATATAAATAACCGGTAACAAAGAGGTACCTCAAAATTCCACCACATAAATGTTGGAGAGTATATGAGTTCATCTTTCGTTGAAGGAAACAAAACAATTACTGACCAGTGGCACAGGATTGCCCATGACCTACTTCAGGAAGCTGACATTCAAATTAATGGAAAGCGTCCTTTTGATATACAAATCAAAAACCCTGACTTTTATAAAAGGGTATTAAGGCAGGGATCTTTAGGATTAGGCGAAAGCTATATGGATGGCTGGTGGGATTGTGAGCAATTAGATGTTTTCTTTTATAAAATATTACGGGCTGGTCTGGAGCACAAAATCCCAAAAAATTTTAAGGATATTCTTAAGGTTACTTCTGCCCGCCTGTTTAATTTGCAGTCTCCCAAACGAGCGTGGATTGTAGGGGAAGAGCACTATGATTTGGGCAATGACCTATTTACACACATGCTCGACCCTAATATGCAATATTCATGCGGTTACTGGAAAGACGCGAGCTCACTGGAAGAAGCGCAGTCCAATAAACTTCGGCTGATTTGTGAAAAGCTACAGTTATCTCCGGGGATGACTCTGTTGGATATCGGCTGTGGCTGGGGTGGATTGGCTGCTTACGCCGCCAAGCATTATTCTGTTTCCGTCACTGGCGTCACCATTTCTGTAGAGCAACAAAAATATGCTCAGGAACGCTGTAAAGATCTGGATGTGAAAATCATCCTTGAAGATTACCGGGATTTGAACCTCCAATTTGACCGAGTCGTTTCAGTCGGCATGTTTGAGCATGTAGGCCCTAAAAATTACGCTAACTATTTCGACATAGTACGTAAGAACCTGAAGCCTGATGGGCTTTTCTTACTTCATACAATTGGTTCCAACCGGGATAAAGTCAATGTCGATGCATGGATTGGTAAATATATTTTCCCTAATGGGCATTTACCATCAATTGCAAAGATTGCTAAAGCAAGTACCGGGAAATTTGTGATGGAAGACTGGCATAACTTCGGGGCTGACTATGATCGTACTTTAATGGCATGGTATGAGCGTTTTATTACACACTGGGATGAAATAGCGCATAACTACAGCCCCCGTTTCAAGCGGATGTTCAGTTATTATCTGAATGCCTGTGCCGGAGCATTTCGTGCCAGAGATATCCAGCTATGGCAAATTATGTTCAGCCCGCGTGGAATTGAAAATGGATTAAGAGTTCCACGTTAATATTTTGTTTATAACAGAATTACAATATTGCTAAAAAGCTACAGAATTCGGTACTGTAGCTTTTTTTGTATATTTTAACTATTGTCCAGCTATTTTAACTATCTTCCGACTGCGATAATATTTTTTCCTGTTCTTTCTGCGCCATAAAGCGTTCAACAGTATCTACGATAGCCTGAGTCTGTGGATCAATTTCAATATTTACTTTATGACCGATACGTTTTTTACCCAGTGTTGTACGCTCTAACGTTTCGGGAATCAAATGAACACAAAAACGATTATTTACTACATCTCCAATGGTCAGACTAATTCCATCAATACCAATAAACCCTTTATGCAGGATATATTTCATTAATTGTTTGTCATAGATACGAAACCATATTTCATGGTTATTTTCTGATGTGAAAATTTTAGCGATTTCAGCTGTTGTAATCACATGACCGGACATTAAATGCCCGCCAATTTCATCACCAAATTTTGCAGCCCTTTCCAAATTGACTAAATCGCCAATCTTAAGCTCACCAAGATTAGTCAGACGCAGCGTCTCTTTCATCAAATCAAAGCTAATCAGATCACCGTCAATTTTCGTGACAGTCAGGCAACAGCCATTATGAGAAACGGAAGCTCCCGTTTCAATATCAGGTAATAATTCAGCCGGAAATTTGACTATATGAGTCCGAAAATGCGTTTTTTCTTCAATAGCAACAATAGGCGCCTTTCCCTGAACAATGCCTGTAAACATGGGGAACCTCTTTCATCGTTTTACATAATGAGTTAGTGTAACCCACTAATCTCTTTTAAACACTATTTCACTTGTTATGTTATTCCTCATTTAGACTAAATATCAAACAATGATTGGATTAGTAAAATGAGTCCTATACAATATCAGCGTTAACAAGAGGTTGCTTTTCAAACAATTCTGTTTGCTCGCAGAAATATTCCTTGTTTTTTCTATCGTCAATTTTCAATTAAAAGGTGTAGTACGTGCAGAAATATTTAAATGAAGCGCGTAGTTTGCTCGCTTTAGGGATCCCCGTCATCATCGCTCAGTCTTCACAAACTGCGATGGGTGTCGTCGATACAGTCATGGCCGGTAAAGCTGGTGCAATAGAAATGTCCTCTGTAGCTATAGGGACATCAATCTGGCTGCCGGCGATTCTGCTTGCTCAAGGGTTGCTGATGGCTTTAACGCCGATCGTTGCCCATATGAATGGATCAGGACAGAGAAAAAATGTTGCAAGCCAGATCCAGCAAGGCTTTTGGCTGGCTACTTTTCTCTCTATCTTAGTGATAACGATTTTGTATAACTGCCGATTTATTATAGAAGCACAGCATAATGTAGATCCCATTCTGGCACAAAAATCCATCGATTTTATCCATGCGATTATGTGGGGAGCACCCGGTTGCCTGTTCTATCAGGTTTTACGCTGCCAGTGTGAGGGGCTGTCGAAAACCAAACCGGCAATGGTCATTGGTGTTATAGGACTATTGGTTAATATCCCTGTAAACTACATTTTCATTTATGGTAAGTTTGGTGCACCAGAGCTGGGTGGTGTCGGCTGTGGTGTGGCAACAGCAAGCGTTTACTGGGTTATGTGTTTATTGCTGCTTTTTTATGTCAAACACTCACCATCCCAAAAAGATATTCATACATTTGACAATTTTGCCCGTCCAAACTGGCATACACAAAAACGCATAACTCTGCTTGGCTTGCCTATCGGTCTGGCTATGTTCTTTGAGGTGACATTATTTGCCGTTGTCTCCTTACTGCTCTCCCCTCTTGGAGTAGTGGATGTTGCAGGGCATCAAATCGCACTCAACTTCAGTTCACTGATGTTTATGTTCCCGCTGTCATTTGGTATTGCGGCCACTATCCGTGTGGGCTATAACCTTGGGAAAAAATCAACTGAGGGTGCCAAAGTATCAGCTCATACCAGCCTCGTTGTCGGGTTAATCGCTGCTTGCATCACCGCTGCTTTCACAACACTATTCCGCGAACCGATTGCGCTGATGTACAACGATAACCCTGCAGTGGTCACATTGGCCTCTAATCTGATGCTATTTGCCGCTATTTACCAGCTTTCCGACTCTGTTCAGGTGATTGGTTCAGGGATACTACGTGGGTATAAAGATACCCGCTCTATTTTCGTTATCACTTTCATCGCCTATTGGATTTTCGGATTACCGAGTGGTTATATTCTGGCATTAACCAATCTCGTTACTGAACCTATGGGGCCACAAGGGTTCTGGATTGGGTTTATTATTGGATTAACTGTTGCTGCAATGATGATTGGCAGCCGGATTTGGTGGATACAAAAACAGCCTGATCATGCTGTCCTCGCACGTTCTACCCGTTAATTTAGTACACTAAATTAATATCACAAGGGGAAAAAGCTGTAAATTCACACTAAAAGATGTAAATGCGAGCAATCAGACACGAATTTGCATTTTCCCCTTGCCAGATAGCTCTGCTATCGTTAATATTCGTCCCCGTTGTCAGCCATAGAAATTTAGATTGCGTCCGTAGCTCAGTTGGTTAGAGCACCACCTTGACATGGTGGGGGTCGGTGGTTCGAGTCCACTCGGACGCACCAAATATCTGGTTGACATAGCAATTCAAATTTATGTGCGTCCGTAGCTCAGTTGGTTAGAGCACCACCTTGACATGGTGGGGGTCGGTGGTTCGAGTCCACTCGGACGCACCATACACTTGATGTATCCAATTTTCTTATCTAGATCTAGAACACGCCTTAAATTTTCTTATAGTTACGTAGTTTTGTTATCAAAACGCTTAATCTTTCATTTCCTAATGCTCTACTTCTCAAAAAGCTTTTCCGCTGTTGCGCAACAACTCGCTGATTTTACTGATATGAATATGTTTATTTTTCATTCTTTCCAGATAAATCTTTCTAAGAACCACTTTTTGATTCATTTCACAGAAATTAGCCTCTATAATACGCTCCTGTCATTAGTTGAATGGTTTCAGCCAATTAATTTACCGAATCCAGAAAAAATTGCAGATGATTAATCGCTCTAAATCCGCATGGTTATCCATGTCTGGATTTATGAAAAAACAACCAATTGACACTTTTCTGCCATCCGTTTTCCATGTATGTTGCGCAACTTAAAATGTCAGATCAACAGAGCCACGTGACACTGGCATATAATGTCAATGGTTGGTGATTCACTCTTTTTAATCCATTAAAACCAGTAGTAAGATAGATTGCCATGAAAAAAACCAAAATTGTTTGTACTATCGGGCCAAAAACTGAATCCGAAGAAAAATTGACCGAACTGCTTAACTCAGGCATGAACGTTATGCGCCTGAATTTTTCTCACGGTGACTACGAAGAACATGGTCAGCGTATTAAAAATATCCGTGCAGTCACTGCAAAAACCGGTAAAAAAGCGGCTATCTTACTGGATACTAAAGGCCCTGAAATCCGTACGATGAAGCTGGAAGATGGTAACGATGTCTCCCTGACAGCCGGTCAGACTTTCACCTTTACAACTGATCAAACCATTATCGGCAATCAGGAACGTGTTGCCGTAACCTATTCCGGTTTACCCGCTGATTTATCTGTAGGCAATACAGTTTTGGTTGATGATGGCCTGATTGCCATGACAGTAAAAGAGATCACCGGAACTGAAGTTATCTGTGAAGTGCTGAACAACGGTGATTTAGGCGAAAACAAAGGCGTTAACCTGCCGAATGTTTCTATCAACCTACCTGCACTGGCAGAAAAAGATAAACAGGATCTCATCTTTGGCTGTGAACAAGGTGTTGATTTTGTCGCCGCTTCTTTCATCCGTAAGCGTTCTGACGTTCTGGAAATTCGTGAACATCTGAAAGCTCACGGAGGTGAACATATTCAGATTATCTCCAAAATTGAAAATCAGGAAGGTCTGAACAATTTTGATGAGATCCTTGAAGCCTCAGACGGCATCATGGTTGCCCGTGGTGATCTGGGTGTTGAAATCCCGGTAGAAGAAGTCATTTTCGCGCAGAAAATGATGATAGAAAAATGTAACTCGGCACGTAAAGTTGTCATCACTGCGACGCAGATGCTGGATTCTATGATCAAAAATCCACGCCCTACCCGCGCCGAAGCAGGTGATGTTGCCAACGCAATTTTAGACGGAACTGATGCAGTCATGCTTTCAGGCGAAAGCGCCAAAGGAAAATACCCGGTTGAAGCCGTCTCCATCATGGCAACTATCTGTGAACGTACAGATCGCGTTATGGGCAGTCGGATTGAAAATACCAAAACGCAGAAATTGCGCGTGACTGAAGCCGTTTGTCGTGGAGCAGTAGAAATCGCGGAAAAATTGGAAGCACCTCTGATCGTTGTTGCAACTTACGGTGGTAAATCTGCAAGATCTATACGTAAATACTTCCCTAATGCTCCAATTCTTGCATTGACCACCAATGAAATCACTGCCCGCCAGTTATTGCTGGTTAAAGGCGTTTCCACACAGGTTGTCAAAGAAATTGCTTCTACCGATGATTTTTATCGTATTGGTAAAGAAGCAGCATTGGCCAGTGGTATGGCAAGTAAAGGAAATATCGTTGTGATGGTATCCGGTGCATTAGTACCAAGCGGCACAACAAATACATCTTCGGTTCACGTATTGTAATTATTTTTGAACACAAAACAGATCGCTCACTAGTTGAGCGATCTGCATCTATAAATAATTCCCTTCATTTTTCTTTTCTGATTACCCCACTAATAAAAAATATTCTCCTGTAATAAACGCAAAAAACAGAAATAAAACACGAACAATAAATATACTATCTATTTTAAAATTATTGACGCCAATACGCATCATTAACGCATTTTACTCACTTAACCCATGGATTCTGACAGAGAAAAATGTGCCAAAATAACAAAATAAGCAATGAGATATTGTTGGTTTATTGCATCAGAACAGTAAAAACTGGAAGATACATCACGTAATGTTTGGGATTTTTCTGATTTAATTATTCCTCTCATTACCGTTTTATTGTAGTTATCTAAAAATTATTAACTTATTTTAGATCGAAAAACAGTAGAATTTGTTTGTCCGGATAAAATTTATTCTCTTTCTAAAAAAGTTTGTGCAATAATTAGATAGCTACTTGAAGATTAACTTAATCTAGAGGGTATTGTGATGAATCGTACTAAAATTGTACTTGGTGCTGTAATTCTCGCTTCTACGATGTTAGCTGGTTGTACCAGCACGGCGAAAAAAGTTGAACAGCTTTCTTCTCAGGTTCTGACTCTGGGTTCCAAAGTTGACCAACTGAGCAATGAAGTTGGCTCAATGCGTTCAGATGTACAGACAGCCAGAGACGAAGCGGCTCGTGCTAACCAACGTCTTGACAACCAAGTTCGTTCCTACAAAAAATAAGTTTGTAGCATCTTCAAGAGTGGCGTACTGATTAAGTACGCCATTCTTTATGTATACCACGATTATTCTACAGTTCAGGTCAGAATTTAGTCTGATAAACCGGAGTAGGTTGATTCAAAGGAGGCAGTTTAACTGGCTGAACATTCAGAACGTTGTCTTCACGCTCCTCCATTAACTGTAAGATCTCTGTTTCCTTTTGATTAGATGATACCCCTTTCTGATTTACCGCTACCGGGATTCCAGAACGCCGGATAATTTCCTGATCAACTAAAACAGCATTTGTGCCCTTGTTTCCAATAAACTTTAATAACCCTTCCGTGCGTTTAATTGGCATTGTCTGAGGATCATCAGATTCTGCTTTTGACAAGGGCTGGTGAACTTCAACGTAACGTTTTCCATCAGGCTCTACCGCATATTTGATCGGTTCATTAATAACCTGAACACGGGTTCCTCTCGGAACAGTATGAAAAAGAGCCTCAATATCATCAGGACGCAAACGTATACAGCCTGAGCTGACACGCATACCAATACCAAAATTAGCATTGGTGCCATGTATCAGATATTCCCCGCGCCCGGCTGACAGACGCAACGCAAAATCCCCCATTGGATTATCCGGCCCGGCAGGTATTACAGCAGGCAGAATAATCCCTCGGCTCGCATAATCTTTGCGAATATTCGCAGTAGGTGTCCATGTGGGATTCTTAATTAGCTGACTGACTGACGTTGTCATTGTTGGGGTATTGCGTCCAAGCTGCCCGATGCCGATTGGATAAACAATGACACTGTCTTTCCCTTTGGGGAAATAATAGAGCCTCATTTCAGCCAGATTAATGACAATGCCCTGACGTGGAGTATTAGGAAGCAACATCTGTGATGGAATGACCAGTTTAGTTCCGGGTTTAGGTAAATATGGGTCAACACCGGGATTAGCCTCCAGCATTGCCAGCAGGCCTATTTGGTATTTAGCGGCTATGGCTTCCAGCGGAAGTCCATCATCAGGTACCACATAGATGGAATTCTCACCAATCAGGCTCCTGTTAGCAGGTGGCAGCGGATATTCTACCGCATAAGCCATATTAACTACCCCGCAGAACGACAACATGCCGATCAAGAAAGTACTGATAAAAGTCAAAAATCGCTTCATACACACTTCCTCAATGATATTTGAATGCCAGTGGTTGATTAATAGCCTTACATAAGGCTATTTTACTCCCCTTCGCCACAATAAAAGCTAAGTAAACTGATTTTATATACCAAATATTAGGACAATATCGCTGTAGTCAAACGAGATGTGCAGCATAACTGCTCCTGTGCGTTATAAATATCAATCTGCCAGACTTGATGAGAACGTCCAAGATGGATTGCTTTGCAGACGCCTTTAACGATACCATCACACACAGCTTTAATATGATTGGCATTAATTTCCACACCTACAACTTTCTGTTCGCCTTCAGAACAGAGATAGCCAGCAATTGAACCTAACGATTCTGCCAATACCACAGACGCCCCGCCATGCAAAATTCCGAATGGCTGTTTAGTCCGTTGATCTACCGGCATTGTTCCTTCAAGGAAATCATCACCAAGCCGGGTAATTTCTATTCCAATATATTCTAGCATGCTGTTATTACCCAATTGACTCAACATGCTGACATCAGTGCTACGTTTCCAAATATGTTGTTTTTGAATCACTACACTATCTCCAATAAAGCTTGTAATGGGTGTTTAAGTACTTTTCCTTCTATCCGCTTTACCTGACTACGACATGAATAACCAGTACTAAGGCAGTGCTCCAAAGCAAGATTGCTCAATGCAGGTGCCCATGAAAGCTGATAAATCCCAAGCGAGTTTTCGAGATTCTTGTTTTCGTGACCGTATGTTCCCGCCATACCACAGCACCCCACATTAACGCTGTTTAAATTACAGCCAAAATGGTGGAAGATGTCTTTCCATTGTTTACCGCTGTTAGGTAAGGCTGTCACTTCTGTGCAGTGCCCAAACAAATACCAGTCATGGCTGAGTGTTACATTGTCACTTTTTTCTGTGGAAGCTATTTCTGGCAATATATTAACCAGCCATTCATGAACTAATTGGACATTAAAATTACCCCGATGTTCACCAAGAATCTCGCTGTATTCATCGCGATAACACAAAACTAAGGCTGGATCGACACCTACCATCGGAATATCTAACCGTGCTGCCCGATTCAGAAAATCAGCCGTTTTTCGGGCTGTTTTGGCAAACTGATTTAAAAACCCTTTAACGTGCTGCGCTTTTCCATTAGGAGAAAATGGTAATAATACTGGCTGATATCCCAGCTTCTCAACCAATCGCACAAAATCAGTAACAACTTTTGCATCGTGATAACTGGTAAAAGGGTCCTGAACAATCAATACATGCTGCTTGCGCTGAGATGGAGATAAACTTTCTAACTGTTCCAGTGTTGTTCCCAGCGCATAATGGCCTGCCAATTGTTGCTGTAATGTCGGATAAGAAAGCAAAGGCAAGTCAGCCATACCGATAGTATGCTGACTGAATTTTTGCACCCACGGCTGCCTCAGGAAAAAATTAAATATGCGGGGAGCTTTTGCCATTAATGGAGTACTGCTTTCCACATTAGCAACGATGTGGTCACGCAACGGGCGTAAATAACGGCTATGGTACAAAGCCAGAAACCGGGAACGAAATGATGGCACATCAATTTTAATCGGGCATTGTGTCGAACACGCCTTACAGGCCAGACAACCTGACATCGCTTCTTTCACTTCATGTGAAAAATCATATTCGCCCCGCCATGCTTTCCAGCTATAACGTGTTTTTTCAATCAGGCCACGCAGACTGGGGCGAGACTGCTCAAGCCCACGCTCCAGTAATTCAGGTTTAACACCCTGCTCCGCCAAAAGCCGCAGCCATTCTCTGACCAGAGTCGCTCTGCCTTTAGGTGAATGAACCCGATGCTGACTGATTTTCATTGAAGGGCACATCGGACTTTTAACATCAAAATTGAAGCACAGCCCATTGCCATTACACTCCATTGCACCACGGAATGTACTTCTGACATTCACGGGGATCGTGCGGTCAAACGTGCCACGTTTGGCTGCATCAACCTTCATCATAGGGGCATCAATTCCCATTGGGGAGCAGATTTTCCCCGGATTCAGCCTGTTGAGTGGATCAAATGCGGCTTTAATTCGGCGCAATTCATCGTATAAGACTTCCCCAAAAAACGCAGGGCTATACTCTGCCCGGAACCCCTTTCCGTGCTCTCCCCATAACAACCCACCATATTTGGCTGTCAGGTGAACTATTTCATCAGAAATCTGCTTCATGAGCATTTCCTGTTGAGGGTCGCACATATCCAAAGCAGGCCGCACATGTAAAACTCCGGCATCCACATGGCCGAACATACCGTAATTAAGCTGGTGACTATCCAGAAGATCACGAAACTCAGCAATATAATCAGCAAGATGCTGAGGAGGAACACAAGTATCTTCCACAAACGGAATCGGTTTGGCGGCGCCTTTGCTGTTACCAAGCAAACCAACGGATTTTTTCCGCATAGCATAAATGCGTTCAATATCGTCCAAATGGTGACAAACCTGATAACCGATAACTCCGGCCTGATTATTCTCCATTAGCTCATTCAGACGCTGGCAGAGCGTATTGACCTGCTGATCGATTTGCTGTTCATCATCACCACTGAATTCAACGATATTCAGACCTTGCATATCCTTGTCAGGCACGTCGGTAATCAGCTCTTTTACTGAGTGCCAGATAATATCTTCCCGCGCAAGATTGAGAACTTTTGAGTCTACGGTTTCAACAGAAAGTGCTTTAGCGTCAACCATAAATGGAGCGTTACGCAGGGCTGAATCAAAAGATTCATATTTTACATTTACAAGCCGCCGGACTTTTGGCAATGGTGTAATATCCAGCGTTGCTTCAGTAATAAAAGCCAGAGTCCCTTCTGAACCCGTTAAAATACGGGTCAGGTCAAAGGATTGCAGATCATCGCTATAGACATGGCGTAAATCGTAACCCGTCAAAAAACGATTAAGCTTTGGAAATTTCTCAATGATTAATTCACGTTGCTCACGACAGCGTTCGAGCACGGTTTTATAGATATGCCCAACCGTTGAATTTTCTGCCGCAATCGATTCCGCCAATGCTGTATTCATTGGACGGGTATCAAACATTTCCCCTCCGAGTAAAACCGCCCGGACACCAAGTACATGATCTGACGTTTTTCCATAGACCAGCGAACCCTGACCGGATGCATCAGTATTAATCATCCCTCCCAATGTGGCACGGTTACTGGTTGAAAGTTCAGGAGAAAAGAAATAGCCGAAAGGTTTTAGATATTGATTGAGTTGATCTTTGATAACCCCGGCTTCAACTTTAACCCATCCTTGTTCTGGGTTAATTTCCAGAATTCTTTTCATGTATCGGGACATATCCACAACAATGCCATTGTTGAGTGCCTGCCCATTCGTCCCCGTTCCACCTCCCCGGGGGGTAAATGTCAGAGAATGAAAACGCACCTCTCCCGCAACCCTCGCCAACAGTGCAACATCAGCCGTTGAACGGGGAAAGATAACCGCTTGTGGTAGCAACTGATAAATACTATTATCTGTTGCCATAGTTAGTCTATCAGCGTAATTGCTGGCAGTATCACCAGTAAAACCGGCTGCCTTCAGTACAGCCAAATATTCCTTTACCAGTTCACTGACTCGGGGGGCTTGTGGTATACGTGGGATCATTGGCTCATTGCCCCTTTTTCTGATAAGTGTCCACATTGCTATAGTTATATAAGTTATATACTACCTTCATTGTCGAGTTCAGACAGGGGTCTGAACAGGCAGGCTTTTAACAATATCACAATATTTGCCAGTTTTGAGCAACATGGTAAATAACGTTATATTTATTTACCATCGTGGATTCCGACAGTATTTTTAATCGCCGAGAGAAATCATTTCATGGAAAAATCGCAACCACATCAGGATCTACCCAAGCTACTATTTGTACTGTTCTTCATTTTACTGCTCATTGCGACCAGCTTTTGGGTTTTAAGTCCATTTATTTTAGGGTTCATCTGGTCAGGGATGGTGGTTATCGCAACTTGGCCGCTGATGGAGAAAATACAGCAACGCTTATGGGGAAAACGCTGGATAGCTGTTTCCATCATGACATTACTGTTAGTTTTATTATTTGTTATTCCCATTGCATTATTGGTCAGCAATCTGCTGGAAAACAGCGCGCCACTTATTGCATGGGCAAAATCTCCGGCCAATATGCACCTGCCACAATTGGAGTGGCTAAATAAAATTCCGGTCATCGGTCAGGATTTATATATTAAATGGCAAAATATCATCTCTGAAGGCAGTAATATGCTCATGGCCAAAATTCCGCCTTATATCGGAAAAGCTGCCACATGGTTTTTTGCTCAGGCTGCCAACGCAGGGCGGTTCTTATTCCATCTGACCTTAATGGTTCTGTTCAGTATTCTGCTTTACTGGAAAGGTGAACACGTTATGCAGGGGATTCGTCATTTCGCCATCCGACTGGCAGGTAAACGGGGCGATGCGGTTGTTGTGCTGGCTGCCCGTTCTATTCGCGCTGTTGCCCTTGGCGTCGTTGTTACTGCCCTTGTACAAGCTATCGCAGGCGGAATTGGGTTAGCCATTGCTGGTATTCCTTACGCTATGGTTCTGACCGTTCTGATGTTTGTACTCTGCGTTGCCCAATTAGGGCCTTTACTGGTTCTTATCCCGTCGATTATCTGGCTTTACTGGACAGGCGAAACAACCCTGGGAACAATTTTAGTCGTCTGGAGTTTAATTCTGGTCACTATGGACGGCGTTCTGCGACCTTTCCTTATTCGTCTGGGTGCCGATTTGCCTATGGTTTTAATTCTCACAGGCGTAATTGGCGGCATACTTTCTCTGGGCGTGATTGGCTTATTTATCGGGCCGGTTGTACTAGCTGTTTCTTACAGCCTATTACTGGCATGGATGGATGAAGTTGCTAAACCTGAAATTAAATAATGGTACTAAGCTGTATTTCAAAACAGCTCACGTACAATAAGAAAACAAAAGCGCGGAAGATTATTTTTCCGCGCAACTATAATTAAAATGAATTCATTATTTCCCGCCTATAAAAAGAACAAATCAATTCCATTGGTAAATAATCCCAAAAAAATTGTTAATAAAAAGTTGATTCCTTAATTTATTTTTCCAATTCTGAGTTATTAAGAGAATTCTTAATGAATAAACCTATTTATTAAATTAGTATTCATTTCATCGAAACTATGTTTCCCATGAATAGCGCTCTTAGTTTGTAAATACCACAAACTGAGATGTGTGAAGTAATATATATTGCTGTGTGTAGTCTTTGCCTGTCAGCCCATGATAGGCTTTTTTTTTGGAAAAAATCTGGTTCTGGTTGGAAGTCTATAATGTGTTTCTCCCATCAAAAAATATCACGTTATAAAGAATAAAAAGCCTGAAAATATTTTTAACAGGCTTTTTAATTCATGACTGAATTAGATGGCTATTAATTATTCCCTTAATTATTTTCTGCTAAAGAAACCCAGGTTTTCACCACCGTATCAGGGTTTAATGATAAACTGTCAATGCCTTCTTTCATTAACCACGCAGCAAAATCCTCGTGATCTGACGGCCCCTGACCGCAAATACCAACATATTTTCCCTGACGCTTAGCTGCCTGAATTGCCATAGAAAGTAATTGTTTCACTGCATCATTACGTTCATCGAATAATTCTGAGACAACCCCTGAATCACGATCCAACCCTAATGCCAATTGAGTCATATCATTTGAGCCAATGGAGAAACCATCAAAATAGGCCAGAAATTGTTCTGCCAATAACGCATTTGATGGAATTTCACACATCATAATAACTTTCAGCCCATTTTCACCACGTTTCAGCCCCTGTGATGCCAGCTCGGAAACAACGGCTTCAGCCTGTGCCACTGTGCGTACAAATGGGATCATCACTTCTATATTTGTTAATCCCATAACATTACGTACCCGTTTGACAGCTTCACATTCCAGAGCAAAGCACTGGCGGAAACTGTCAGAAACATAACGACCTGCACCACGGAAACCCAGCATCGGGTTTTCTTCGTGCGGTTCGTATAAATCTCCACCAACCAGATTTGCATACTCATTCGATTTGAAATCAGACAAACGTACAATGACGCGTTTAGGCCAGAATGCAGCAGCCAGTGTTGCAATACCTTCAGTCAGGCGCCCGACATAAAACTCAACCGGATCATCATAACCTGTCATTAATGATTTAATCTGGGCCTGTAACTCAGGAGATTGCTCAGAAAACTCAAGCAATGCGCGGGGATGAACGCCAATCATGCGGTTTATGATGAATTCCAGACGCGCCAGCCCGACCCCTTCATTCGGCAGACAGGCAAAATCAAACGCCCGATCCGGATTACCAACATTCATCATGATCTTAACATCCAATTCCGGCAGTTCATCAACCTGTGAACTTTGAATGCTGAAATCCAGTTTGTTCCGGTAAACAAAACCAGTGTCCCCCTCAGCGCAGGAAACCGTAACCAGCTCCCCTTCTTTCAGGCGATCTGTCGCATCACCGCAACCTACAACAGCAGGAATGCCCAGCTCACGTGCAATAATGGCAGCATGGCAGGTACGACCACCACGATTAGTGACAATCGCAGCGGCTTTTTTCATTATCGGCTCCCAATCCGGGTCGGTCATGTCTGTCACCAGCACATCGCCGACCTGAATGCGATCCATTTCACTGAGATTGTGGATAATCTTAACTGTACCAATACCGATTTTGTGCCCGATTGCACGGCCTTCCACCAGCACATTACCCTGTTCATTCAGCTGATAACGTTCCATCACCTGCTGATTAGAACGAACTGTTTCAGGGCGTGCCTGTACAATATACAACCTATCATTATACCCGTCTTTCGCCCATTCGATATCCATCGGGCGACCATAATGTTTTTCAATCAATAATGCCTGCTTTGCAAGTTCCTCAACTTCATGATCAGAAAGAGAAAAGCGGTTACATAATTCCTCAGAGACATCTTCTGTCCGAACCTGCTGACCGTGTTCTTTGCTGTCCGCATAGACCATACGTATTTTTTTGGAACCCAGATTACGCCGGACTATGGCTGGGCGGTTATTTTTTAATGTAGGTTTATGGACATAAAATTCATCAGGGTTTACTGCTCCCTGCACAACCATCTCACCTAAACCATAGGCAGATGTGATAAACACAACCTGATCAAACCCTGATTCCGTATCAATTGTGAACATGACACCGGATGAGGCTAAATCAGAGCGTACCATCCGCTGTACACCCGCTGACAATGCAACGCCACGATGGTCATAGCCCTGATGGACACGGTAGGAAATAGCACGATCATTAAAGAGAGATGCGAAGACATGTTTAATGGCAACCATCACCGCATCAATCCCCTGTACATTCAGGAAAGTTTCCTGTTGCCCTGCAAAGGAGGCATCGGGCATATCTTCGGCTGTTGCGGAGGAACGGACGGCAAAAGAAGCATCAGGCTCACCTTCAGATAATTGGAGATAAGCCTCGCGGATATCTTTTTCCAGTTGTACCGTAAATGGCGTATCAATCACCCACTGACGGATCTGTGCTCCTGCCTTAGCTAATTGATTAACATCATCAACATCTATTTCATCCAATAATTGATAAATGCGCTGATTGACGCCACTTTGTTCCAAAAAATCATTAAATGCCTGTGCTGTTGTAGCAAAACCATTAGGAACAGATACACCAAGGTCGGCCAGATTGGTGATCATCTCACCAAGCGAGGCGTTTTTACCACCGACCCGATTAACATCATTCATGCCTAGTTGGTTATACCAAAGTACATTACATGGGGTGAGGTCATTATTGGACATTGAAACTATCCTTTTTACATTCGGAGGTACAAATCGGAAAATTAATGCTGTTCTTTACAGCAGGAAATAGCCTAGCACAATGTATTACCATATATAGAAAGGTGAATCGATCAACCCAACAATATTATTTTTTTGCGAGTATAATCCAGAATGCTACCTAATAGTTGTGATTTGTAATAAAAACGATTCAGCTAATATTTAAATACCATTCCACCTACCGAATAATAAAAGAAGATACAATGATAGAACTCCCATCCCTTCAAAATCAGCAAAATGAACCACTGGAACGCTGTGTCTTTTTCATCTCCGATGGCACAGCAATTACAGCAGAAGTTCTCGGCCATGCTGTATTATCTCAATTTCCTATTACTATGACGTCTTATACTTTACCTTTCGTAACCAGCAAAATAAGAGCCGAAGAAATCAGGAACCAGATAAATAGCCTTTATCTGGCAACAAATATCAGGCCACTGGTTTTTTATTCCATTATTTCCAGCGAAGTTAAAAATATTATTACCAGCAGTGACGGTTTTTGTCTGGATATTGTCCAGACTCTCGTTGCACCATTGCAGCAGGAAATCGGGCTGGAACCAAAACCGGAGTTACACCGCACACACGGTTTATCTAAAAAAAATCTGAGTCAGTACGATGCCCGCATTGCAGCCATTGATTATGCCCTTGCTCACGATGATGGCATTTCACTGCGTAATCTTGAGCAGGCACAAGTGATTATTCTGGGCGTTTCACGCTGTGGGAAAACACCAACCAGTCTTTACCTTGCCATGCAGTTCGGTATTCAGGCGGCAAACTATCCGTTCACTGCTGATGATATGGATAACATTCAATTGCCCGCTGGCCTCAAACCGTTTCAGCACAAATTATTCGGCCTGACGATAAACCCTGAAAGGCTGGCTGCTATCCGTGCAGAACGGAGAGAAAATAGCCGTTATGCCTCATTACGACAATGCCGAATAGAACTTGCTGAAGTCGAAGCTCTATTTCGTAAAAATAAAATTAATTACTTAAATACTACCAATTATTCTGTCGAAGAGATTTCAGCCAAAATTATTGACAGTATGGGACTGAAACGGCGGATGTTCTGAGCAAAGAAATCGGCATAGTTCAGGCATCATGACAATTTCACACATAAGCATTTCGCTTAAATTGACATTATTGTTTTGTTGAATTTATCGGAGGCTGAGTTATTGTAACTTCAATCACGCCAGACTGCGTCTCAAAATGAAGTAGAATTCGAGAAAGTATATGTACAAAACAGATGAGCTACGAACCCGCCCTATTGATAAGCTGGTAACACCTAAAACCCTTTCTGAACAGTATCCGATATCAGAAAAAATACGGCAAAATGTGACAATGTCACGCAAGAGGATTGAAGCAATTCTCACTGGCGATGATCAGCGTTTGCTGGTCATTATCGGCCCTTGTTCAATTCACGATATCGATGCTGCCTTCGATTATGCCTCGCGCCTGCAAATATTGCGTGACAAATACCAGCACAGTCTGGAAATTGTCATGAGAACCTATTTCGAGAAACCTCGGACTGTGGTCGGCTGGAAAGGATTGATTTCAGATCCCATGCTGGATGGCTCCTGTCAGGTTAATAAAGGGATCTCACTGGCACGTAAATTATTAATTGATATTAATGAGCTGGGAATGCCTACGGCAACAGAATTTCTGGATATGGTCACCGGGCAGTATATTGCTGATTTAATTAGCTGGGGCGCTATCGGAGCAAGAACAACCGAAAGCCAGATCCACCGGGAAATGGCTTCCGCCCTTTCGTGTCCTGTCGGGTTTAAAAATGGCACTGACGGTAATATTCATATTGCTATTGATGCGATACGCGCAGCAAGTGCCGGGCATATGTTCCTGTCGCCGGATAAAGATGGGCAGATGACAATTTATCAAACCAGTGGCAACCCCTATGGGCATATGATTATGCGCGGCGGAAAGAAACCGAATTACAGCGCCGAAGATATTACAGCCACCTGTCAGAAACTGCGTGAATTCCATTTACCGGAAAGATTGATCATTGATTGCAGCCACGGTAATTGCCAGAAAATTCATCGGCGACAACTGGATATAGCCAGAAATATCAGCCAGCAGATTCAGTCAGGCTCGAAAGCTATTGCGGGCGTTATGGCAGAAAGTTTTTTAGTGGAAGGCACCCAGAAAATCATGCAGGGAGAGCCTCTGACCTATGGACAATCTATCACTGACCCATGCCTTAGCTGGCAGGATACAGAAGAGTTTCTCCATATTCTGGCTGAATCAATTGAAAAACGTTGCTGACTCCTTCCTCTCTCTTTAGTCTCTATTTTTGGCTTCTGTGCATCATGGAAGCCATATTTTGTTAAAAACATTTAATTTACTCATTCATCTCTCTATTAAAAAAAGAGCTTGAAGTTAATTACCATAGAAACGATAATTATTCTCAATATTAGAATAATTATTGTTCATATTATCTATGGAAAAACTAACTGACTACCCGTACCCCCATATTATCCCTTTGCAACAGCAGATCCTTTTGGCGTTACATCGTGATTCACGCCTGAGCAAAAGTCTTACTTTTGCCTAATCGTGAGCCTGAGAATACACCATGTTCATATGATGAGATAAAAACCACTCGCACGTTTCAAAACACCGTTAAATCATGGAGATGACTTGTATGTCCCAGATTCAGCCACCAAACCTGAAATTGTCTGCATTAAGTATCGTTATTTTAGCAGGCTTGTCTTCCGCTCATGCAGCAACTGCTTCAACTGAAAAAACAGTTTCAGCAGAAAAAAGTAAACATAAAGACACAATAACGGTTTATGCCACAGGAAATCAGCGTGATAGTTTTGAAGCACCTATGATGGTAACGGTTGTTGAAGGGAATTCAGCCAGCAGCAAAGTCGCAGGCAATGCTAATGATTTACTGCGTAATATTCCCGGAATTAATGCCGCTGATTACGGTCGCGCTAACGGGCAAGACATCAGTCTGCGTGGTTACACTCAAAAAGGTGTTTTAATGCTGGTTGACGGTGTACGTCAGGGAACTGATACCGGGCATATCAATGGTGTTTTTCTCGATCCGGCACTGATTAAACAAGTTGAAATTGTTCGCGGCCCATCGGCTCTGCTCTATGGCAGTGGTGCATTAGGTGGTGTCATTGCCTATCAGACCGTTGATGCCGCCGATCTCTTGCAGGCCGGGCAAAATAGCGGCTTTCGGGTTTTCAGCCGGGCAGGAACGGGAGATCACAGCTTGGCTGTTGGTGGAACTGCATTTGGTAAAACAGATAATCTTGATGGCCTGTTTACTTTCAGTACCCGCGATGTTGGCAATATTCGCTACGGCGGTGGTATACAAGGCCGAAACGATGAAAGCATCGGCAATACGATGGCAAAAGGAACATGGAAAATTGATGATAGCCAGTCAATTGGTGGTGAACTACGCTATTACCGTAATAAAGCTCAGGAACCCAAAAATCCACAGTCTATTAATGATCATAGCGGAAACGTCTGGGCGGATCGTACAACAGCACAGCGTGATGCACAGCTGACTTATAAGCTTAATCCATCGGAATATAACTGGCTGGATCTGAGAAATGATATTTATTACTCCGATATTGCCATCAATACCAAAACGCAACAAGAGGGTTTTGAAGGCCGTAAACAGGAAACTTACGGCATAAAATTGGAAAACCGCACCCATTTGAGTGCAATCCCTTTTGCGGCTCATCAATTTACCTATGGAACTGAAATATATAAACAAAAACAAAAGCCAAGCCGTGATACTCTTAATGGGTTCCCAAAAGCCGATATTCGTTTTGCTTCCGGCTGGCTACAGGATGAAATAACCATTCGTGATTTGCCGGTTTCAGTTATCGTTGGTACACGTTACGACAACTACAAAGCCTCAAACGATAAATATAAAGATATCAATGCCAATAAATGGTCATCAAAAGGCGCTATCAGTATTAGCCCTACAGACTGGTCAATGCTGTTTGCTTCCTATTCTCAGGCATTCCGTTCTCCGACAATCGGAGAAATGTATGATGATGCTCAACACTTTCCCGGAAATAATTGGAAACCCAACCCTAACCTGCGTCCAGAAAGTAATGAAACTCAAGAATATGGCTTTGGGTTACGCTTCGATGATCTATTGATCAGTAGCGATGGACTGAAATTTAAGGCCGGCTATTTTGATACTAACGCGAAAGATTATATTTCCCGTGCTGTGAAAGGAAGTTTTACCGAATCAATCAATATTCCAAGAGCCAAAATCTGGGGTTGGGATGTTTCCATGAATTACAACACTGACTGGTTCGCGTGGGATTTAGCTTACAACCGCACTACAGGTAAAGATGAGCAAACCGACAAGTCTATTGTAGCTCTCAGCCCTGATACCCTCACCAGTACGTTAGACATTCCGCTCTCTGATACCGGATTATCTCTTGGCTGGGTAAGTAAATTTTCCAGCCAGACAAATTTTAAAGATGAAAATGGAAAGAAAAATGCTTCCCAACAGGCAGGTTACGGCGTCAATGATTTCTATATCAGCTATCACGGTGAAAACCAGCTGAAAGGTGTCACAACATCTGTCGTACTCGGCAACGCTTTCGATAAGCAATATTACTCGTCATTGGGTGCTCCGCAGAGTGGCCGTAATGCCAAGCTGTTTGTCAGCTACCAATGGTAAACAAAAAAAGTACTATTTTTAAACTACAATGCATTTTTTTAAGGAGTCAGCAACTGTGAATCAGTCACTTTATGAACGTTACCAACAGGCAAAAGCAGATAATAAAGCCAAATATGCACGCGATCTGGCGGCTTATCTTAATGTCAGCGAAGGAGAGTTACTGCACAGTCGTGTCGGTATCGACGCAAAACGTCTGAACGTTGATGCTCCAACACTACTGAAAGAACTGGCCATTGTTGGTGAGACCAAAGCCATTACCCGTAATGACTTCGCAGTTCATGAGCATATTGGTCGTTACGAGAATACACAGTTCAGTGAACATGTTGGCTTAATCCTCAATCCGCGTGAACTTGATTTGCGTGTATTTTTCGAACACTGGAGCAGTGTTTTCTCTCTGGTAGAACCTGCGAAAAACGGTATGCGCCACAGTATTCAGTTCTTTGATCGTCAGGGTGATGCATTACACAAAGTATACACAACCGCAAATACTGATATGGCAGCATGGGAAGCCCTGATTGAGAAATACCAGACAGAAGAAAACCCTGCGCTGGAAATACAATCAGCAGAAGTTGCTCAACATGCAGAAATGACTGAACAGCTTAAAGTACAGTTGGATGAAGAATGGCGTGCAATGACTGATGTTCATCAATTCTTCATTATGATGAAACGTCATAACCTGAACCGTCAGCAAATCTTTAATGCAGTAAAAGATGATTTGGCTTACCGTGTAGATAACTCTGCCCTGAGTCAGATCCTTGAAGTTGCGCACAAAGATCAAAATGAAATTATGATCTTCGTTGGTAACCGCGGCTGTATCCAGATTTTTACTGGTAAACTGGAGCGCCTGATGCCTTATCAGGAAGAAAACTCTTCCCAGAAATGGGCAAACATTTTTAATCGTCATTTCACATTGCATCTGATTGAAAGTGCCATTGCTGAAAGCTGGATCACCCGTAAGCCAACAACCGATGGCTTTGTTACCAGCCTTGAGCTGTTTGATGCTGAAGGTAACCAGATTGCCCAACTGTATGGTCAGCGTTCCGAAGGTACAGCTGAGCAGGCACAGTGGCGTGAACAGGTTGCCGCTCTGCCTAAACTGCAATCAGAAAAGGAAACGCGTGTAGCATGAAAAAGTGGCTTCTAACATTTATGCTTACCATCTCTGCCAGTGCGTTCTCTGCCGAACGTATTGTCACAATTGGTGGTGATGTGTCTGAAATTGTTTTTGCACTGGGTGAAGGGCAGCATGTCGTTGCCAGAGACAGTACCAGTAAAAATCCTCAGGAAATACTTGCAATTCCTGATGTGGGATATATGCGAATGCTGAATTCAGAAGGGGTTCTGTCCATGCGACCATCACTGGTGATCGCAAGCGAACTGGCTCAACCTTCTCTGGCACTCAAGCAAATCGAAGATTCCGGTGTAAAAGTCATTAAAGTGACCAGTCAAGCCTCGTTAGAAGCCGTTCCTGAAAAAATTAAGACCGTCGCCAAGGCGGTCAAACAGGAAAAACGTGGTGAAGAGCTAATCACTCAATATCAGCAACAGTTGGCTGCAATCACCACGTCAGAGATCCCGACGAAAATTATGTTTATCATGAGCCACGGCGGGATTATGCCAATGGCTGCCGGTCAGAAAACTGCGGCGGATCAGATTATTCACGCTGTTGGTGCCCAGAATGCCATGCAGGGGTTCAACGGATACCGTCCTCTCTCTCAGGAAGGCGTTATCGCCAGCCAGCCAGACTTGCTGCTGATCAGCACCGACGGGCTGGAAACACTGGGTGGAATGGATAAACTGTGGCAACTGCCGGGGCTGAACTTTACCCCCGCGGGCAAGAAAAAACAGGTTATCGTTGTCGATGAAATGGGTCTGCTCGGATTTGGCATCCAGACTCCTGCTGTCATGAAAAAAGTCCGTGAGGCTGCGGAGAAAGTACGATGAGTCGTTCTCAATCCCCCAGCCTTGGTCTGATATTACTGGGCGTCTTGCTATTTATTCTGGCAGTCAGTTCAGCCAATATGGGGGCATTGCCTCTTTCTTTTAAAACTCTGTGGGATTCCTCTTTGGAGGATCCACATTGGCAAATCTGGTTAAATATCCGCTTACCACGCATTTTATTAGCTATTCTGGTTGGAAGCGCGCTGGCTATTTCAGGTGCTGTCATGCAGGGTTTATTCCGTAACCCTCTCGCTGATTCAGGGCTATTGGGGATCAGCAGCGGAGCAGCGCTGGCAGTGGCACTGACTATTGTTGTGCCCTTCATTCTTCCATTTTCTCTGCCTGACAGTATTGCGTTATACGGTCATATTATTGCTGCTTTTGTCGGCAGTTTATTGGTTTCATTCCTGATATTTTCGTTAAATAAATATAGCCACGGCAATATGTCAAAACTGTTGCTTGCGGGTATTGCTATTAATACTCTTTGTGCCTCATTTATCGGCGCACTGAGCTATATCAGTAATGATCAACAATTGCGTCAGTTTTCCATTTGGATGATGGGTTCACTAAGCCAGATCGAATGGCCGACGCTGATTATCACAGCTTCTATTATTATTCCTGTGTGCCTGCTGACTCTCAGTCAGTCACGGAAACTGAACCTTCTGCAATTAGGTGATGAAGAAGCACACTATCTGGGCATAAATGTCGAACGAACCAAATTTCAGTTATTACTGTTAAGTGCCTTGTTGATTGGCTGTGCGGTAGCATTGAGCGGTGTTATCGGCTTTATCGGCCTTATTATTCCTCATCTTGTCAGATTAAGATTCGGTGGTGATCATACCTGGCTACTGCCAATATCTGCATTAGGTGGAGCCTGCATGCTGTTAACTGCGGATACATTAGCCCGAACGCTGGTTGCTCCCGCTGAAATGCCTGTCGGTCTTATCACCGGCTTAATCGGTGCTCCTTACTTTTTATGGTTGATTCTTAAACCATCAGGAGGCCGTTTGTAATGGAGCCGATAATGCAAAAAAGTTTGCTCGAAGCTAAAAACCTGAACTATTTCATCGGGCAACGCCAGATTATCAAGGATGTGTCTCTTTCTCTCAATCAGGGAGAAGTTATCGCAATTATCGGGCCTAATGGTGCAGGTAAATCCACATTATTACGACTGTTGACCGGTTATGTTGCTCCTGCCAGCGGTGAATGCCTGTTACAGGGCACCTCCCTTTCTGACTGGGAACCGCAGAAACTCGCTCGTATTCGCGCTGTCATGCGGCAATATAGTTCGCTTTCCTTTCCTTTTAGTGTGGAGGAAATCATCGCGATGGGGCGTGTCCCCCATGAAAACACACATAAGAAAACGGCTATCGAGGAAGCGATTGCATTAACAGAGTGTGAAGAGCTGAAACATCGTAATTACCAGCAACTATCCGGCGGAGAACAGCAACGGGTTCAGTTAGCCAGAACACTGGCTCAACTCTGGCACCCGGAGCCAACAGGCTCTTGCCTGTTTTTGGATGAACCAACATCAGCACTGGATCTTTACCACCAGCAACACACATTACGGCTTGTTCATAATCTCACCCGTCAGCGTCCTCTGGCTGTCTGTTGTGTATTACATGACCTGAATCTGGCTGCACTCTACGCAGATAAGATCCTACTGTTACACAAAGGGGAATTAGTCGCCTCTGGTACACCACAGGACGTTCTGCGTGATGATATTCTCAAACGATGGTATCGGGCTGACTTAGGTGTTATGCAACACCCTGAAACTCACCAGCCACAAATTTATCTCCGGCAGTAGTCGGTTTCCTGATTAAGCCCAAGAGATTAAAGGCAACTTTTGCAAATATCCGCAAAAGTTGCCTCTATAATTGAGCCAATTAAGTCGGCGTTATCAGAATAACGTAGAGCTATCTCATCGTTGCCGCCGTGCCGACGGCAGATACCAGAATGTAGCAATCAGACATAAAGCATAGCCAAACATTTCACAGCCCTCTTCTACCATGTTTTTGACTGCGCGATTAAAATGTTCATCCATCAATCCCTGCCAAAGTACCCCCATACCAAACAGGCGGGAAAATACTAATACACATAGCAGCCCGCAAACCATCATTGAATAACTTTGGTGACGGGTGAAATGTACCAGCCCAACAAGCGTTTTCGATCCCTGCATGCAAGCGTAACTGATACAAAGCAGAGCCAAAGGAATTGCAAACCATGACCACGCTCCGTGGAAAATGACATCAAAATATACATCCAGTTCTCTGATTAACAGACAGCTAAAAAAACCAGCCATCAGAATAAGCGATGCCCGTAATTTCAAGTTTCGCTTTGCTTCATAAAATAACAGTATTGCGATTATAAATAGTGAAATTTCCTGAAAAATTTCAGTGAGTGACTCTTCCTGTACGCTGTTATGCAGATAATTGACATCTAAAAATAACAAGCCGGTTGTTCCTGCTATCATCAATGCATATAAAATAAAAAAAACCAATTTTCTGGCTAAAAAGAGAAACATGCTAAATATCCACCAAGAAAAACAACAAATCCAAAATAAAAAGCCCTCAGTGATGGGCACAGAAGCTGATTTTATCTGGTTCGGTAATATATTTTATACTTTCCATGCCTTTAATTTACTTTCATTCATGTCTGATAAAACACGTTCATCTACTTAGTACTACATAAAAATCGGGCTGTATAAAATTGAAGAAATAACTAACAGAAATGTAACCAGAAATTAAAAATAGTTAATATTTATTAATTTCAGATCGCACATTTTGCGTATACGCCATAAAATATATTATTAAAATGAGCCATTCCAATAATATTGATTATCATTTGTATATCACTCTTTTTCAGCACAAGCCCACAGTCGTGGGAGGTATATATGTTAGAAAGTGTTATCAACGATATTGTTAAGTGGTTAGAAAACCAGCTTCAACTGACTGAAGGCATTAAAATTGATGCCATTGCCCATAAAAGTGGTTATTCAAAATGGCATTTACAGCGTATTTTTAAGGAGCTGAAAGGTTGCACATTAGGTCAGTATGTACGTCGACGCCGCCTTCATGAAGCAGCCAAGTCTTTACGTGAGGATGATTTACCCATTCTCGATATTGCCCTGCAATATGGGTTCAGTTCTCAGGCTACATTTACCCGAATTTTTAAAAGGCACTTTAATACAACGCCAGCTAAGTTCCGAGAAAACGGTAATTTACCTGAATTAAAAGCATTTTTATTTTGTGAAGAGTAGCCCATAGTAAAAAACCATTCTTTTTGGTCAACTTCCCTGTTGTTGGCCTTCCTTCAGGGCGATTCCTGTGAATTATTTTCTATTTCAGTTCATTCACCAGCCAAAATGAGAACTGCTGCAACTCGGTATCTAACAAGGGATATTGCTCTCTGATAGCCTGAATAACCTGCCCGACAGCCTCTGGTTGATATGTCACACCAGATAATTTTTCAGCCAGTGCTTCAAATGGCGCAGGTTCCAGACTGTCAGTGAAAATCTGGCAACGACCGATGATCCCATGTTCAATATCAACATGCAGTTCAATGCCACCCCAATGAAATCGGGTATCTAATGCATGGCTAAATGCCGGTGCCTGCCCGAAATTCCATTCCCAACTGCTTTGTTTAGCAAAGACATCAATAAAACCGGGTAAATCCGGTAACGCTTGTGGTGAAATAATTTCCGGTTCCACAATCTCACCAAAATACTCGAAAAACGCATTTGTGATGCCTGCACATACTTTTTCATGCGTGATATCCGGTAACAAATCTGACAGATTTGCCACTCTGGAACGAACAGAAGTAATACCTTTAGCCTGTAATTTTTTAGGGTCAGGATTGAGATAATCAGCGAGGCGGTTCAAATTTGCATTAATCAGCAAAGTTCCATGATGAAACCCGCGATCTTTAGTTTCCCGATATGCAGAACCTGAAATCTTACGCTCCCCTTCCGGCGATGATAAAACCAAATCATTACGACCAGAAACCATGGCATGAATACCGGATTTTTTTAATCCGTCCAGAATAATCTGAGTCGAAATTTCTTTGTTATATGTAGGTTTACCAGCCATAAAGGTAAAACATGTATTGCCCAAATCATGAAAAACCGCACCGCCACCACTACTGCGCCGCGCTAGTTTCACACCATCCTGTTCCATACGTCGCGTATTACATTCTTTCCACGGATTTTGCGCACGCCCTATGACAACAGTATTAGCATTACGCCATAAGAATAAAACACTCTGCTCCGGCGACATTTGCCGGAAAATACATTCTTCAACAGCAAGATTAAACCAGGGATCATAAGAATCAGACAGCAGCAAGCGTAATGTGGACATTATTTGTCTCCGGACAAAGAAAAACAACGCCTTAGAATACCATAACGCTCCGATTAAATTGGTGATTCAGTTCTGGATCATAATCTGCGGGCCTGCCAAAAAACACGCTGCCAATAAACATTATCAAGCGAGGAACGTATAACACCGTGGCTGGTAGAGGCATGAATAAATTCATTATTAATATCATAAATCCCCACATGTAACCCGTTCTTACCACTGCCTGTTTTGAAAAAAACCAAATCACCCGGCATCAGATCTTTTTTGTTGATCCGAGTTCCCAGTTGAGTCTGTTGATTTGTTGTCCGTGGAAGGAGGATATTAAAGCGATCATGAAAAGTGCGATAAACAAAACCAGAACAGTCAACTCCACGCCGATCCATACCTCCGTAGCGGTAAGGCGTCCCCCTCCACTGCTCAAGCTGCTCTTTTAATTTTGCAATAACCATAATCGGATCAGAAAGAGAGGCTCGTAATGGTGGCAAATTCGATTGTGTAACAGGGTTAGAGCAACCGATAAGCAACAGACTCAGAAGCAGATATAAATACCTGATTTTTATTAACATTAATCAGCCCTCCGGCTTTCTGGCCTGCTAATAAACCAAACACCAAATAGAATTAGCAAGACGCCTGCCGTTTTTAGCGGGGAGATATTTTCATTAAACCAAGGTAATAATACTGCCATCAAATAAACAAAAATGTAACTCAGACTTAATAGCGGATAGGCTTTATTCAACGGCAGATATTTCAAAGTAAAAATCCAACAAAACATAGAGAGTGCATAACTGATCAACCCCGCCATCACCACCAGCAAAGGATTATAATTTGACCACAACCAGTCAATACTGATGCAGTGTAGTAATATGGATAGCTCAGGTAATCGGTCAACTCCCCATTTCAGAAAGAGCTGAGCTACCGTAACCAGCAAAACACTTGCTACTCCCCAAAAATACCCTCTCATTGATTCAGGCTCATTAGTAAAATCCCCAACATAATCGCTAAAACACCGATCCAGTGTTTTAACCCCACTTTCTCCTTATACAAAAACTGCCCAATCAACGTGATTACCACAAAATTGATGCTCAGCATCGGGTAGGCAATACTCAGCGGTAAAAATTGCAGCAAACGCAGCCAGAATATCATTCCGGCTCCCAGAAAAAGCACAGCACTCACTAACCATACCATCACAAACGGGATTTTATAGGGCGTATCTTTTTTCCAGCCAAGAACCGCTTGTTTCTGGCAAATCTGTCCTGCGCAGGTTAATAGACTAACCAGTATCAATAATCCTGTACTACTGCTCATTATAATTGCTTCTTATAAATAACAAGAACAAAACGGGATTTTCTCTCTACAAGATCAGGTGTAGGTAATTCAGGAAGTTTTCCTTTTGCAGACAATAAAAAAACGATTGCAACCTGACCATTTTTTCGTGCATTAGCCAGCCAGTAAGGAAATTGTTCCTGTGTGATATACCGATTTCGGCTATCTGGATAATCCAGCCCGTAGGCCAGCTCTCCCTTGTTCTGGAATAAATAAATATCACTGCGTTTTAGTTCCCACGCAACTGCTGCTCCTACTCCGACTGATGGAGATAAAATATATTTGCTTTCTGCCAGCTCTTTTTCGTGTTGCCGGATGAAATCCTGTGGAAGTTTAGAATTAATCGTTCTATCAGGTAGTGCACTGCCAATTGATAAACTGAGCATAATTGAACAGGCTGCGGCCCATTTCCAGCGCTTACCATTATGCATAAAACACAGATAGCCGACCGCGCCCCAAACGGCAAACGCCAAAATCCCCAATACCAATTTACGCCATTCATTAGCCTGATAAAGCGGGGTTTTGGGGAAAATTTCCATCACGATAAGTGCCAATATTGCAAGCAGGCCAATGAATACATTTATTAACCCATTAAATTTCAATGCCTGTATTTTGCCATTTTTTATACTATCAATGGCGTACTTTGCCATCATCAATGCTAACGGCCCCATACATGGCAGGATATAGGTCAGTAATTTGCCTCTCGCTATACTGAAAAATATCAGCGGCATCAAAAACCAGCACAAGAGAAAAAACATTTCAGAGTGATTTTTTTTCGCTTTCCAAGCGGTAACTAATGCACCGGGTAATAACCCTAACCATGGAATGACACCCAAAACCACTATCGGCAGATAAAACCAGAACGGGGATGCATGTTGTGCATTCTCAGCAGCAAAACGCTGTATATGTTCAATCCAGAAAAAATAATGCCAATAATCAGGCTCCCGCAAAGCCACAGCAATCACCCACGGCAGACTAACCAAAACAGCACTGATAACGGCTATCGGGCCAAAGCGGAGCATCTCCAGAAAACGTTTCTGGTATAGCGTGATAGGTATCATTGAGATTACCGGCAAAGCCAGTGCCAGAAAGCCTTTTGTCATAAAGGCCATGCCACAGGTTATACCCAGAACAAACCAAGCGAACACCCGCTCGCGGGTACGACTGGCTTTCAGTGCCCAATAACAGCAGACAATGCCTGCGGTGACCCACAATGAAAGCATGGGATCGAGCACACTGTAAGTTCCGACAGAAAACACCATAAACATGGAGATATAAATCAGGCAGGAGACAAATGCAGTCTGACGACACTGCCACATCATCATGGCTAACCGATAAAGAAGAAATGCGCTGAGCATGATGCTGAATACTGAGCCAAAACGCACAGCAAAATTGTTATCTCCGAAAATCCACTGACTGATGTTATTTATCCAATAGCCAGCAATCGGTTTCTCAAAATAACGGATATCCAGAAAATAGGGTACAATCCAATCGCCATGTTGTAACATTTCCCGGCTGATTTCAGCATATCGGGTTTCATCGGGTTGCCATAAAAGACGTCCATTTAAAGGGATCAAGTAAGTAAAAATAAAAAAAAGAGCCATTAAAACGGCTCCGACTTTATTCGTTCGAATATCAGACATATTTTTTATACCTCTTGTTGACAACCCAACCAGCCCTCACGACCGGGAAAATCGGAACGAACAATTCTCCCGACAGGCAATGTTTCCGGGTTTTCAGGGAGTAGATGACCTAATTGACAGAACTGAATACCCTGCTGATGGAGCATGTCCAATAGTGTTTCAAACTGTGAAGATTTAGACATACCTTCAACTTCTGCATGAATGGTATAAACAGGAACACCACGAGCGTTTTGAATAGCATCCAGAATAAAATGGTTAAAGCGGGTATCATTGACGTGTGTACCGATAACTTCATCATAAGTTGGCAATGTCACCGGGATTTGAACGGCTCCTAAACTTCCGTCAGGCAACAGCGGCCTGAATGGGTGTATTCCTCGACAATCACTGTTGTAATTAAAACCAAATTGCTGCTTAGCCACCAGCACCCGCTCGTCTGCGCGCCAGCCCGCAACAGCCGAACATGTTACAGCCTGCCCTGTCGCCGTTTCTAATGCATCAACACCGAGCTGTATCTGTTCTGCTAATTCTGATTCAGACCAACGCCCTGCTTTTGCCTGCCAGCTTTGATGATCCCAGGCATGCAGGCCGACTTCATGGCCCTCTTCTATCGTCTGTTTCATCAGATGACCTAAGTCTTTTGCAATTTTCTTTCCCGGCCATGCTGTCCCTGCCAACAAAATATCCGGGCCATAGAGAGAAACAGCGTTTGATCTTAACATTTTCCACAAAAACTTAGGTTTCAGCAGGCGCCACAAGTGACGCCCCATATTGTCCGGGCCAACGCTGAAAAAAAAACTGGCCTGAATATAATGACGCTGTAAAATTTTAAGCAATCGCGGAACACCTTCCTTAGTGCCCCGATAAGTGTCTACGTCAATTCTTAAACCGACTTTTTGCATAATATCTATCCTTCGTCTTTCAAATTGCCTCTTTTTGGCTACGCTCATTCACCATGACACAACTTAAAATCCATCAGGTATATGCTCTGTATGCTTCTTTTTCCTGTTTAATTCCTGCACTGCATCACGCAAAAAGAAATCCAGTGTTTCATCAACCGTCTGTTCCATACCGATCGTGGGTTTCCACCCCAGCAAACGTGCCGCATTTTTAATACTGGGCTTGCGATGTTCAACATCCTGATAACCCTGACCGTAATAGCTGCTGCTTTCGATCTTCTTAAAACCGGCAAAAGGAGGAAAATGCCCACGTAATTCATGCTTTTCAAAACTATTCAGTAATATTTCAGCTAACTGACGGATGCTGGCTTCATTCGTCGGATTACCGATATTGATAATCCTTCCATCACATAAGCCATTTTTGTTTTCAATGATTCTGAATAGCGCGTCAATTCCATCATTAATATCAGTAAAACAGCGTTTTTGTTCTCCACCATCCACTAACTTTATCGGAGAGCCTTCTACCAGATTTAAAATTAACTGGGTAATTGCTCTGGAACTGCCAATACGCGCTGAGTTTAAATTATCCAGACGTGGCCCCATCCAGTTAAACGGACGGAACAGAGTAAATTTCAAACCCTCTTTTTCACCGTATGCCCAGATGACCCGATCGAGTAACTGTTTGGAGACGGAATAAATCCAGCGCTGCTTGTTAATTGGCCCCACAATAAGACGCGAGGTATCTTCATCGAACTCCTTATCATCACACATGCCATAGACTTCTGAAGTTGAAGGAAAAATAATCCGTTTATTGTATTTCACACAATAACGAACAATTTTCAGGTTTTCTTCAAAATCCAATTCAAAAACACGCAGTGGATTACGGGTATATTCGATAGGTGTGGCTATCGCAACCAATGGCAGAATGACATCACATTTTTTGATGTGATATTCGATCCATTCGGTGTGAATGCTGACATCACCTTCAATAAAATGAAAATGAGGGTTACCAATAAAACGCTCAATCGCAGAAGAACCAATATCCATGCCGTAAATATCATAATTGCCGTCATTCAGCAGACGTTCTGTCAGGTGGTTGCCGATAAAACCGTTCACCCCCAGAATCAAAACCCGTTTACGCCGAGGAAACTGTGCAGTGGCTTTCTGCCCGACCTGAACCTCTGTTACTATGCCCATCTCCTGAGCAAGCCGACCACCCTGTACGTAAATGCCTGTTTCACTCTGCCCGGTGACAATTTCCAGAGCTCCCGTTCCACATGCAATAACCAGCGGATCGATGGAAAGCACAGTGCCTGCCTGCTTACCGTGTGTTTTATTCAACGGAGCTGAGCGCCAGATTGTGATTTTTCGCTCACCGAGGAAAGTAAAAGCGCCGGGATATGGTTCTGTCACAGCTCTGACAAGGTTATTGATCTCTTCCGCAGATTTATGCCAGAAAATTTCACCATCCTCTGCGGCTCTGCGGCCAAAGTAGGTAGCCTGACTTTCATCCTGTGGGATTGAGGTGTAATTATCTGCTTTAAGCCGGGGCAGAATATCATCCAGTAATTCAATTGCCGCTTCACGGATTTTCCCATGTACGATCAGTGAGGTATCTGTTTTCTCAATCTGTACGGCCTGCTGTGCAACAATATCTCCGGCATCAGCTTTTACTGACATTTTATGTAATGTCACGCCTGTTTTTGTCTCACCATTTAAAACTGCCCAGTTAACCGGAGCACGGCCTCGATATTTTGGCAGCAAAGAGCCATGCAGATTAAATGCCCCTTTTTTTGCCAATGATAAAATATCCTGGCTGAGCATATTGCGATAATAAAATGAAAAAATGATATCCGGCTGCATTTCACGAATACGTTCAACCCAGAGTGGATGATTCACATTTTCCGGAGCAAATACGGATAAACCTAAATCTGCACCCGCACGAGCCACAGAAGAGAAAAAATTATTTTCATTCGGATCATCCGCATGAGTAAAAATAGCCCGGATATCAAAACCTGCTTTCATTAATGCATTAAGTCCGGTACAACCAATATCATGGTAGGCAAAAATTACTGCTTTCATTCTTTTTCTTCCTGATTATTGTTGGTCTTTTTATCTCCGACCACTTTTTGAATAAAGTAACGTGGGCGGGCACGAACATCGTTATATATGCGACCGATATATTCTCCGAGTAACCCCATTGCGACGAATTGAGCACCAATAAACATGAAAAGAATAGCAAATAGGGTAAAAACACCTTCAGCAGCCCACATGGAGCCAAAAATCAGGCGCAAAGCGATTAACAATACAGCCAGCAGAAAACCCGTCACGGCAATAATGCTTCCCACTACACTCAGTAACCGTAACGGCGCAATCGTCAGGCAGGTCAGCAGGTCATACATCAGGTTTATCAACTTCATAAAACTGTATTTAGAATCACCGAATTCGCGTTCTGCGTGGGTGACATCGATTTCAATCGTTCGGCGGGCGAATGTATTGGCAAGAATAGGAATAAATGTACTGCGTTCATGGCATTGCAACATCGCCCGCACAATATGGCGACGATATGCCCGCAACATACAGCCGTAATCGCCCATAGAACGACCCGTCACTTTCGTTATCATTGCGTTAATCATTTTAGAAGCGGTTTTGCGGAACCATGAATCACGTCGGTTGGCACGGCGTGTTCCCACAACATCATAGCCTTCTTCGGCAACCTCCACTAAACGGGGGATCTCTTCTGGCGGGTTCTGCAAATCGGCATCAAGAGTGATAACAAGATCACCGCTTGCCTGATGGAATCCCGCCATAATTGCAGAGTGTTGCCCGTAATTACGGTTCAGCAAAATTGCAATGACATAACTTTCAGGATCTGCGGCTATTCGGGTTAAAATATCCGCAGAGCTGTCACGGCTGCCATCATCCACCATAATTAATTCGTATTCCTGCTTGAGTTGCTGACAGGCAGAGATAGTCCTTTCTAATAACTGGGGCAGGCTTTCTTCTTCGTTATAAACAGGAATAACAACTGAAACTTTTTTAATTTCTTCAAATCCCACTGTTTTTACTCCGCAATAATTTCCAATACCGCGTTAACAACCCGATCCACATCGTCATTACTCATATCTGGAAAAAGAGGTAATGAACAAAGTGTCGCTGAATTCCATTCAGATTCAGGCAGAGATAAAGTTGGATAACGTTCCCGATAATATTTTTGTGTATGCGCTGCTCTGAAATGTAACCCTGTACCAATATTGCGTTCTTTCAAACGAGTCATGAAAGTGTCACGGTCAATACCACAAAATTTTGGATCAACCCGTACCATGAATAAATGATGAGAATGCTGATGTTCATATTCAGGAACACTCAGCATTTTTAAAGGAGAATCATGGAGAGCGGCTGTATATCGGGACACCAATTCCCGCCGACGGGCATTCATAGATGCCAGTTTACCTAACTGAACAACCGCCATTGCCGCATGAATATCCGACAGGTTGTATTTGAAACCGGGTTCAATAACCTCAGCCTGTGGCTTCCGGCCCTGAACCTGCCGATCAAATGCATCAACAGCCAAACCGTGGAATTTCAGGCTGCGGATCTTCTTCGCAAGTTCATCATTATCAGTCACAAACATGCCACCTTCAGCGCATGTCATGTTTTTGATAGCGTGGAAAGAAAAAATAGCGGTTCCCCGCTCGCCTACCCATTCATTTTTATAACGGGTTCCGACTGCATGAGCCGCATCTTCAATTAAGGGAATGCCTGCCTCTTTGGCAACCTCGCGCAATGCATCGAGATCACAGGGAGCCCCGGCATAGTGGACGGGAATAATCGCTTTAGTTTTTGGAGTAATCGCCTGCCTGACCGTCTCTGCGCTGACCATCAATGTGTCACGATCCACATCGACCATGACCGGTTCAGCACCTGACAGGCAAATCATATTAATGGTGGAGACCCAAGTTAGAGAAGGTGTGATGACTTCATCACCGGAGCCTATTTTCAATGCCAGTAATGCCAGATGCATTCCAGCCGTAGCAGAATACAGGGCAATAGCATGTCTGCAACCAAACATTTGGGCAAAATTCTGTTCTAGCTGCTGGTTTTGTGGCCCTGTGGTAATCCAACCTGAACGTAAAACCTGTTCTACTGCCTCAATTTCTTCACGTCCAATCGATGGACGGGAGAATGGTAAAAAATTGTTCATAATCGCCTTGCGTAGCCTGACTCATTTTATAATTAAAGAGATTCTGACGAACACTTCATAGACAAAATAACTACAAGCAAACAAACTAAGGGCAATCAACAGAAAAAAGAGAGAAAAAACAGTCAACCTAAGTGACTTTCTACCTTTAAAGATTAGAGATGATCTACCCTCCATAATTTATAGCTAGTATTTTGGATATGTCTAATGTTTACTTCAAAAATTCCGGATAAATTTACTTCATTCATCGTATTATGTGGCTCACCCGATAAAAATAACTCACCACGAGCAAGCAACCATACATTGTCAGCCTGTTCATAAGTGTGATTAAGATCATGGCTGCTCATTAAAACTGTCCCACCTGATACACAAAATTGGTTAATTAATTTATCTAAAATAGCTTGCTGTGTAATATCAAGATTATTGGTCGGCTCATCAAGAATCAGCAGCTTACCGGCCGGATTAAGTTCAGGCGATACCTGCAAAAAAGCACCTGCTAACCTCACTCGCTGCCACTCTCCTCCAGATAATTGGCCGATTGTTGAAGTCAGTAAAGCAGTCAGTTTCAGTTGCTGACAAATTTCATGTAATACTTTTTCGCTTTCAGACAAGGAAGCTGACTCAGGACGATACATATCGAGATATTGAAAAACAGGCATTACAGGAGCCGAAACCGATTGAGAGAACCATGCCCGACATTTGGCCAGTTCACTCTGCCGATAATCACATAAATTTTTTCCATTAAGGTAAATAGAGCCATTATAGGGTAGCATCCCGGCAATAGCTGTAAGTAAGGTACTTTTCCCGGAACCATTCAGCCCAACCAAATGAATTTTCTCTCCCGCCTTAACGGAGGCAGATAACGAATTCAGTCTATTGTGGACAGTAATATTATCCAATACTAAAAGCGCTGCCCGGATCATACTTTCTTCCCTATTCTGATTTTTCTGATGATTTTCCAACATTTTCTTAACCTGTTTATATTCTCGATGTTTTTAATAACAACCAGATAAAAACAGGTGCTCCCAAAGTTGCAGTAACAACACCTATCGGTATTTCAGCATGGGATAAAGATAAACGGGAGAATAAATCTGCCAGTAATAAACAACTTCCTCCGGCTAATGTGCAGGCTGGCAATAAAGTTTTATGATCGGTCAACCCTGTTAATCTTAAAATATGGGGGATGACTAATCCGATAAAACTAATCGCCCCGGCAAGAGCTACACTCAAACCAACCAATAACCCTACTGCCGATACGAATAAATTACGCCACTTATGATGTGATATCCCTAATTGCTGTGCCTGTAATTCACCAAGAGAGAGGTAATTAAGTGTTTTTCCGGTTCCACTTAACCAGAGAATCAATGGGCATAGTGCAACCACCAGCCATATCTGGCGCCAGTCAATACCACTGAAACTGCCCATCATCCAATACATCAATTGGCGTAAGTCGAGACTGGTGCTGAAATAAACCATCCATGTCATCACAGCACCGAATACCACTCCGAAAGCAACACCTATTAATAGTAAGCGCGCATTAGTGACTTGATGCCTTTTAGCGAAGCCCAGCAAAATTGCCGTCATAAAAAGAGCACCTAAAACTGCACCAACACTTAATAGCCATAATGGCGCAATGCCATGAAAAATAAGTATCAAAAAAACAACCACGACCCCGGCACCATTGCTGACTCCTAATAATCCGGGTTCAGCTAATGGGTTTTCAAATAACGCCTGCATTACCGCACCTGACACAGCCAGACTTGCACCAACAGTAAATACTGCCAGTGCTCTGGGTAATCTCAACTGCCAAATAAATAACTGGGCAGAATCAGACAACCATTGAGTAGGCCAGAACCATATTTCACCGGCAGACAGCGATAAAATAAATAATATAGTGGATAAAATAAACAGGAGAGCGATCACTCGATAGTCACGTTTTTTCTGACGGGTGATGAGTTCAGAAACAGAATATGTCGGTAAATGATGTTTCGGTAACATGAGAAGTGAAATTATTCAGGATAAAAGGCAAGAAAAAGACCGCATAATTGCGGCCTTTTTAGATTTTATTCTTTTGGTAACGCTTTTTCTACCCGACTCTTCAACTTTTGCCCAGGGCGAAAGGTGACAACCCGGCGAGCAGTAATAGGAATATCCTCACCAGTTTTCGGATTACGACCCGGACGTTGATTTTTATCTCTCAAATCAAAGTTACCAAATCCAGATAACTTAACCTGCTCCCCATTCTCCAAAGAACGACGCACTTCTTCAAAGAACATTTCCACTAGATCTTTAGCGTCACGCTTGCTAATACCCAGTTTTTCAAACAGATTTTCTGACATTTCAGCTTTAGTAAGCGCCATAAGTTCAGTCCCTCAAGGATGCTTGGAATCGCTGTTCTAATGCAGCAACGCATTTGCTAACGGTCGCAGCAATCTCTTCTTCTTCCAGTGTACGCGAGGTATCCTGCAAGATTAAGCTAATAGCAAGGCTTTTATAGCCTTCCGCGACACCTTTACCACAATACACGTCAAATAAGTTTATGCCAACTATATGATTTACGCCAACTTTCTTACATTCAACCAGAATATCTTCTGCGGCTACATTTTCAGGCACAACTATCGCGATATCACGGCGATTGGATGGGAAGCGAGAAACTTCCTTCATTTCAGGAATTATGCGGTCCGCAAGTTTGTTCCACAACAATTCGAATACCACGGTGCGGCCATTCAAGTCAAGTTTGCGTTCCTGCTCCGGATGAACGACCCCGATGTAACCAATGTATTTATTTCCCAGATAAATCCCAGCACTTTGTCCGGGATGCAAGGCAGGATGTTCTTCCGCTTTAAAGGAAACCTCTGATAGTTTACCCGTCAGTTCTAAAACGGATTCTAAATCACCTTTCAAATCGAAGAAGTCAACTGCTTGTTTTTCAATCGACCAATGCTCATCAAAACGATTTCCGGCTATAACACCACCAAGCATCAATTCCTGACGAATACCATATTCTGCACTTTCATCAGGTACAAAACGCAGACCTGATTCAAATAATCGTACTCGATTCTGCTGACGGTTCTGATTATAAGCAACTGTAGTCAGCAGACCGGTCAACAAAGACAAGCGCATTGCTGACATATCGGCCGAAATCGGATTTGGCAGGATTAGCGCTTCCTGTTGCGGATGTAAATGCTGCTGAAGCTTCGGATCGACGAAACTATAGGTAATGGCTTCCTGATAACCTTTGTCCACCAGCATGGTTTTGACGCGCTTAAGGGCTAGATCCGCTTCACGGTGTGAAGTCATAACCAAATCAGCGCGTACCGGTACATCCGGAATATTGTTATAGCCATAAATACGGGCAACTTCTTCAACCAGATCTTCTTCAATCTGCATGTCAAAACGCCAGCTCGGCGCTACAGCTTCCCAGTTACCACTCTGAATCGTTACCTGACAACCCAGACGGGTCAGGATGTCCGTGACTTGTTCATCCACAATATGATGACCAATCAAGCGGTCCAATTTATTACGAGTCAGTGTGATAGTTGCTGGCTTCGGTAAATGAGATTCACTGGTAACATCGATAATCTCACCAGCTTCCCCACCACAGATAGCAAGCAGTAACTGTGTTGCATATTCCATTGCTTTAAATTGCAGCTGTGGGTCAACGCCACGTTCGAAGCGATGAGAGGCATCGGTATGCAAGCCGTAACGACGAGCACGACCAGTAATTGCCAATGGTGCAAAGAAAGCACACTCCAGCAGAATATGCTGAGTTTCTGTACTAACACCAGAATATTCGCCGCCAAAAATCCCTGCCATTGCAAGTGATTGCTTTTCATCAGCAATCACAAGAGTATCAACAGAAAGTTCCACTTCATTACCATCCAACAGGGTTAATTTTTCACCCTGCTCTGCCAGACGGACAACGATAGAACTGTCCAAACGTTCTAAATCGAACGCGTGTAATGGCTGACCCAGCTCAAGCAACACATAGTTGGTGATATCAACAACAGGATCAATAGAACGAACACCACCACGACGCAGTTTTTCGCGCATCCACAATGGTGTTACTGCTTTAACATTGACGTTTTTGATAACACGCCCTAAATAACGCGGACATGCTTCTGGAGCATCAACACGAATAGCAAATGACGCATCTGTAGCCGGTTTAACCGGCTCAATGACCGGCTCATTCATGGTCAGTTTATTGATAACAGCAACATCACGGGCAACTCCCTGAATACTCAGGCAATCTGCACGATTAGGCGTAATGCTGATTTCAATCGCACTATCATCCAATTTCATGTAATCACGTAAATCGGAACCAATCGGCGCATCAGCAGGTAATTCAATGATACCTTCGTGATCACTGCTAATTCCCAGCTCGGAAAGCGAGCACAGCATACCTTCTGATGGCTCACCACGCAATTTGGCAGCTTTAATTTTAAAATCACCCGGTAATACCGCACCAACGGTAGCAACCGCTACACGCAGCCCCTGACGACAATTTGGTGCGCCACAGACGATATCCAACAGACGATCACCGCCAACATTAACTTTTGTGACGCGCAGTTTATCTGCATTCGGATGCTGACCACATTCAACAACTTCACCGACAAAAACACCGTGGAATTGACCCGCTACTTTTTCAACGCCATCAACTTCCAAACCCGCCATAGTGATTTGATCAGACAATTCTTCGCTACTGACGGCAGGATTCGCCCATTCGCGTAACCAGAGTTCACTGAATTTCATGAAATATTCCCGCCTTATTTAAACTGTTTGAGGAAACGCAAATCATTTTCGAAGAAAGCACGTAGATCGGTGACGCCATAACGCAGCATCGTCAAGCGTTCCATTCCCATACCAAAGGCAAAACCAGAATAAACTTCGGGATCGATGCCAACATTACGCAATACGTTCGGATGAACCATGCCACAGCCTAATACTTCCAGCCACTTGCCATTTTTACCCATCACGTCAACCTCTGCGGATGGCTCAGTAAACGGGAAATAAGACGGGCGGAAGCGAACCTGCATATCTTCTTCAAAGAAGTTATTCAAAAAGTCATGCAACGTACCTTTAAGATTGGTGAAGCTGATATTTTTATCAACAATCAACCCTTCTATCTGATGGAACATTGGGGTATGTGTCTGATCATAATCATTCCGGTATACCCGACCCGGCGCAATAATACGGATAGGCGGCTGACCATTTTTCATAGTGCGGATCTGAACACCTGAAGTTTGCGTACGCAGCAGGCGTTTTGCATCAAACCAGAATGTGTCATGATCAGCACGCGCCGGATGATGTGCAGGGATATTCAGCGCGTCAAAGTTATGATAGTCGTCTTCAATTTCCGGGCCTGACTCAACAGAGAAGCCCAACTCACCAAAGAAAGTTTCAATTCGTTCAATCGTACGAGTGACTGGATGTAATCCGCCATTTTCCATACGACGGCCAGGCAATGAAACATCAATTTTTTCTGCTGCCAGACGGGCATTCAGAACATCTGCTTCCAATTTGGCTTTACGTGCATTCAAAGCTTCCTGCACTTCTTGTTTTGCCTGGTTAATAACAGCCCCTGCCGCTGGACGTTCCTCAGCGGACAAGTCACGCAACGATGACATCTGGAGAGTTAAATGGCCTTTTTTTCCCAGGTATTCAACTCGCACCAAATCCAACGCGGCAACATCCTGGGCTTCTTCTACGGCTGCTTTTGCTTTTGCAACCAGCTCAGTAAGATGTGACATCGTTTTCCTCTTCCTTCGGCCAGATGGCCTTTTAGTTGTTATCGACTATGCCCTCAAAGTCTGTTGCTCTTAATGAGGTCATAAAAATAAAAAAGCCTCCAGACCGGAGGCTCAAGCGCTGTTTTTCGTTTCTTTTCTTACGCGCAAAGCCCCCTAATTTCAGGCGCTAAAGTAAAAAAAGAAACGAAAAAAAGCCAATTTCATCATTTTTATTCTCTCCCCTGTATCCTTGTCAACCTGACTATTTATGAGCTGGCTAATAGTAAGCATATTTTGGAAAAAAGTAAAAGAGGGAGCAAAGGCTCCCTCTTTTAACCTGACTTATGCCAGAGCGCCCTTTGCTTTTTCAACCAGAGCAGCAAATGCTACTTTGTCGAATACAGCGATATCAGCCAGAATCTTACGGTCGATTTCAATCGAAGCCTTCTTCAGGCCGTTGATGAAACGGCTGTAAGACATGCCGTTCTGACGTGCAGCAGCGTTAATACGAGCAATCCACAATTGGCGGAATTGACGTTTACGCTGACGGCGGTCACGGTAAGCGTACTGACCAGCTTTGATAACTGCCTGGAAAGCAACACGGTAAACGCGCGAACGGGCACCGTAGTAACCTTTCGCTTGTTTCAAAATTTTCTTGTGACGTGCACGGGCAATAACACCACGTTTTACGCGAGCCATATACTTCTCCTATCGTCTCTGAGTTCTAATCTAAAAAAAATGCTATTGCTTATGCGTATGGCAGACAAGCAACAACCAGGCCCAGATCACCTTTGGAGACCATGCCTTTTGGACGTAAATGACGTTTACGCTTGGTTGATTTTTTAGTCAGAATGTGACGAAGGTTAGCGTGCTTACGCTTGAAACCACCACTGGCAGTTTTCTTGAAGCGTTTAGCTGCGCCGCGTACTGTTTTAATCTTTGGCATTTTAATAATCCACTTCGCATTGTTAATTACAACGAACTAGTAAGGCGAACAGACTCCCCCCAAACTGGTTGGAGCCTGCTACTTGGTTTGCCTGACTATTTCTTCTTAGGAGCGAGCACCATGATCATCTGGCGGCCTTCGATCTTCGATGGGAAGGATTCGACCACTGCCAGTTCACTCAAATCTTCACGAACGCGGTTAAGCATTTCGATACCAATCTGTTGATGCGCCATTTCACGTCCACGGAAACGCAGGGTGATTTTGGCTTTATCGCCATCTTCCAGAAAACGAATCAGGTTGCGTAGTTTGACCTGATAGTCGCCTTCATCTGTACCAGGACGGAATTTAATTTCCTTGACCTGAATAACCTTTTGTTTCTTTTTCTGTTCTTTGACTGACTTACTCTTCTCATAGAGGAACTTGCCGTAATCCATGATACGACAAACCGGCGGTTCGGCATTTGGGCTGATTTCCACCAAATCAACACCAGCTTCCTCAGCTTTTTCAAGAGCTTCTCTCAGATTGACAATACCAATCTGCTCGCCATCTAACCCAGTTAAACGAACTTCAGAGGCGCGAATCTCTTCATTAATGCGATTTGGGCGCGCCGGTTGAATTCTTTTTCCGCCTTTAATACCTTATTCCTCCAATTGACGAAGATTGCGACTGCGTATTTCTGCCAGTAATTTCTCTGAGAAATCGCTGACATCTATGCTACCTAAATCCTTACCGCGGCGGGTACGAACGGAAACTTTTCCTGACTCGACCTCTTTATCACCACAGACAAGCATATAAGGTACACGACGCAGAGTGTGTTCGCGAATTTTAAAGCCAATCTTCTCGTTTCTCAAGTCTGCTTTTGCACGAATGCCTGCGTCTTGAAGTTTTTTAACCAATTCCTGTACATAATCTGACTGACCATCAGTAATATTCATGACAACCACCTGTTGCGGTGCCAGCCATGTCGGGAAAAACCCGGCATATTCTTCTGTCAGGATACCAATGAAGCGTTCAAGGGAACCCAAAACAGCCCGGTGGATCATTACAGGAACTTTACGTTCGTTATTTTCACCGACATACGATGCACTTAAGCGTGCTGGCAATGAAAAATCGAGCTGCACAGTACCACATTGCCACGCTCGATCCAAACAATCATACAAAGTAAATTCAATTTTAGGTCCATAAAATGCACCTTCACCCGGTTGGTACTCAAACTCAATACCATTTGTTTTCAAGGCCTCAGCAAGATCAGCTTCTGCTTCATCCCACTGTTTTTCAGTGCCAATTCTTTTTTCCGGACGAGTCGATAGTTTAACAACAATCTTCTCAAAACCAAATGTACCGTATACATCATAAATCATTTTGATGCAGCTGCTGACTTCCTGAAGAATCTGATCTTCAGTACAGAAAATATGCGCATCATCCTGAGTAAAGCCGCGAACCCGCATCAAACCATGCAGAGCGCCTGAAGGCTCATTACGATGACAGCTACCAAATTCAGCCATACGCAGCGGTAAGTCACGATAGGATTTCAGCCCCTGATTGAAAATCTGGACGTGTCCCGGGCAGTTCATCGGCTTTACGCAGTATTCACGGTTTTCCGATGAGGTGGTAAACATATTTTCTTTATAGTTTTCCCAGTGCCCGGTTTTTTCCCACAGGATGCGATCCATCATGAATGGGCCTTTTACTTCCTGATATTGGTACTCTTTCAGTTTGACACGAACAAACGTTTCCAGTTCACGGAAAATTGTCCAGCCGTCATTATGCCAGAAAGCCATACCCGGCGCTTCTTCCTGCATATGATATAGATCAAGCTGCTTACCAATTTTACGATGGTCACGTTTTGCCGCTTCTTCCAGACGCGATAAATAAGCATTCAGCTGCTTTTTATCTGCCCATGCAGTGCCATAAATACGTTGCAACATTTTGTTGTCACTGTTGCCACGCCAGTATGCACCCGCAACTTTCTGCAATTTGAAATGATGGCAGAAACGCATATTAGGTACATGCGGACCACGGCACATGTCTACGTATTCTTCATGATGATAGAGGCCCGGCTGATCATCACGGCTGATATTCTCATCCAGAATCTGGATTTTATACTCTTCACCACGAGCTGCGAAAGCATCACGAGCTTCCTGCCAGGTTACCCTTTTTTTGATAACATCATAATCTTTCTTGGCAAGCTCCAGCATACGTTTTTCAAGCAGCTCAATATCTTCCTGCGTCAAAGAGCGGTCCAAGTCGATATCGTAATAGAAGCCATTATCAATTATCGGGCCGATTGCCATTTTAGTATCAGGCCATAATTGTTTGATTGCATGACCCAACAAATGCGCACATGAATGGCGGATGATTTCCAGACCTTCGTCATTTTTGCTGGTAATAATGGCAAGTGTGGAATCAGTTTCAATTAATTCACACGCGTCCACCAATTCGCCATTAACACGGCCAGCAATACACGCTTTTGCCAAACCAGTACCGATATCGCGAGCAACATCCATCACAGAAACAGCGTGCTCAAATTGACGTTGACTACCATCAGGAAGAGTAATTACAGGCATTTAAAATCCTTATCTACAGTGGTGACCCACACGAAAGATCACTTGTATGAAATATTTACCTTAAAAAAATTTAATACGTTAATTGCGGGCACTTGCTGCACCATGCAAGTTATGCACACAGTTAAGTACACAAAATGACAAACGACTCATGTACACCGCTTTAACTCGATGAAGAATGTTATCACCCATATCATTCAGCAACAAATAAAAAGAACAACATAGGTATAGTTATTCACTGGGCATAAAATCCTTTTCGTCAAAAAACCGGCATTTCTTCGATTAATTCTTTACTTCCCCGAATTTTCTGCTTTCAGGCATAATTGCACGCTAACTACTCAGTTTATGCTTCGATAACTCTGCATTTATTTTTCTTATTCGCCCCGGTGATACACTTAATGTTAAAAAACAGATCCCCAAGAGTTCCAGAATAATCATCAGAAATATCATGGCTACCGTATTAAGGCTACTGATAACCTGACTATCCACATATAATATTTTAAACGCAATAAAAACCATTAAAGCAAAAATAACTACTGACATTAGTTTTTCGATCCAATAATTGAAAACATAAGAAGCATCAATTTTTATTTTTGCAAAATCCGAATTCACAATGACATATTTTTTTAATCTTTTAATATCGAATATATAACCTGATTCGATACCAAGTTCCGTTAATTTTATAACTAAATGCCTAAGCTCCTTCGATTTAATCTTAGTAACTTTAAGCATAATCTCAGAAGTAATAATCTCTTTAATGTAGGTTTTATCTTCCTGACTCAGATATTCATCATATTTTTCAAGGTAGTCAATATTATTGGTAATCCTCCTGTTTCTAAGAAAATTCAAACTGCTATAGACATTTTTAAGCATGATCCAAATACCACCAAGAAATGCAGTCAAAGCAGATAATACTGATGCGATAGCAGAATAATTTTTTATTGACCAATCAAGAAGATCATTAAGCATACATTCACCACTATAGTTTGAGCAGATAACTATAGTATGAATGTCATACTCAGATTTTCCTCTTTCGTGTTATCTTTTATTGGCAAAATCTACTCTGGTGTCCATGTAAAAAGCCACCTGAATAGCCGGTGGCTCAGAGATAATAACTTATGATCGTTTACTTATTATTATCTGGCTTACCGTTATGCTCACCAAATATCTGCTCAGGAGGAAAATCCCATCCATCATCTCTGGTTTTTTGATGTTCCTGATTTAGCGGATACCAAATTTTATTTTCAGGTTTACTTTTCTCTCCTACAACTAATAATCTGATTTCTGACTCAGTATTATTAATGACTGTATGACAGATCCCCGTACCAGCAGGAAACCCAACGGCATCCCCCGGTTCTAACCGATATAATTCCCCATTAATCCACACATCAGGAGTTCCTTCGAGAACATATACAAACTCTTCTTCATCTTTTTCTGCATGAGGGTATGATGTTCTGCGACCGGGTAAAACCCGTTCATGGTGAATACCCAGTTTCTTCAGACCCAAAGATTCTCCAAGCGCAGAGCCTATAGTAAATATTTCATCACTATCAGTGATATCCGGGGCTTTCTTCTTCTTCGTTCTGTGTCCAGTGCTGAATAAATGCGGGTCTTCTGTTTTCTTTTTTTAGTGACATTAACTCTTCCTATAAATGATTTTTAATCAAAGTAAGTAATTATATTATTTTTCTCTAATCATTAGATTAGTTAACGGAATGAGAGTAATGAATGGTTATGTTTTTTACGAAAAAATCATAAAGTTTTCGTTAATGTTGCCAATACAATAAATATTCAGGTGAGCTGAAAATCACATTATTCTAAGGCACTGTAAGCATTTTTCACTTTCCATAAATAACGTGGTGCCTGTGGGGCAGGATGATTATTCTGGACATATTGATAAAATTCATCTGGTGTCATTCGGTTAATTTTATTAATTGCCAATTTACGATTTGAGTCAAATGTCCGCAATAATGCCCCTGCTCCATTAACATAGGCAACGATTGTGGCGTAATATAAAGTTTCAGGATTGATAATCCCATCTAAATGCTGTTTTTTCAAAATACTGATATAAGCAGTACCAAGATCAATATTTGTCTCAGGATCTTTCAATTCGCGCAGAGTTGGCTGCCCTGACTTTCCTTTCAAACGGTAAGCATCCCTACCTGCTGTAGAGGCTTTAATCTGCATTAATCCAACTGCATTGGATTTGCTGATAACTTCTGGACGGAAACCGGATTCCACCTGAATAATCGCCCTGATCAAAGTTTCATCTATTCCATAGCGTTTTGCAGCCTGTTCAATGAAATGATCAAAGGGTGATGCTCTTCTCTGGCGGTTCAATTTATTCTGCGAACCCAACGTGCCATCCCCGCTGAATATTCCTCTCGATATTGATTTGTTGTCATTCTTTACTTGCTGAGATTCCTGACTTGTACACCCGGCTAACAATATCATCAGAAAAATATGAGTATGAATAAACTTTAATCTCACGAAAAGTTCTCCTAAACTAAAATTAACCTTATAAAGCATATATAATTTTATGAGTAAAATGAAAATATTTTTATATATCTCATCAAAATAAATTGAGGTAGTTATATTCAATAAACTTCAAAAGACTAGACAACATGTTGTTTTTTTGTTCGCATAGTGATTTTATAAATCACAAAAATTCAGGCCAATCTGCAAAATTATCACCCATATCACCGTATCACCTTGACTTTACAAAGATGATATTGATAATCATTATCAATAATTACATGTATAACAAATAAGGCTTACAATAATGAACAAAAAACGCTCTTTTTCTGTCTTCCCGATACTCAGTATGGCTATTACCCTCTTTACTGTCACCTTATTTAGTCTGCAAGCCCACGCAGATAAAAAATTCAGGGTTGTTACTACATTTACCATTATTCAAGATATGGCTCAGAATGTCGCAGGAGATGCTGCAATTGTTGAATCGATTACAAAGCCCGGAGCAGAAATTCACGATTACCAACCCACTCCGAAAGATATCATTAAAGCAAAACGGGCAGATCTGATCCTCTGGAACGGGTTAAATTTAGAACGTTGGTTTGAGCGCTTTTTTGAAAATATGCAGGATATTCCCGTCGCTGTAATTACCGAAGGTATTACACCACTTCCGATCCGTGAGGGGCCTTATAATCAGAACCCTAACCCTCATGCGTGGATGTCTCCAAGTAACGCCCTTATTTATATTGAAAATATTCGTAAAGCTTTAGTCAAAAACGACCCGAAAAATGCAGATACTTATAACCGTAATGCCAAAATTTATGCCGATAAGATAGCAAAATTGGATGCGCCATTAAGAGAACGTCTTTCTCGTATTCCTGAAAATGAACGTTGGCTGGTAACCAGTGAAGGTGCTTTTAGCTATCTCACCCAAGACTATGGGTTCAAAGAAGTCTATTTATGGCCGATTAATGCCGAAGCGCAAGGTACACCACAGCAGGTTCGCCGTGTCATTGATACGATGATAAAACATAAAATCCCTGTTGTTTTCAGTGAAAGTACTGTTTCAGATAAGCCTGCAAAACAAGTCAGTAAAGAGACCGGTTCCCGCTATGGTGGCGTACTTTATGTTGATTCTCTCTCCACCGCAAAAGGCCCAGTTCCTACCTATATAGATCTGTTGAATATGACAGTCGATACTATTGCAAAAGGATTTAATCAATGAAAAACGCATCGTCATTATTTGAAAAACCACATTTATTAGTTGATAACGCGACTGTCACTTATAACAACGGCCATACTGCAATTTATGATGCTTGCTTTGATATCACGGGCGGTACCATATGTGCATTGGTAGGAATGAATGGCAGTGGAAAATCTACATTGTTCAAAACCATTATGGGGTTAGTTACGCCATCTCAGGGGAAAGTTAGCCTTAATGATCAATCCATCAAAACAGCACTGAAGCAGAATATCATTGCCTACGTTCCACAAACCGAAGATGTAGACTGGAACTTTCCGGTTCTGGTCTCTGATGTTGTGATGATGGGACGCTACGGGAAAATGGGTTTTCTTCGTAGGCCGAGCAAACTCGACCATCAAATCGTAAACCGTTCACTTGAGCGTGTCGGGTTGATTGAACTGCGTGACAGACAGATCGGTGAACTTTCCGGCGGGCAGAAAAAACGTGCATTTCTGGCGCGCGCACTGGCTCAGGAGGGAAAAGTCTTACTTTTAGATGAACCTTTTACCGGTGTCGATGTTAAAACCGAGAATGCCATCATTGATTTGCTTCGTGATCTGCGTGATGAAGGGCATTTAATTTTGGTATCAACACATAACCTCGGCAGTGTTCCCGAATTTTGTGACCATGTTATTTTGATCAATCGAACCGTTCTGGCCAGCGGCCCAACTGAAACCACATTCACCCAGAAGAATCTGGAGGTCACGTTTGGTGGTGTTTTACGTCATATCAATCTCTCTGGCCCCGAACTGCATGACGATGATGATCCCCGCTCCCTGACCGTTATTACAGATGACGAGCGCGCTGCTGTATTTTATGGTCATGACGGTCATGTTCCTCCACGACAAAGTCAAAAACAGAAGGACAGCCAGCCATGATGGAACTGTTGCTACAACCTTTTAATTATAACTATATGGTGAAAGCCATGTGGGTAAGTGCTATTGTCGGCGCTGTCTGTGCTTTTCTGTCAGCCTATTTAATGTTAAAAGGCTGGTCCCTGATGGGGGATGCTCTCTCCCACTCCGTAGTGCCCGGCGTTGCCGGTGCTTATGCTCTCGGTTTACCTTATGCGGGTGGTGCTTTTTTTACCGGTATGCTTGCGGCACTATCTATGACATTAGTACGTCACATCACACGATTACGTGAAGATGCCGTTATCGGGTTCATATTTTCCACTTTTTTCGCTGTTGGGTTATTGATCGTTTCTTTAAACCCAACGTCAGTCAATGTACAAACCATCATACTTGGCAATATTCTGGGCATCGCGGATGAAGATGTTTTACAGGTAGAAATTATTATTGCTGTCTCTTTTATTGTTTTGATGCTGCTCTGGAAAGACCTGCTGGTTGTGTTCTTTGATGAAAACCATGCCCGATCTATCGGGTTATCCCCGCTGCGCCTGAAAATTATTTTCTTCACCTTATTAAGCGCCTGCACTGTTGCTGCCTTACAGACTGTCGGGGCTATTCTGGTGATTGCAATGGTCGTGACTCCGGGAGCAACAGCATACCTGCTGACAGACCGTTTTAAGAATCTGCTTATCATTTCAGTTGCCATTGGTGCCTTAACCAGTTGTATAGGAGCTTACATAAGCTACTTCCTTAATGGTGCAACCGGGGGCGTTATTGTGACTTTGCAAACGCTGATTTTTCTGCTTGCTTTCTTCTTTGCACCTAAGCACGGCATGCTGGCCTCCCGCCAACGAGCCAGAAAAGAATCTCAGGCGCTTACTCAGGGAGGACACTCATGAATACAGTGATTGAGTTCATCATAGAACCTTTTATGCATGATTTTATGCAACGTGCCATTGTAGCCGCTATCGTTGTAGGCACTGTCTGCGCAGTCCTATCATGCTATTTAGTGTTAAAAGGCTGGTCATTAATGGGAGATGCCATTTCCCACGCGGTATTACCGGGAATTGTTCTGGCATTTGTTGCAGGTATACCACTTGCTATCGGCGCTTTCCTTTCCGGAATATTCTGCGCATTTGCCACCGGATACCTGAAAGAGCACAGCCGGGTTAAAGAAGATACCGTCATGGGTGTTGTTTTCTCTGGTATGTTTGCATTTGGTCTGGTGCTTTTTACCCGCATAGATACAGAACAACATTTGACCCATATTCTATTCGGCAGTATTCTCGGTATTACTCAAAATGAACTGATCCAAATAATGTGCATTGCAGGGTTTACTCTGGCGGCTATCCTTCTGAAACGTAAGGATTTTATGCTATATTGCTTCGACCCTAATCAGGCAAAAGTTGTTGGTCTGCCAGTGAAACTGCTGCACTATGGCTTATTGTCTCTTTTAGCTTTAACCATTGTTGCTTCATTACAAGCTGTTGGGATTATTCTGGTTATTGCAATGTTAATATCCCCCGGTATTATTGCCTTTATCTTATGCCGGAATTTTGAACGTATGATGATTGTTGCCGTAATAGCATCAGTCACATCCAGTGTTCTTGGTACAATAATCAGCTTCCACATTGATGGTGAAACGGGAGCATGCATTGTTATCATTCAGGCAATCTTTTTCGCATTTGCTGTTATTTTTGACCAAATAAAATTAGCCAGAAAAAAAATGCAGGGAAAACAGGCCAAAGATATATTATCCCCATTAGCGTGAGTCTTCAGTAAAACCAAATCAGGGGCCATATCTAATTTAAAAGTGCCCCTGCCAATCAAGATTTCAGTTTAAACCTGTTCAATCGCTGTATCTGTATGTAATATGAGCATAGCAATTGTCAACTTAATGAGGTGAGTCATGTGGCAAACTGTTAGCCATCTATTAAGTGAACATTTTGAAAAGGCAGAAATCCGTAACAAAACGGAATTATCAGGCGGAGATATTCACCGTTCTTGGTCTATTGAGTATGGTGATCAGCAGATCTTTGTTAAATCCAATACAAAAGAGATGTTGCCTATTTTTAAAACAGAAGCAGAACAACTGGAATTATTGGCTCGCAGCAACACAACCAAAGTCCCTGTGGTTTATGGTGTCGGGCATGACCGTAATCATAGTTTCCTTTTACTCGAATATCTTCCTATCAAACCCTTTGATGCTCACAACGCATACTGCTTTGGCCAACAGCTTGCCAGACTTCACCAATGGAATGAGCAGCCCAAATTTGGTTTTGATTTTGACAATATGCTTGGTACGACAATCCAGCCTAATGGGTGGCAGAAACGCTGGAATCAGTTTTATGCAGAAAAGCGTATTGGCTGGCAACTACAACTGGCATCAGATAATGGCATGGTATTCGGAAATATCGATACAATCGTCGAAAAAGTGAGTAACAAACTGCACTCTCATCAGCCTGAACCCTCTTTATTACATGGTGATTTATGGCCAACAAACTGTGCATCCCTAAATAACAGCGGTGTTGTTGCATTTGATCCTGCATGTTATTGGGGTGATCGTGAGTGTGATCTTGCTATGCTCCCTTTTTACCCTGAACTCCCTTTACAGGTTCTGGATGGCTATCAAAGTGTCTGGCCACTTCCGCCAGATTTCATTGAACGACAACCTCTCTATCAACTTTATTATTTATTAAATCGCTGTAACCTTTTTGGCGGAGAAAGCTTCATCACTGCACAAAGTATTATTGATAATATATTATCTGAATAACACTCACCGCCATATGTTACATCACCAACCTAATAATTTTGATAAAAAATAAGCAATTGCACCAACAATAACGGGTGATATATAAAGAGTAAATATTTGACTGAATAATGAGTGGCGCGGGAATTTAACCTTGGCTTCCAATTGCTCTTTAGTAACATCACTCTCTTTTGCTTTCTCAAGAATGACATGATCTTCAATCTGTTCCTTAATAAATTTGAATTGACGGTATATTCTCAAACCAGATGCACTCATCGCCAAACCCACAAACATTAAAAAATAGATGACTAAAAAACTAACATTTTCTCCGGTGATAACCGTCATATAATCCGGTGTCGGAGAATTCCGCCAGAAAAAATCTAAAAATGATGTATTGAACTTAATCACTTCAGCCATCATTTTTAAAAAATCATTCAGAACCGCATTGATACCCTCACCCTTAACCCCATGCAGGGATACTAAGTTAACCACTGAGACCAAAGTTGACAAAAAAGCGGGTACAAAAATAATCCATCCCAACAGCCGCTTCGTGATAGCAACATATCTTGCTTGCGAATACTTATACATGATAAATTATCCATTTAAAACAACTAGTTAGTATTATTTTAAGGTCTATAAAATTTAAATATAGACAAATTATGTACAAATGAAAAATGTACTCACTGGGGCATATAACAATCAATTTTACAACATTAGACAAGTGAAGTGGAGGTCGTCAAGGTGTGTACAGGAAAAGGAAATAATTACTATAGGATAACCCCGTATGTAGGAGAGGTGGAATTTTGCGATTTCAAATCGGGGAATTGGAAATTAAGCCCTTCATCACACAGTAAAGACCAAAGCCCGATTATCGGATATTGGATTTACCTCCCTCAATGCTGAAGAACCCAAAGTGAGGAATTCTAAATAATCAATGAGTTACGTAACTAACCTACAGTTATTGGGTCTGCCAAAGTATAACCAAACGCCAAATTTGTCTTCTGAATATATATCAATGAATTAAAGAGGAGGATTCTCCTGTTTAACGCAACTATTTGATTTTGCTTATTTCCGTCAGAGAACCGGAGATCGATGAAATCAGGGGCTATGAAATATCATTTATTTACTCACTATGTAAATAACATGGGTAAACTATTTTTAGCGTGTTGCTATGATGGGTCGCTATGCCGAGTATGAGTGTTTGTAGCCTATTTGTTGCTGATACGTAATCCCTACCTTTAATCTCTAGTAATTCATCAGTCAAATAACACACTAAAGCTGAAAATTTATTCAAGGAACCCGTTATGATTGGTAATGATGAAGATGATGAAATGACATTCGATGAACTCATTGATATTTTTCTATCAAATAAACACAGCATGGCAAGTGCAGAGAATTTTATCTCAGTACGAAAAAATAAAGACTTACAACGTGCCGCGAGACCTGAGGCTCTTTATTCTTTAGAGAAAACTGAAAAATATTTTTTAAGAAATTATATAACCAAAAACTTAAAACTCGCTGATGGAATATACATATTTGTTATTTCAACCGATGATCCACATACTATCCGCTGCGCTAAAAGCGCACGAGACCCTAATTATCATTGGTATGATTCAGTGGATGGACATACCTCAATAGGTTATAGAAGACCAGTCCGTTATGCGGGAACTTTAACATTTCGTCAAGGTGAATTATTATTTTGGTCAAACGCTAGTGGGCACTACAAACCTCCAGAGGAATTACGGTATTTGATGACACCATATGTTAGGCTCTTACTACCTGATTATAAATTTAAGCGCATTAACTTCAAGAAATGATAAGTAATCTTCATTAAGGCCCGTAATTCTCTGCTGGTTGATTGCACTACAATGGTATCAGCAACCCGCCCCTTTTCTGACTATTGCTCCTGCGGCTCAATATCAGCAACTGTCTCCGCCGCTGCCTTCTGCCGCTGGTTCCACACCGAGTTCGCCGGCATCTGGACACGGACGTCTAACCGGCAACCTTCGGGAATATCACAGGATTCCCCACCCTGATAGTAGACCTTCTCCCCGTCAATCAGGGCGTTGATGCGCTTGTTCTGAAAGCGCTCGGGTAAATGATTGTGCTGACGGTGGAACGTCTCAATGGTGATACTGCCGTCCTTGTTCACCTTGTCATCAATGTAGATAACCTGAATTCTGGATAAGAAATTGACGGGAGCCTGTTCCAGGAGCAAAGTTTTGGTGCATGCCGAAACAGCTCCGAGGAGGAACAGACTATGAACAACTTATAGCGGAATCATAATACTATGTCATAATACCTGAATTCCAATGATGAGGCAGGATTGAAATGGGTTACAGTCTGGATTTCCGAAAAAGAGTACTGGCATATAAAAACAAGCATGCGTTGACATTTGAGCAAACCAGCGACCACTTTGAGGTGTCTGGATTTAATATACCACTACAATTTGAAGCTTAGTGCTGATACATACCATACCAGCCACAAGGCAGAGCTATGCCTGTCAGGTCTATAGCAGGAAATACGGGTAACAGATAACTGCCTGATTTCTTATTTACCCCCTGTTCAACTTGTGCAAAACCTTCTATACTAGCGCACTGTATACATAAACAGCAATCAGTACCAATAACCAATATAACAGATAATCCAGTATAAATAATTATGACAGCAGAAGGGCATCTTCTCTTTTCAGTTGCCAGCCTTGTATTGGCTCACCAGCTAGAAATCACGCCAGAAATAGCACAGGGAGATTGGTTACACATGCTTCCCGGTGTACTTTTGGCTGCTTTATTACCAGATATTGACCATCCACATTCAACTTTAGGCAGACTATTCCGTTTTATTTCCATTCCTATCGCACGGCTTTGCGGGCACAGAGGGTTCACCCATAGCCTACTTGCGCTTGTCGTCGGTGTTGTGCTATTTCAGACTGAAATTCCCCCTGAATGGCCTGTACCAACTGATTTTTTCCATGCCATGATCATCGGTTATATCAGCCACTTGGTTGCAGACATGCTGACACCAGCAGGTATTCCTCTCTTATGGCCCCTAAAAACACGCTTCCGAATTCCTATATTGAGAGGAAAAGAGCGCAAAAAGGCAGAACGATTTATCGCCGTTTTAGTTGTCGTGATTGCTATTCTTATTCCACAGCATATCGATTTCTCATTTATGGACTATTTAGATAAGTTGCCATTCGATAAACTGCAACTCGACAAATTACACATCGATAAATTACAAAATTTGTACAAGTAAGTAATTGAGTCTATTTTTAATCAAATCATGGCCCTATTTTGACAATAGGGTCAATCAAAATCATAAATATTATTTCTTTATTTTCATTTATTAATTTCACTATCCAGTCGGCTAACTTTTTAATCATTCCTGTCATTTTGGATAAATAAACGTATATATTAATTAGATAAGACCATAAACTTTATCATCCATAAAACAATCTCTAAAGATACTGGTTAACCTTGAATGAAAATAAAAAAACATCACATAAATACATATAACCAATAGTGCTATATAGTGATAAATAATTATATTATATTCTCTAAAATTATAAGAAAGCAAATACTTATATTGATACCATAATTCTTTAATAAAATAATGGTAAAACTTTTCGCTATATCGCGCAGTGAATATATACCATACAAAAATATTTAGTCAGAATATTGGAGACTAGGGATGAATTTACCACTCATTATTAATGTGCTTATTTTTACAGCACTACTCGTTATTTTAGCAAAAACGAGTTCAGACCAATGGAGTCTGTCCAAAAAAGTTCTTATCGCCTTAGTTGTTGGTGTCTTTTTCGGGTTAGCACTGAATGTTATTTATGGTGCACATAATCCGATCGTGAAAGAATCAATTAAATGGTTCAATATTGTCGGCAATGGTTATGTGCAATTGTTACAAATGGTCATTATGCCATTAGTCTTTGCCTCTATACTGAGTGCAGTTGCACGTCTGCATAAAGCATCTTCCTTAGGCAAAATCAGTTTGCTGACTATTGGTACTTTACTGCTGACCACCGCTATTTCTGCTTTAATCAGTGTTGTTATTGCCGATATGTTTGGGCTGACCGCTGCTGGATTAATTCAGGGAACACAGGAAACAGCACGCCTGTCAGCAATCGAGACAAACTATATTAACCGGGTTTCAGACCTGAGCGTGCCGCAACTAATTCTCTCTTTTATTCCTAAGAACCCATTTGCAGATCTTACCGGAGCAAATCCGACTTCAATCATCAGTGTAGTAATCTTTGCAACATTTTTAGGAATTGCAGCTCTGCAAATGATGAAAGATGATCGTGAACGTGGTGAACGTGCTCTTATCGCGATTGATACGATGCAGGCATGGGCAATGAAACTGGTCAGACTGGTTATGCGCCTTACCCCATACGGAGTAATGGCATTAATGACAAAAGTCGTTGCCAGTTCTAATATTCACGATATTGCCCAATTAGGTAACTTTGTTGTTGCTTCCTATATTGCTTTAGGTTTGATGTTTGTTGTACACGGCATTTTTTTAGCTATAACAGGCATAAACCCGCTCAAATTCTTTAAAAAAGCAGCCCCTGCTCTGACATTCGCTTTTACTAGCCGCTCAAGTGCTGCCAGTATTCCGTTAAATGTGGAAACACAAACTCGTCGTCTTGGTGTTCCTGAATCTATAGCCAGTTTTTCCGCTTCATTCGGTGCGACTATCGGCCAAAATGGTTGTGCAGGGATTTATCCCGCTATGCTGGCAGCTATGATTGCCCCAACCGTAGGTATTGATCCTTTTGACCCTCTGTGGATTGCGACTCTCGTTGGAATTGTGACTATCAGCTCTGCGGGCGTTGCGGGCGTTGGTGGCGGTGCTACGTTTGCCGCACTTATTGTTCTGCCGGCAATGGGGTTACCTGTCACTCTGGTCGCTTTATTAATCTCGGTCGAACCACTTATTGATATGGGTCGTACTGCGTTAAATGTTAACGGAGCTATGACTGCCGGTACTATTACCAGCCAATTGATGGGTAAAACTGATAAAAAGATATTTAATCAGGATTAAACAATCTGATGGTAAAAAAGCCGGAATTTATAATAAATTCCGGCTTTTTTCATTTTATTTTTTAACTGCTCACTCTCAGCATAGATAAGAGCCTGACAGTATTATTTAATATATTCACCATTACGCAGTGCTTCGATACGTTTATCCAATGGTGGGTGAGATAAGAATAACTCACTAAAACTCTTTGACTTACCATTGATACAAAACGCCATCATACTGCCTTCTTCCTGAGGCTCATAACTCGTTTTAAGACGTTGCAATGCTGCAATCATCTTCTCACGTCCGACAAGTTTTGCGGACCCTGCATCTGCGTGAAATTCACGGTAACGTGAAAACCACATGGTGATAATACTTGCCAGAATACCAAACACAATTTCCAGAACCATGGAAAGGATCATATAAACAATAGGATTACCGTTACTACTGCTTTCGCTCTCATCGTCACTGTTGGACAGGAAACTTGCAGCCGCTTGTGCAATGATACGTGAAATAAAGATAACGAATGTATTTACAATCCCTTGCAGTAACGTCATTGTTACCATGTCACCATTAGCGATGTGACTGATTTCATGAGCAATAACAGCTTCAGCTTCATCACGGCTCATATTATTCAGCAAGCCCGTGCTCACAGCAACTAAAGACGCATTACGGCGTGCTCCTGTGGCGAATGCGTTAATATCCGGTGCATCATAAACAGCAACCTGTGGCATAGTGATACCAACCTGATCAGACTGACGGCGAACAGTTTCCATCAGCCAAAATTCCATTTCGTTAGACGGTTTTTCAATAACCTGACCACCAACAGAGCGTAATGCCATCCATTTTGACATTAATAAAGAAATAAATGCACCACCAAAACCAAACAAACCAGCCATAATCATGAGGCCAGCAACACTACTGCGCTGTACTCCCGTAAGTGAAAGTATTATCCCAAACACTACCATGACAGCGAGGTTAGTGAGCAGGAACAAGGCAATTCTCATCATATAAATTTGCTTCCTTTAATAATCAGACAGTTCAACAAAAAGTAAATCATAAGATGGGGACTAAGGCCATATTATTCAATTTTTTTAAGATGTTAAGCGATAAAATCAACATAACTTTACAATTTTACATAAGATCCGGCCAAGTCTGCAAAAGTAAAAAACCGACTATAAAAGCCGGTTTTTTATTCGAAATAAAACTCAGAATGACTACTTTTTATGAGTCATTTCAGCTGACTGATGAGCCAAATCCAGAGCAATCTGTACCGATTCATCTAAATAAGGATCGGGACCCTTATAATCTTTCGCTAAATCATCCAGTGACAAAAGTGGTTTTTTGCCTTCTCGTTTGAAACGCTCATTGATACGATTTAGCTTAATCGCTTCATACTCTTTATTTTCTTTCTCTCGCTCTGCATAGTTTAATGAATAAACACCATGACGAGCTTTTAGCAGCTTATAGTAGGCAATATCCTGATCAATATATTTAAACTCAGGATTATTAGCGATACGCTGACGATACAGTTTGGTTAATGATGGTACTAATTCTGAAATATTCTTTGAGAAAGAATAAGTTGCGGGCTGAATGCTATCCCAAGGCAAAGCATTATCTTCCTGACTTTCACCTATATCCGCAGGTTCTTCACCTGTAGGCATAAGAATATCAGGTGTTACACCTTTAAGCTGAGTGCTGCCACCATTTACCCGGTAAAACTTCTGAATGGTATATTGCACTGAACCAATTGCAGGCCAGTCAGGGCTCAGCATTTGATCATAAATACGATTCAGAGAACGATATTGCTGAACCGTTCCTTTACCAAAAGTAGGCTCACCAACAATTAAACCACGCCCATAATCCTGCATAGCCGCCGCAAAAATTTCAGAGGCGGAAGCACTCAGATTGTTAACTAAAACAACCAAAGGGCCTTTATAATATATCGCTTCATCAGTATCTGAATCTTCTTTAATCCGACCTGTATTATCCCGGATCTGTACAATCGGGCCGGTTTTGATGAATAAGCCAGAAAGCGAAACAGCTTCTGTCAGCGCCCCACCACCATTACCGCGTAAATCAATAACAATGGCAGAAACATTTTGTTTGGTCAGCTTTTGCAGCTGTACTTTTACATCGTTAGTCAAACCAACATAAAAGCTCGGAATATCAAGAACTCCAACTTTTTCTTTACCAACAGTTCTAACTGACATTTTGACAGCGTTGTCTTCGAGGCGAATATTTTCACGGGTTAAAGTGATAATATGATTTTTTGCCCCTTTTGCACTTGGGATAATTTCAAGGCGTACTTTACTGCCTTTCGGCCCCTTAATCAGAGCAACAACATCGTCCAAGCGCCAGCCAACAACATCTACAACAGGTTTACCTGCCTGCCCCACGCCAATAATTTTATCGCCGATTTTGAGCAAATTACTTTTGGCGGCTGGGCCTCCCGCTACAAGTGAGCGGACAGTGACATATTCATCATCATACTGTAAAACAGCACCGATACCTTCAAGTGAAAGGCTCATTTCTGAATTGAACTGCTCTGTATCACGAGGTGAAAGGTAACTAGTATGAGGATCTATTTCACGAGCAAAAGCCATCATTATGATTCGAAAAACATCTTCACTTTTACTCTGAGTCAAATGTTTCAGCAAAGTCCTATAACGTTTTGTCAGTGTTTCCTTAATCTCTTTGTCATTTTTTCCTGACAGTTTAAGATTTATCCAGTCTGACTTAATCTTGGCATCCCAAAGATTATTTAATGCTTCAACACTTGTAGGCCATGGTGCTTTATCACGTTCAGTTTCTAACTTATCATTGCCATCTAAGTAGATAGGCTGCTCTAACCTGGAAAGAGCATATTGATAGCGTTCAAAACGACGCTTTTGCTGCAAATTAAATAATGCATATGGAAGGTGTAAATCCCCATTTTCAAGCTCTTTACCTAAGAGCCCTTTCTGGGAAGAAAATTGCGAGATATCTGATGCCAAAAAAACATTATGCCCATAATCCAGCATATTTAAGTAACGATCAAAGATCTTACCTGAGAAATCAGCATCAAGATTAAAATGGCGGTAATGAGAGCGGATAAAACGGGAGACAATCCGTTTACTCACTGTCACATGTTGTGGTTCCGGTTTTAGATCAGGTAACTGATTGATAGTAAAAGTAACTGACTGATTTCCAACCGTTGTTCCACCAGCAGGCACAGCTGCATTCGAAACATTACTGCTAGCAGTACCGTCATTGACAGTATCTGAATACCCTGTACCAGAAAATGATAGCCCTAAAACGAAAGCCAAAGTAATGAGTTTGTTCATGCCCAAGTTGGCCTCCGTATCAGAACTTTAAGTGTTCTGCGCGTACAATCATTGCCAGACCAGTAGGTAACTGCACTCTTACACCATCTTTTGCAATTTCCAGAACAGAAGCATCCATTAGGCTTTTACCTACATTTACTTTGATTGTCTGACCGATTTTCAAAGAGGATACATCTGTCACTGAGGTTAACTCAGGTTGTGCAATTTTTTTGGTAGTCTTATCTGCTGGTTTACGCGATTGTTGCGGACGCTCTTGCGAACGAGATGGGCGTTTATCATCTTTTTTACCTGATTCTGGACGGCGACGAGGCGCAGCCTTTTTATTTACAGGACGTTCGCTTTTCTTGTCAGATACGTTTTCTGTTTCACGTTTTTTGGCACGTTGTTCAGCCCGTTGAGCCTGTACACGAGCTTTAGCTTCCGCTAACTGCTGGCGCGCATGTTCAACATGTTCTGCTTCCAACTCACCACACGTATTGCCGTCAAGGTCAACACGCTGAGCACCTTCTTTTACACCATAAAGGTAACGCCAGCTGGAAGTATACAAGCGCAGAGCAGAACGGAGCTGTGTTTTACTTAAACACTCTTCGCCCTGAATACGTTCAACGATATCCTGAAAGATCCCGATTTTCAAAGGACGTGCTTCACCTTCTGCGGCGAAACATAACGGGAAACGCTCAGCCAAAAAAGCAATGACTTCTTTACTACTGTTCAACTTAGGTTGATTTTCCATGAAATTTCCTGATTACAACGGTTTTGCCAACCAGCGCAGGCATGAACAGGCGACATTATAATGGTGTTGCCGATAAATGCCACGTCATACATAATTTAAGTTACATTCTGTTGCAGATATTTTGGCACAACACATTGCCCCAAATGCTCACAAAGCCTGCTGACAAGCACTTTCAAGCCATGTTCATCGCATTCATCAAACCGATCAAAAACCGTGCTGTCGATATCGAGAACACCAATAATTTGCCCATTAATTTCCAAAGGAAGGACAATTTCAGCATTACTGGTTGCATCACAGGCTATATGACCGGGAAAAGCGTGTACATCTGAAATACGCTGGATACAATTCTTTTCTACAGCGGTTCCGCACACCCCTTTTCCTATAGGAATACGAACACAGGCAATTTTACCCTGAAATGGGCCTAAAACTAGGGTATCACCATCTACCAAGTAAAAGCCAACCCAATTAACATTATCCAAATGTTCATATAACAATGAACTTGTATTTGCAAGAGATGCGATGAGGTCATACTCGCCCGATAATAATGCTATCAAGCTATCTGACAAATTCTGATAGTGTTTATACTTATCCATATGTACCTATATAAAGTAGTCAAGAACAACAAATGAACAACAATAAATTAACGAGCAGGGATTGTTTCAAAGTTCTCAATCACTCCGATAAATCTTCTACTCCCCTGTACTCGCTGCCCCAGCATAATGCCCGAAGCTCAGAATTAGAGTTTTCTTTCAGGAATTTTACCAGCATACATTTTTAAAATTCAGTTAGTTATCACAGCTTATATCAGGAAATTACCTGATTTACAGTCAAAACCGCGCTCCCGCTCAAATTATTATCTGATATGTCTTCAAAAAGCGACTGACGGTTTATTAGAATTTTTGCGTTTATTTGTCACTACTTGCCCATTCAAAGTCTCTTGAATACATTATATAAGTCAGGTGAAAAATGATTTTGTGAAAAAAGAGTAAAATCATTCATTATTTATGGTAAGCATAATAAAAAAAGGCCGAGCTTATTCCTCAACCCGGCCTAGGGAAAATGGCTCTGTTAGAGAGCCGTGCGCTAAAATGCCATTGAGACGTAGAACAACTTACCTCTTATAGAGTAGTTGACACAGGATAATTTACCAAGTTTGGCTAGTTTATTAATACATTAATTGACATTTCATTCATATTAGAAATAAAAATCATTTCTCTTTTTTATCACTGAATTTATTACTATCTGACTTGTAATCACATAGAGCCATAGCTGCTTTTTGAAATGGTTCAATACTCATTTTCTGGTTACTATGTTCAGGGTCATCCAAAAGGATTGTATTTAGCGGTGTTGCTATCGCCTGACGGGTCTGCACAAGCTCTTCTGCTCGCTTATTAAGAGGGTATTGCATAAGCGTGCTGGGGTTGATCACGAACAATGCACCTCCTGAACGGCAATCAAGCATAACCTCTTCCCGAGTAAAAGCCCATTGTTTGCCGAACTGTAGCTTACTTACCGTTTGTATTGGAGCTGCTACTCCCTGAAAAGTAAAAAACAAAAAAGATAAAACACAAAATACTCGTTTCATTGTCATTCCCCGGATAAATACATGGCCCGAATTCTAACGCCCTTTTTCCTGTTTATATAGCTAAGACTACATTCATTACCATAAGCAATACACTTAACTGCATCATTCAGGTAAAGGAATAGTAGCGCAGAAACTCTGCGCTTATGTGCGTAGATTGAAAAAGTGACACTACTGACCAAAATCATTGGCCCACATCAATCCATAAGGATCACACAGGAGGTTCTGTTGCAAAAATAGCAACACATAGTAAGGCTGCTGTACCCAGAATGATTTCCAGCCAGCTGTTAATCATTAATAATTCATAGCGTCCTTTTTGCTTTAATTTAGGCACCAGAATATAGCGATTGACTAAAGCTAAAATAACCATACCTGTAACAAGTATAATTTTCAGCCATAGCATGGACTGATATTCGGAAACCGGAACAGCAAAGAATGGCCAGCCCGGAATTAAAATGACGCTACTGACAATGCCAGTGACGATCACCAGAAAAACGGCCAGATGCCCATAATTAGAAAATCGTCTCATTGCAGCAACACTTTCATCATATAGGCTCTTTGCTATGTTCCCGCTATTCACCTTATCAGGATTATCCACCTTTTCAGAAGTTGAATTCAAAACGCGGGTACTTTTCAGTTGTAAGAACTGCAGACACAGCAAAAACGGCCATAATCCGCCAAACCAATAACCTGCACTGAGCAAATGGATAACCTGATTCAACTGCAACAGTTGACCAAGCTCCCCTTCATACATAGCAGCATGCCCAATGAACGCATGGCTTGAAAGTAAAATAACGGAACAGCCTAATAATAAGAAATGCGTTGTCTGAGAGGCATTGGTATTAGTACATAAGGCATTATTACGTAAAAAAAGTATTACTCCCACAGCGAGCATTGCAATCAGTAATTGCCACTGCCATACCTTGCCAAAAGCAGTTCCTAATACTGCCTGCCATATTTCAGGCTGGTAAACATCGTGCCACCCATCACCCATCAGCCCGGCCTGTACAATAAACCAGACGATTGAAGTCATGAAAGCCGCTACCGTACTAATACTTAAAGCGGCCTTCAGCCGTTTTCTAATTAATACTGAAAGATGGTCTGACGTGAGTAAAGTAATACACAGGCTAAGCCCGAACATTAGCATTACAGTCACAAAATGGAAGAAACGGCAAAGTATGTATAATGCCTCGAGTGAAATCATTATCTTACAGTAAAGTTATAAACACCTTTTGTTTTATGACCATCAACTGATAGTACATTCCAGTCAACGCGATATTCTCCAGCAGGCAGTTTGGCTTCAACCGGCAGGATCAGTCTGGTTTTAGTTTCCGGATCAAGCTCCAGTTTTCCGGTTTTAATCTCTTCTTTTTCCGGGCCAAATAATTTTACTTTGCTGAACCCAAGTTCAATACGCTCCGAAAAACTCAGTGTTATAGCTTGTGGTGCAGCTTCAACCGTTGTGTTTTCAGCAGGAGTCTGATCTTTTAAGTGAGCATGGGCTAAAGCTTGTTGACAGGATATACCAACAAACAAAACCGCCAAGGCTGATAATTTAGTCCAGAATGAGCGGATGCTAAAAATAGTCATAAACTTATAACCTTTTAATATACAGATGAATTTTATAACTGGGGGGATTCTATATCAAAAGGTAGGTTTAATCTGTGGTGAAAGCCCGGACCTGTGAAGCACCACGCAAAAAATAACAATAGGAAATAAAACGGAAAAACCGTGACTCCTGCTTAAAATGGTCAAAAACAGGAAGCACGGCCAAAAGAGTCATCAGATACAGACTGATTTGTTATAAACTTTTCTTAAGCATGAGCTGCATGTGCAGGAACAGATAATCCTTTCAAATCCTTATCCAATAAGAATAAAGATTTACCGCTTTCACCTACCATGCCTAGTTTATCCAGAATAGATTTGAATAACTTCTCTTCTTCATGTTGTTCAGCCACATACCATTGTAAAAAGTTAAATGTAGAGTAATCCTGAGTTGTCATCGCCAAATGGGCCAGTTTATTAATCTCTTCAGTGATCAGCTTTTCATGCTCATAGGTTTGATTGAATACCTCAGAAATGGAATTAAATTCAACAGGAGGAGCCTGAATTGCACCCAGTACAGGCATTGCTCCGGTATCACCCAGATAATCAAATAAGCGTTGCATATGCTGCATTTCTTCTTGCGAATGGACTCTCAGAAATGCTGCCGCTCCTTCGTACCCTTTATCACTACACCATGCACTCATTTGCAGATATAAATTAGCAGAATAAAATTCCAGATTTAATTGCTCATTTAATTTCGTGATCATTTCTTGTTTCAACATTAGCCCAATCTCCTGATGATTAATTAACTGGAGCGTATTATGCCTATTAAAAATCAATAAAACAAAAATAAATTAAAATTTCATAACATAATGATAATAAAGTGTTTATATTTATTTTTCAATAAGAATAAATCTCATTAAATATAAGTAAATAATAATCAGTTTTATTTGATTAAATATTTATTCAGGAAAAACTAATTTAATAGAAATGATAATTGATATTATTAATATTTACTGGTTTGTTTTTTATTCAAAATAACGACTTGCTAAATGAACGAGACTCCATTAGTTTTATCTTCTAAGGATATCCTTATGGATTTCAATAGATGGCTTGAAAGACGAAAGGTATACATAGTTTTTTTGGAGATAACATGATAGAGCATAACTTAGCCAGACTATCAAAAGATGAGATGGATAAAATCAATACTGATTTAGCAGCATCAGGAGTTGCATTTAAAGAGCGCTATAATATGCCTGTCATTCCGGATAGTGTTGAGCAAACTCAGCCCCAACACCTGAGGGAGTATTTTCAGCAGCGGTTACGGCACTACCGCCAGCAATCAAGAGCTTTATCACGCTTACCTTACGAGCCGAAAAGCCGTTAAAGTCATTCGATAAAAACCATCGGGAAAATTTAACAAAAAGTAACCACTGCATGAGCGAGTGGTTACCCCACCTATTTTCCAATAAACTTATCCGTTGTCTTAATTAGTTGATGCATAATTCCCGGTTCATCAAAAGAGTGCCCCGCACCTTCAATGATATGCAGCTCAGCCTCTGGTCATGCTTTTGCCAGATCCCAGGCATTCTGTACCTGACAGGCCATATCATAGCGTCCATGAATAATGACCGCAGGAATATGCCTGATAGCATCAATATGATCTAATAGCTGATACGTCTCACCCATAAAACCGTTATTGATAAAATAATGATTTTCAATACGGGCAATTGCCAGCGCAAACTTCTCTTCTGCAAATGAATCAGCATGTTCAGAAGGTAACAGTGTGATAGTTTCACCTTCCCAAATACTCCATAATTGAGCGGCCTCCAACTGCACTGCCGGATCATCACTTGTCAGACGCTTGCTATAAGCACCTATCACATCCGCACGTTCTTCCTCCGAAAGAATGGATAACATACGCTCCCATTTTTCCGGAAAAAATCGTGACGCACCTTCCTGATAATACCACTGCAATTCCTGAGGCCGGAGTAGAAATATTCCCCTTAATACCAGTTCAGATACAGCATGAGGGTGTTTTTGGGCATAAACCAGAGATAATGTTGAACCCCATGAACCACCAAAAACCAGCCAATTATCAACTCCCATAATTGTGCGTAGACGTTCAAGATCATCTACTAAATGCCAGGTTGTATTATTCTCAAGGCTTGCATGAGGTTTAGATTTCCCACAGCCACGTTGGTCAAAGAGCATGACATGATAATGTTCAGGGTTGAATAGCTGCCGATGATAATGGGCTATTTCTCCGCCCGGCCCACCGTGGATAAATACCGCCGGTTTACCTTTGGGATTACCACACAATTCCCAGTAGATCTTATGCCCATCTCCGGTATCCAGATATCCGGTCTTATACGCATTATAAGCCGGATAAAGTTTCCGCAATTCCGTCATAAAGACCTCTCATTCATTAAATATCGCCACCGGGTCCCAAGTTGCCTCCGTCAGTAAACGTGTGACAAACTCATCAGATCAGATAAAGCGGGCTCTATTGAGAAGCAGGAGCCTTTCATTAACGCTATAAAACATAACCCATTATGTGGTTAAGAGATCACAACCAACAAAGAAACAACCTGAAAGAGGGAAGGTATAAAAAGGGATACCTCTCCAGTATCCCGACCATATGTGAAACTATCATGACATTTATCTACCGGATTTCACTATAACTGATAGTCTCTTTTTGACAATCAATTGTAACATTGTAGCTTTTGTCTTTTTTAGTTCCCCTGACAGTCAGCGGAACCTGTAATGCATCTTTATCATCGGTAATATCATTCACATTTACCCATGCTACGGGTTTTGCAGTACCTAATTGCTTCCTGTCTTTTTCCCAATGGTTGAGGCGATTTTGCAGAAAATCCTGCTTAACTTGTGCCGCTATTTGATCTTTAGTCAGATTTTTGCAGGAAACAAATTTAGCAACATGGTCATTTTCAGCAGCTGATACAGTAGTTGCAAACGAAAAAGAAAGTGCAACGGCCATACTCAATAACCCTGCACGATGAATGAATTGTTTTATCTTCATGTTAACTCCTATTACCATCCAAATAGTGTGGATTAAATGTTAGGTTAAACTAACATGTAATAGAAGGTAATTATGTGAGTTTTGTTAAAAATGCGTTGCCACTATTTTACGTCATCCTCAAATAAAACATGGATCTGCTCTTTATTCTGATGTTTTTCCCGTAGTTCCTGAGCCACAATAGCGATTGCTTCCCCACTACTCATCCCTTCCGAAATGAATTGATGGATCTTTTCTACAGCAACCTGCTGCTCTTCATGAGACAGCGCTGGCATACCTGAAAACATAGAGTTTCCCTCATATATACAATAATAATTGGTGGTAATGATTGTGATTATATACACAATCAATCTTAAGTTACTGTCTGACAGCAAGTGAACAGGTGTACCATTCTATGATAATCTCCGCCAATTAATCAGTTATTTTTGAATTGCCCTGCCAATACGGGTTCACCATGAAGATTGCATTACAAAAACGCCAATTACCTTATTCCCCTGATCTTGCTGCCAGCTATTTTGCGCCTCTTTCTACTTCTCCCTGGGCAATGCTGTTACACTCAGGAGCCGCTCAACATTCACATAATCGCTTCGATATTATTGTCGCTGAGCCTGTTATCACTCTTGTAACACAGGGAAACTCTACGGAGATCAAAAACCATGATACCGTCTGCCATTCACATGAAGATCCCTTTTTTTTACTGAAAAAGTACCTTCACGGCTGCAATATTACCCCTCAATTTGATCCCGACCTGCCATTTCAGGGTGGAGCATTGGGAATATGGGGGTATGATCTTGGTCGATGGACTGAAAAATTACCCGCTACAACCATTAATGAACTGAATTTCCCGGACATGGCAATCGGGATCTACGATTGGTGTCTTATCGTTGACCACCACCAGCAAAAAGTAACTTTACTGAGTTATCACGATATTGATACTCGTTTGGCATGGCTGGAAGCACACTCCCAACACAGTAAAACAAATTTTGCCCTCACCAGTGCATGGCAGTCCAACATGAGTGAACAGCAATATCATGAAAAAATTGCTCAGATTCACCGTTATCTACGTAATGGCGATTGCTATCAGGTTAATCTGTCACAACGTTTTCACGCCGATTATCAGGGCGATGAATGGCAGGCTTTCAGGCAATTAAATGAATCTAATCGTGCTCCTTTCTCAGCTTTCATTCGTTTACCTGAAAATTGCGTTATCAGTGTCTCCCCCGAACGATTTTTATTACTGGAAGAGAATAAAATTCAGACCCGACCGATCAAAGGTACATTGCCACGAGAACAAGATCCGGAAAAAGATCGATTACAGGCTGAAAAATTAGCCAACTCGCGGAAAGACCGTGCTGAAAATCTGATGATCGTTGATCTACTCAGAAATGATATCGGGCGTGTGGCTGCGGCTGGCTCAGTCAAAGTCCCTGAATTATTCGTTGTTGAACCTTTTCCGGCAGTTCATCACCTCGTCAGTACTATTACTGCAACATTACCGGATAAATATCACGCAACGGATTTACTGCGAGCCTGTTTCCCCGGAGGTTCTATTACTGGCGCGCCAAAAATCCGGGCTATGGAAATTATTGAAGAATTAGAACCGCATCGCAGACATGGATACTGTGGCGCTATCGGCTATATTAGTTTCTGCGGTACAATGGACAGTAATATTACTATACGCACTCTATTGACAGAAAAAGGAAAAATGTACTGTTGGGCGGGTGGTGGTATTGTTGCTGACAGCACTGCGGAAAAAGAGTATCAGGAAACATTTGATAAACTTGCACATATCTTGCCGAAATTAAGGGAACTTCATATATCATGACATCTCTTTCTGATTTTATTCATCGGTTTCAACTGCAACTACCTGTACAACCCGGGCACTCGGCCAACAATCAGCGAAATGCAGCTGTATTACTGCCGATTATTGGTAAGCCGGAGCCAACACTTTTACTCACCCAACGAGCGCGGCACCTGCGTTCACATGCAGGGCAGATTGCTTTTCCCGGTGGTGCGGCAGACCCGGAAGACCATTCACTGGCTGCCACCGCGCTACGTGAAGCTGAAGAAGAGGTCAATATTCCGCATCATCAGGTACAGGTTCTGGGGCAATTGGCCCCGATGGAAAGCAGCAGCGGGTATCATGTCACCCCTGTTGTCGGATTGATTTCGCCTCCCTTCTCTTTTCAGGCCAATCCAACTGAAGTGGACAATTTTTTCGAAATCCCGCTTTTTGATGCCCTCTCTCTTCCCAATTATCAGTATTTGGATGTTAAAAAGCATAACCGCCAACATCGGATCTACTTTTATTGGTATCGCGGGCAAATGATTTGGGGATTAACTGCCGCGATTATTTATCGGCTGGCTCAGCAAGTTCAAAAATTACACTAAAAATAACTATGGACAAACATTATTTGCACATTTATTGTCCGAAATCATACCAATAACTATTATAATTAAAAAAAAACTGTAAACTCCTTTATCAACACCACTAAATAACAGTAAAGTAACGCGCTTTATTATAAATATACTATATCTCTTTCTTCTTTAAGGAGTCTGGCGTGATTAGCGTTTTCGACATGTTTAAGGTGGGTATCGGCCCATCCAGCTCTCATACTGTTGGTCCTATGAAAGCAGGAAAACAATTTGTCGATGATCTTGTAAACCAGGGGCTTATGTCCTCTATCACGCGTGTAGCTGTTGATGTATACGGCTCACTTTCATTAACCGGGAAAGGTCATCATACGGATATCGCCATTATCATGGGGTTGGCCGGTAATATGCCTGCAACTGTTGATATTGATTCAATCCCTGGTTTTATTCGTGATGTTGAGCAAACTCAACGTTTGCCGCTGGCAAATGGTTTACATATAGTCGATTTTCCTCGCGACGGAGGCATGAATTTCCGCAGCGACAACCTTTCATTACATGAAAATGGCATGCAAATTCATGCATTTGCAGGTGACGAAAATGTTTACAGTAAGACCTACTATTCTATCGGTGGTGGTTTTATTGTTGATGAAGAACATTTCGGCAAGCCATCTCAGAATACAAAACCTGTTTCTTATCCGTTCAGCTCTGCTGCTGAATTGCTGATGAATTGCAGCAAAACGGGCCTGTCTCTTTCCGGCCTGATGATGAAAAACGAGCTGGATCTACATAGCAAAGAAGAAATTGCGGAATACTTTGCAGATGTATGGGATACCATGCAGGCCTGTATTGAACGAGGTCTGAATACAGAAGGCGTCTTACCCGGCCCTCTGCGTGTACCCCGCCGTGCGGCAGCTCTGCATCGTATGCTGACATCATCAAATAAGCTTTCTAATGATCCGATGAACGTTGTTGATCTGATCAACATGTTCGCTTTAGCAGTCAATGAAGAAAATGCTGCTGGAGGCCGTGTTGTCACAGCACCAACCAATGGCGCATGTGGGATCGTTCCGGCAGTACTGGCTTATTACAACCACTGTATCGAACCAGTCACGCCTGAGCTGTACACACGTTACTTCCTTGCTTCAGGTGCAATCGGTATTCTGTATAAGATGAATGCATCTATCTCTGGTGCAGAAGTTGGCTGTCAGGGAGAAGTTGGGGTTGCCTGTTCAATGGCAGCAGCGGGTATTGCTGAATTGCTCGGTGCCAGCCCTGAGCAAGTGTGCATTGCCGCTGAGATCGGCATGGAACACAACCTTGGTTTAACTTGTGACCCGGTAGCGGGACAAGTACAGGTTCCATGTATCGAACGTAATGCAATCGCTTCAGTCAAAGCGATCAATGCTGCTCGTATGGCATTACGCCGCACCAGTGAACCACGAGTTTCACTTGATAAGGTCATTGAAACTATGTACGAAACAGGTAAAGACATGAATGCCAAATATCGTGAAACATCACGTGGTGGTCTGGCCATAAAAGTACAGTGTGACTAATCAAATCGGTTATTTATCAATACGACATAAGGAAAATATCTAACCTTTTTCAAGTTCATATTTGTCTTATCCGGAAAAAATCCCTGCTATACAGTAGGGATTTTTTTTGGCTGAAACGGATCAATTAAGTACGTTTTTCCTCTTTTCAATCTAAAACATCACTTTCTTTTTATTTAAAGATTAACAAAATGTTACCGGAAACAGATTAAAAATCCATAAAATTAAAAATAATAGATACATCTTCTTTTTATTTGCCAAATATAAAAACCAAGTATCGTTTTTACCTGTCAAAACAGTTTGAATTAATTTTTCTGACTGATAGCAATTTTCTTGAATGATTCCAATGATAATCTAATGACATATTTTCTTATGTAACAAAATATAGACCATAAGAAATGAAATAATTGGGATGGATCCTCAATAAAACATAATGTTTGTAACTATCATGTTTGTTAATAGAACTATTATGTTTATTAATCGGTAGTAAAACAGGTTGGAAGTATTGAGCATAAGCTTGCAATAAATCCGAGTTCGATTGTTACAGAAAGGGGGAAAATAAGTGAGTATAGCCATTATGATTGGCACCCACGGGGCAGCGGCAGAGCAATTGCTACGCACCACAGAGATGTTGATTGGGGAACAAGAAAACGTTTCTTATATTGACTTCGTGCCCGGTGAAAATGCCGATACGTTATTCGAGAAATACAATAAGAAACTGGAATCACTTGATACAACGCAAGGAGTCCTGTTTTTTGTTGATACCTGGGGTGGTAGCCCGTTTAACGCAGCAAACCGGATTGCTGTAGACAAAGAGGATTACGAAATCATTACTGGTGTAAATGTACCCATGCTGGTTGAAGCCTTCATGTGCCGTGATGATGACCCATCGATGAAAGAATTAGTTGCTGTTGCCTTAGAAACAGGAAGAGAAGGCATTCGTACTCTTAAAACAGAGCCGGAAGAAGAAGCCAGTAAACCTGAACCAGCCAAACCAGAGGTTTCCGTTGCACCTCAGGTCAGCACTCCGGTTACGGGCGGTCATATGAAAATAGCACTGGCACGTATTGATGACCGTCTTATTCATGGTCAGGTTGCAACCCGCTGGACAAAAGAAACTAATGTAAAACGTATCATCGTCGTCAGTGATGAAGTTGCTCAGGATACTGTACGTTCTACTCTGTTAAAACAAGTTGCACCTCCCGGCGTTAGTGCTCATGTGGTTGATGTTGCGAAATGCATCCGTGTTTACAACAATCCCAAATATACCGATGAACGCGTTATGTTGTTATTCACTAATCCTACCGATGTGCTGCGTATTGTAGAAGGCGGAGTTTCGCTTGAGTCTGTCAATATTGGTGGTATGGCTTTCCGTCAGGGTAAAACCCAAATTAATAACGCCATCTCTGTTGATGCAACGGATATTACTGCTTTTGAAAAACTGAATTCGCTTGGTATAGAACTTGAAGCACGTAAAGTCTCTAGTGATACACGTTTAAATATGATGGATTTACTTAAAAAAGTTTAAAGAATAAAGATATTTTTTTACTCACTATTACTCAATAACAAAATTCTTACCAAATTATATTTGGTTACAGGAGAAAACAATGGAAATTACCGTTGTTCAAATTTTCTTGATATTCCTCGTTGCCTGTATCGCAGGTATGGGCTCCATTCTTGATGAGTTTCAGTTTCATCGCCCATTAATTGCCTGTACATTAATCGGTCTGATTCTTGGTGATGTCACAAAAGGCATTATCATTGGTGGCACACTGGAGTTAATCGCTCTCGGCTGGATGAATATCGGGGCGGCAATCGCTCCTGATGCAGCTTTGGCATCCATTATTTCCACCATTCTGGTTATTGCTGGTGGTCAGGAAGTTGGTGCCGGTATTGCGCTGGCGATCCCACTGGCGGCCGCTGGGCAGGTTCTCACTATCATCGTCCGTACTCTGACCGTTGGTTTCCAGCATGCAGCAGATAAAGCGGCTGAAAATGGTAATCTCCGGGCTATTACAGTGCTTCACATTTCTGCCCTTTTGCTACAGGCAATGCGTATTGCCTTACCCGCATTGGTTGTAGCGCTGTCAGTCGGTACCTCTGAAGTGCAATACATGCTGAATTCTATTCCGGAAGTTGTCACCACAGGTCTCGATATCGCTGGCGGCATGATAGTTGTCGTAGGTTACGCGATGGTGATTAATATGATGCGTGCCGGTCACCTGATGCCATTCTTCTATCTGGGTTTTGTCGTCGCGGCATATGTTCATAACCTCGTTATACTCGGTATCATCGGCGCTGTTATGGCTGTCCTATATATACAGCTCAGCCCTAAATACAACCAATCTCAGGCAGCCGCTCCTGCCGGTAATACTCCGAATAACCTTGATAACGAATTAGATTAAGAGGATGAAAGACATGTCAGATACAACAAACATAGGTCAGAAAAAACTGACAAAAAGCGATATCGGTGCTGTCTTCCTGCGTTCTAATCTATTTCAGGGTTCGTGGAACTTTGAACGTATGCAGGCTCTGGGTTTCTGTTTCTCAATGGTGCCCGCTATCCGACGCCTTTATCCGGAGAATACCGAAGAGCGTAAGCTGGCTATCAAACGGCATTTAGAATTCTTCAACACTCATCCTTATGTCGCAGCGCCTATTCTGGGTGTTACTCTGGCAATGGAAGAGCAAAAAGCTAACGGTGCTGATATCGATGCCGGTGCAATCAACGGAGTTAAAGTCGGCCTGATGGGACCATTAGCCGGTGTTGGTGATCCAATATTCTGGGGTACTGTACGCCCTGTTTTTGCCGCCCTTGGCGCTGGTATGGCCGTAACCGGTAACTGGATGGGGCCAGTCTTATTCTTCTTCCTGTTTAATCTGGTGCGTCTGTTAGTTCGTTATTATGGTGTCTCCTATGGTTACAGAAAAGGGATGGATATTGTTAAAGATATGGGGGGTGGGTTCCTGCAAAAAATAACAGAAGGTGCTTCAATTCTGGGATTATTTGTAATGGGAGCCTTGGTCACTAGCTGGACAAAAGTCAATATTCCGCTTGTTGTTTCCGAACTACCTGATCCTACAACGGGCGAAATGAAAGTATCAACCGTTCAGACTATTCTCGACCAGTTGCTACCCGGTATTGCTCCCCTACTGCTGACATTCGGCTGTATGTGGTTATTACGGAAAAAAGTAAACCCTCTTTGGATCATTATTGGCTTTTTTGTTCTCGGTATTATTGGTTATTACTTTGGCTTCCTTGGTAAAGCAAAGTAGTTTTTCCAAAAATTAATTGGCTAGCTGACTATATGGGAGAGGATGAATTCCCTCTCCCATTTATAATAATAGATTATAAGAACAGCTTAGGAGAATTCAGGAGTAAAAATGAATCTGAATGATATCATATTGATAGTTTTAATCTTATTAATGATCGCCTTTGCTATCTATGATGAATTTATTATCAATAGCCTCAAAGGTAAGACGCTGCTAAGCATAAAATTAAAAAGAAAACATCGGGTAGACGCTTTAATATTTATCATTTTAATTATTATTGTTATTTACAATAATATGACCTCACTGAGTGCATCTCTGACAACTTATTTATCATCATTTGTCATCTTGATGACAATATACCTTGGTTATATCCGCTCACCTAAACTTATCTTTAAAAAAGAAGGTTTTTATTATTCCAACCGTTTCTTTAATTATGCACAAATTAAAGCGATGAACTTATCTGAAGACGGCATCCTGATGATAGATTGTGAGGTCAACAAAATATATATTTCTGTAACAAAATTAGATGACCTTGAAAAAATTTATAAATTTCTACTGAATAATAAATAGCCTCCCTTCTTATATTAAATAAGGCTGTAAGATAACATCGGCCTTATTTTTCAGCACGAAGTAGATAATGATAATTGTTATCAACTAATTATTTGGAGTATTACAAAATATTTTTTGCCTTTCAGGCTAAATATGTTATCTTCCGTCCCAGTCATTGGGGAGTAGCCTGTTCCAGAATATCTCTGGAAAATTCGTATCAACATGCTCGTTTTAATAAAACGTGGTACGAATGCCGAATCGGTTGGCAAGACCATAGACATATATATCACCATTGGTTGGGGGTGATTTATATGTATATGGAACTACCCAGCCGAGGCTATTTTAATGAATTTCTATGCAACACTCATTCTTGCGCTAGCCCTCTCTATGGATGCGTTTGCTGCCGCAGTAAGTAAAGGAGCAGCCCTGCACCGTCCTCATTTACGTGAAGCAATTCGCACTGGCCTTATCTTTGGTGTTGTTGAAGCCTGTACACCTTTAATAGGCTGGGCTCTGGGAGTTTATGCCAGCCAGTATATTATGGAGTGGGATCATTGGGTGGCATTCACGCTATTATTTATTCTTGGCTGTCGGATGATGAGAGAAAGTTTCAAACGGCCCTCTGAAGCCACTATAGAATCCACTACTCCGTGCCGTCATGGCTCATTAACATTAATATTTACAGCTATTGCAACCAGTCTGGATGCAATGGCAATTGGTATTGGACTCGCTTTTTTACAAATTGATATATTGCCCACAGCGATGACTATCGGGCTAATGACGATGATCATGGCGACTTTGGGAATGCTTATCGGGCGTTATATCGGAACATTATTAGGTAAACGGGCAGAATTTATTGGTGGATTAGTGTTAATTGCTATTGGTTTCAATATATTATTTGAACATCTCAAATTATTTATGTATGCCTGATGTTATTGATAATATAAATGAGTTCCCCGCCATAAATAGCGGGGAATGGGCCGCCAAAAATTAAATATGGCGGTAAACCTTTAACGTGAAATCAGCTTCACAATTAAATAATTCCTGAACCACCAAACGGCTTTTAGCATCCTCTGACGCTTTCCAGGCAAATGGAGTCATCTGTAATAAATTATAAGCCTGTTTGCCATCAAGCTGCATTTCATAAGCCAGCGTCTCTTCCGTCACCAATTCGTATCCTTCCAACTGCTCGGTATTTTCAGGATGTAAATGGACATCCTGATAAATCAATTCCTTCAGCTGATACAAATGACGTGGGCCGGGCGTCACAGTTAGGACAATCCCCCCTGATTTTACCACCCGAAATAACTCAGCCGCTTTACAGGGAGCATAAATCCGCAAAATACCATCAAGAGAAGCATCTCCAAACGGTAACCGATGACTGGAAGCCACACAAAAATGAACATCTGGATAACGTTTGGCTCCATAGCGGACAGCAATTTTTGCCACATCCAAACCATACACTGTTACAGGCTGCTTTAGGTTCAACGCCTTTTGTACCGCAGCAGTGTAATAACCTTCTCCACAACCAATATCCAGCAACATCCCGGCCTTTTCGGGTAAAAAACGTTCAAACAGTCCAATAACTTTTTGCTGTAAAGGCTGATAATGGCCTGCCTGTAAAAACGCCCTTCTTGCCTGCATCATCTCAGCACTATCACCCGGCTCTTTTGAACGTTTATGCTGAACCGGTAATAAATTCACATAACCTTCTTTTGCACAGTCAAATTGATGGTTACTTGCACAACGCCATTGATGGTGGGAAAACTGTAATGGAAAATGACATAAAGGACATTGATAAGACATAACATTCCGATGAGATAAAGAATAAATCAGAGGTGCACTATACCATGTTTCGGTTTAGCATGTTTTTATAAAACTTCAGATTGACTATCCCAATACTAAAGCTCATTATGCTTTTCACAATAAATTAACACTTGATTAAGTGATCGAAAACATGCCATTTGAAGATTTGGAAACTAACCGCCTCTTATTAAAAAAATTGGCTAATACCGATGCTGCTCACATTCAGCAAAAGTTTCCTCATTGGGACATCGTAAAATATTTAGACAGAAACGCCGTACCCTGGCCATATCCCGATAATGGCGGAGAATTTTTTGTCAATAACGTTGCCATACCTGCAATGCAGAACCAAGAAGTCTATATTTGGTCACTCAGACTAAAAACCAATCCTGATGAACTCATTGGCATCATCGGGCTGTATAATAAACAGGATAATAACCGCGGTTTCTGGCTCGCTCAGGAATACCACGGTTGCGGGTTAATGCGCGAAGCCTGTGAAAGAGTCACAAGCTATTGGTTTAATGAGTTAGGTCAGACTGCACTCAGGGTAGCCAAAGCTAAAGTCAATGAAAAATCGAGAAAAATTTCATTAGCTGAAGGTATGAAAGTCATCAGAACCGGGCAAAAAGAATACGTATCAGGTACGCATGATTGTGAATTATGGGAGTTAACCAGAGAAGAGTGGCTTAACCGGCAGATATCAGATCATAGTGAAAGCAGTTAATTCTGCTCCTTTTGCTGAGAAAACTGAGTCTGTAAAAAAGGCAGCAATAATAAACCAATCATGACAGCACACACAGAGATCGTAATAAACAACCCTGTCCAGTGGTAATTCTCTAAGATAATTGCAAAAGGGTAGCCCCCGAGAGCGGCTCCTGTATAGGCGAAAAGACCGACAAATCCCGTTGCTGCTCCGGCTGAGTCTTTATGCGAGCATTCCGCCGCTGCCATACCAATCAGTAACTGGGGGCCAAAAATGAAAAAACCTATAGAAAAAAACCCCAGTGATTGAAATACTAAATCGGTTACAGGCATCAACCATAGCGCAGCCACAGATAAGAAAATCCCAATTGAAAATATTAAATTGATAGGTCCTCGGTTACCACCAAATAACTTGTCAGAACCCCAGCCCGCAACCAGAGATCCCACAAGCCCTCCGACTTCAAAAAGCGACACAACAAAGTTTGCACTTACCAAATCATAATGATGATATTCAGTCAGATAAAGGTTTCCCCAATCGTTGATAACCGTGCGTACAATGTAAACCAGTACATAACTACAGGAAAGTAACCAGATATATTTATTCCTGAAAACATAATCCCTTAATATTTCTTTGGTACTTAATCCCTTCCCTTGATTTTCATGTTTTTTTTCCAAAAAATCATTTCGATACTGACCAATAGTTGGCAATCCCATTGAAGCCGGTTTATCACGTAATCGCCAGCACAACAGTATTCCGCCTAAAATCCCAAGACAGCCGGGCACAATGAAACCTTCTCGCCAGCTAAAATGCCACGTAACAAAACCGACAAAGAGTGCAACTAGTGCACTCCCAATATGATGAGATGTATTCCATAGCGACCACCAAAAACCACGCTCCGAACGAGAATACCATGTAGTGAGTAATTTAATACATGAAGGAGAAGCCCACCCCTGAAACCAGGCATTCAGTACCCATAAGCAGGTAAACATGACAATAGAGCTGGAGAGACCAAAGAAAATATTAATGATACCCGTCGCAATAAGCCCAATTCCCATGAAATAACGAGGATTAGAACGATCAGAAAGAATACCGGAGATAAATTTCGAGCAGCCATAGGTAATATAAAATAACGTACCAATCAGCCCAATTTCACCTTTATCAAGACCCAGATCACTAATCAGTGCTGGCATTGCATAATTAAAATTTTTGCGGGTGAAATAAAATAGCGCATAACCCACATACAAGCTCAACATTATGTGCAAACGCCAATAACGATATTGCTCTCTGATTTCTACAGCAGACAGATTATTTTGATTGATTCGTTTAGGCTGAGAAAAAACTGTCATAACCATTTCTTAAAGTTTAGGCAAAATGATCGATAAATCCGTACCAGAACGTTTAAATTCATTTTGCTGCTTCTCTCTATACTCACTATGAATTGAAAACTTACCACCGAGAGCCTGTACACGCTCACGCATACCACGTAAGCCAAATCCTTTCATATGATCTTCAGCTTTACAACCAATACCATTGTCTTTGATCAATAAACGGATCATTTCCTTAATGGAAAAATGGACTTTAATATAATCAGCCTGAGAATACTTTAATGCGTTATTCAATGCTTCCTGACAAAGGCGATATAATGTGGCTTTCGTTGCATCACTTAACTGCTCAATAACAGCATCGGAATCAATCTCCCAATTAATTTCTACTGATATACCGTGAGCTTCAAACTCCATATCCCGTAATAACTGTTCAATTGCTTCCTTAAGGCCAAAATCGTCCAGTACTTTAGGCCTGAGTCTGGTCAATAACATTTTGGTGGTATCATAAACATTCAAGGATAAGACTTCGATCGTTTTGGCACAATTAATAACCATCGGCGTTGCCTCAACGCGTTGAATAATATTAGCCTGTGTCCGGATTGCTGTAATATTCTGACCTATTTCGTCGTGTAACTCCCGGGCAATTTCCCGCCGAACTGATTCTTCTGCTTTCACTAACTGACGCGATAGACTGTGATTACGGGATAGCTCCCTCTTTAACTGCATATTCAGTTCACGCTGACGCTGTACAGCCATTCCAAGTATAATTCCTGTCAGAGTCTGAGTCAGAAGGGATAACAACAAATCCGTAATTTCCATATTGGAAACACCGCTACGCGCAGCAATTAAAGCAACACTATTCAGTAAAGTGCCAAGCAATGCTCCCTGCCAGCCATAGCGAAAAGCCAATAACATAATCGGAATAGCAAGACAGAATGGTGCAAAATAGCGCAGTTCGTTGGGTATCCAGATCTGAAGAAAAATATTCAATATAAATAGCAGACTGTAAAAAATGACTTGTTTCAGATTGAAGTGAATTTGATATGCAATAACATTGGCAGTCATCGGTAACCAGATATTCTGAAATAGATAGTGCCAAACCAAGTAACACAAAGGAACCAGCATCACCCCGCCGGTCAGACTAACCAAAAGTGCAATGGTTAAAGCCGGGTTATGATTGATGACGGATATCACATTAATAATTGCAGTGACAATAATGACAAGAGCCATAACAGCCAATCGTTGCCACTGATTACCCCGATAATAACGACAGGCAACCCAGACTATGGGAAGGCTTGCTATACTGGCAGTTAATACAGTCAGCCACTGAGGCTGCTTCATTAGTAAGGCCAGACCAATCGTGAGCAACCACTCTGTACCATATAATGTCGGCCAATATTTTTGAGGGAGATGTAAAGCAATGCCAAGGCGCAGCGCAAATGGAAAAAACAAGATAGCCAACTCTAAGTCATTGACAAAGTAATAAGCTATTACCCACAAACAGAACCACCAGCAAGAAAACAGTAACCCACCGCAAAAAGAGTTGATCAGGTATCGATACATTAGAGATCACTAGAGGCGAAATAATTAGCTAAGCCCACGTTATTTGTCACGCCCAATTTACTTATCGCATTAGCCCGATGAACATGGATTGTTTTATGACTCAGCCCTAATTCAGCTGCTACTGCTTTTACATCCATTCCTGTGGCAAGCATTTCCGCGATTTGCCTCTCTCTTTTCGTTAAGTGATCCAAAGATGCTGGATTACTTTTTGATGATGTCAGTTTAGGCACAATATCCGGTGAAAAATAAAAGCCATTATTCACTACAATACGTACTGCCTGTACTAATTCATCCGGGCTACAGCGCTTAGTGAGATAACCACGGGCTCCCGATTTCAGGGCTTTTTCCACCATATTGGCTGAATCGTGGACACTCAACATAATACAACTAATGCCGGAAGGAATATCCTGCAACAAAGATAACCCGCTTTCATCGGCCATTGAGATATCAAGGATACAGACCATTGCCCCTGAACCGGGTAGCCCATACCTTGCTTCAGCACATGAACTGAACTCACCGACAACCTCAATATCAGGCTCTAAGCTTAATAATTGAGCAAAACCAGAACGTACTACCACGTGGTCATCGACTAATGCTATTTTAATCATCGTTATTTCTTGCCAGATCAGGAAACCTGTATAAATTACTCTCATTAATATAGCTGTGCAATAGACTGAAAACGAGGCGCTTCTTTCAAAGACGCTACTGCGTATAAAACAGTAGCGCCAGAATGATGTTTAACAAGGTGTTACTATTTATTCCTATTGTTATTCCTATTGCTGCGGATTTTCCTCTCTTCAGCAATCGCAACAAATGCAAGTAATGTAATACAGATAACGGCAGAAGTATCAAGTGCAACAAAAGTGCCTTTCCAGCCTGTTAACCCAAAAATAGGCACTCCATCGGCAATCATACCCAAACCTAATTTAGCAAAGCTGTCACCGATTAAATAAGCAAATGTACCTTTAACACCATCCGCAACACTGATCGCTTTTTTCGGTACAAAACCAACAGCTGCTACACCAATCAATAATTGCGGCCCAAATACCAAAAATCCGAGTACAAACAAAGAGCCTAAATACATAAACTCGCTGGTTGCATGTTGGTAAAATTCAAGACTAACAATAATCAGGCCGAGTGAAACACAGGCAACGAGAGCACGGCGGCCATTTGCTAAATCCGACAAATATCCCCACATCAGCGTTCCGACTAACGCCCCAACTTCAAACATAGTAAAGCCAGAAATAGCCGTTTCTTTTGAATGCCCTAATTCCTGATATGCATATACTGTTGACCACTGATCGATGCCAATCCGCACGATATAGAGAAAAATATTGGCAAAACAAAGAAGCCAGATCACTTTGTTTTTCAGGATGTACTCAACAAAGATCTCCCACTTGGTCATTTGTTTTTCTTCTGCCGCAATATCTTCCTCGCTGATATCCTCACCAAATAACTCTTCCGCTTTACCCAGACCGTAACTTTCAGGTGAATCGCTTCCATAACGTAAACCGATAAAGCCAATGATCAGGGCAATGATGGAAGGGAAAATAAACATCCCGATGACATGGCCATCAAAGAAGTAATAGGAACCAAACAAAGCAACCCCTGCCGCACCTGCGCCACCAACATTATGTGACATATTCCAAAGCCCAAGATAGGTGCCTCGTTTACTGCGCGGAGTCCATTTGGTAATAGTGGAATAGCTTGCAGGCCCACCAATACTTTGGAAAAAACCACTCAATGCATAAAATGCCACCATCAAGAAAATACTAATACCAGAACTGCCCATACTCATACTAAAACCGAGCATAGCCAGACCGGATAAAATCAGCATAAATGGGAGAAATTGTTTAGTATTTTTTCCATCTGCATAATATGCAACTAACGTTTTGCCTACACCATAAGTGATAGAGAATCCCAGCCCTATCAACCCAAGCTGCGTCATTGACAAGCCATAAGTGGAAACCATATCGTTCTGGGCAATATTGAAATTCTTGCGCACCAGATACATAGCCATATAGCCAATAAAAACCACCAGATATGATTGCATAAAAGGCTTAAACCACATCTTACGGCGTACATCGACTGGAAGATCCAACGTCGGTTGGCGAACTTGTTCCAGAATTTTAATCATATGAAATCCTCAGATAACCACGACAAATAAGACCTTTTTAATGCAGGTGGAAATCAAAAAGGCGGCTCGCTAAAACGCGAATTTTTCGTAAGTATTGTTATTACTGAGATTCTAAGAAAGGAGTTAAAAATTAGCTTGAGCTATCGTCTTAGATAAACTAGGAAAATTTCCTAGTTTTCTCTTTATCTGGAGTAAAGCGTGAAAAGAGTCACAATCTCTCAAAGAGGCAGTTTGAGGCTTTTGAGCTTGGTGTCTGTCAGCAAGTGGGCGCTGGTTCGCTCGAATGTCAGCGAATGTTTGTCTTTGTATGTCAGGACTCTTTTTCGGAAATCGAGACTGTAACCCATCTCAATTCTGCCTGCCATTGGAATTTAGGTATTATGGAATATCATTATGATTCTGCTATATCTCTGATGCGTGATTCTCTGGCACGATGTAGCTCTCTCATCGCCTGCTGAATCTCTGTTCTTGGCTGGACAAAATGCATTGATGGCCATAATGCAATGGTAAAAACAAATAAACTGTGGGACGAATCACTCCACACTGTTTAAAGTGAAAGACAGTTGCTCATTCGCCACCACATCCGAGAATTGATGGCAGGGGTTATCGCTTTAACCACTCAAGGGAATTGGTAAAGAAATATTAGTTTTAGTTTCAAGCGTTAACTAATTGTTAAATATTATTCGCTTGTTGCTGAAGGGAAATGAGGTTATTAAACTATCGCTTTTTGTGATAATAACGTTGTAAAAGATATGGAGAGTAATTATGAAAAAATATCTTCTTCTTTGCATATTGGCAGGTTCAGCGACTTTAGCTCCAATGCTAACTTATGCTAATACTCCAAATACCTTATCGCATAGTTTTATAGGTGCTCTAACATCCACAGATGACAATGTAATACCAGTAATACCTGTAATACCTGTAATACCTGTAATACCTGTAATACCCATTCCAGTAATACCAGTTATTCCACCGACAAATTAACCAAATTGAACAGACCAATAAAACCCAGTAGGACGGTGTTTACCTACCGTCCTCTCATCACTCATAGGACAGGTGGCCTTGATGCGCTGCTTGCGATGACCAGCGGCAACATCAGCCCAAAGAGTCTCGATTTCAGTCTTGGTATGAGCGAGTTCCTGAATGTGAGGCTTGTCTAATTCTGCAAGGTGATTGATGCGCTCTTGCTGCTGATTATCCAGCTTACATAGACAGGATCTTAAGCAATAACCGTTTATTTTTAGATAGAAAAAAGGCCTCATTTATGATCTGATAATCGTCGCCAAACAATAAATCAAAACCACGGATGAAGCTTGTGATGATTATCGCTATAAAACACCAGTTAATGTAATTCTTCAATGAAGCTTCTCTGAAAAAGATTGCCTTTCGATGTGGATTTATTCAACGCGTGAGAAATATCGAACCTCATGTGTTTATCCTTAGCCTTATTACGGCACTTAGCTCGGGGAAAATCACCTCCATTGCCCAGTTGCATCAAAAAGTTAATGGCCTGTGCCCC
>NZ_NIBU01000039.1 GCF_002632485.1 Xenorhabdus innexi | reverse complement strand
ATTCATTGCCGAAGCCTGTGGTCTTAATGAGGGACTGGGAGTGAAAGGCCAGTGGGGAACGCTTCAATCCATGGAGACACGCATGCAGTTTCTATCAGACCCGACACATCGGATCCGATTCGTTTATACCCCCAAACACGCTTCCTGGTTAAATCAAATTGAATGTTGGTTCAGTCTGGTCTCCCGACATTTGCTCAGGCGGCTTTCCGTCAGCAGCAAAGCGATATTACGGACATGCATTTTAAAATATATCGAATATTACAACCGGGTATTAGCTAAACCTTTTAAGTGGCTTTACCGTGGGAATACAAAGTGATGTCATTAATTGCAGAATACACCACTAGAGTTATTCAAGTTGGTGGACATACTTAGAGGCTTCTATCAGGGGTTAAATTGAGTAGATAGCGTGCTTAGGATACTGTTTTCCGACTGGGGCGAACGGTAGATCATCGTCAAAATCCATCGGTGGTTCTTGCTGTGGTTGTTGTGGTTGCTGTGGCGATTTCCATGCTTGCCCTGAATGTGACTGCTGGCCTTGTTGACCTCCCTGTCTATTGCCCAGCATCTGCATTGTCCCGCCGATGGGGTTAACCACAATCTCCGTTGTATAGCGATCTTGTCCCTGTTGGTCTTGCCACTTCCGTGTTTGCAATTGGCCTTCAATATAAATCTGGCTGCCTTTCTTCAGATATTCACCGGCAACTTCTGCCAGTTTTCCGAACAGAACCTCACGGTGCCATTCTGTTTTTTACCTCAGCTCACCTGATTGCTTGTCTTTCCATGCTTCAGACGTTGCCTGAAGTGACCAAAATCATTGAACCACATCAAATATGAGGTGGCTGAGAAATTGGGCGTCAAGCAAGCGGCGGTGTCCCAGTTTGAAAAAGCCGAACGTCTTCGTCAGGCCACACTGGAAAAATTGGCTGCACTTTATGGGCGTAGGCCGACACAATTAACACTGGATTAAAATCAATTCAGGCAACCCAAAACAGGGGCGGATTGCCCCTGATAATATAGTTGGTATGAGAGTCGAGTTAGTTAGAATTAAGCAGCTCTGACTATGTAGTTAAATGCAATATTACGTGGTCGTGATTCTGTTTCACCATCTGGTGCAGATGTTAATCCATATGCAGGTCCTGTCCATCCACCGGCTGGCCTATTCTCATAGTTGCTTGCGGTATATGCTTTGGCAAATATGCTTGAAGTTCCGGGATTTCCTCCGGGGCCTCCTCCATATGCGCCAAGGTCTTCATGACTATGCGATTTATTAGCACTCTTCTGTGATGACATCAGGTGACGATCCTGATCAACTCCTCGCCCACTATCCCAACCACGAATAAATTCCCCTCTCAAATCAGGTAATACCCCTTCGGGATAAGCAAGGGCCAGTTTAGGATATCTTGTTTTATCAAATGAATCACCGTTACATATCAGCCAGCCTTCTGGTGCAAATTCTGTTGGCCAAGGAACGGGAACACCAACAGGTAAGGCTAAATTAGCATTCTCATTTGCATTATTAGCATTTTGATTCGCAGCATTGGCTAGATCAGATGCTTTTTTAACAGCCTTAGAGGTTGCAACGGTTAACTCACTATCACTATCCGTTTCATTACTCAGAGTAACGAATCCCGGCTCTACCTGAGTTGCATAGGGATGATTACGACTTTTGGCATGTTCTTCAATTTTTTCTTTGACATATTCTGGCGTTGCAACAATAACCAAATTGCTATCTTCTGAAGTAGAAGCATCAGGCTTCTTATCTTGCATAGTTATTCCCTCATATAATCAACAATACATATTGCTAAGTAACATGAAGGCGGTGGGAGACTTCTCCGCCGGTGAACATCAATAAAATGGGTTCATCAATTTGGGAGAGTACGGCTTGACTAATTAAATGGTTAGTTATTGAGTGAGCTATTATGTTGTTGGAGTTAGCTTGAAAATAATCTTTTCAAAAGTATATATATCGTATAAGCCTTCTTTTGTTGTGTATGTTCTTACTCCACTCATTATGATATTTCCATCAGCCGTTCTAATACCATTCCAAGAATCCGCTATGACATGTTTTCTTGGGCTAGCTGTTAGGATAGAGTAAAAGCTTATTTGGGCAGGCCACTGCTGATCATCAGCAACGAATCTATATTGTCCAAATATTTCGTCATAATTAACCCCTCCTGTTAAAGTACTATGACTGACAAAAGAACCCTTGAAGATACCTGGAGAGGGATTATTATCAGTTACTGTAAGTGTATAATTGAGATCTTCGCTTATATAAACGCCATTTACCGAGCCTACTGTAGACATAAGATTATCCTCTTATCATTAAGTAATAACGTGTTTTATTAAATACCCTATTAAAAAATGAATACTCGAGAGATCGTAATGGAATATGTTAATTGCTAAATAACAATAAATGGCATAGGTGTTATAAAAGGATGTTTGTTTTGTGGATATATCAAAGTTTCATGGTTGGTTGTATTTTAGCCTAACAAAGAGAGCGCCAGAATTAATAAATGTTATTTTTTGACCAATTAATTGCTACTTCTGTGACAGAAAGAAAAAATCAAAGGGTACGTAAAAGGGCAGCTACCTGCCCCTTAAATCATTCAGCTTTTTGCTGCATGAGTTTATTGAACTTCTCGTGTAATGATTGCGGGTACAGTTCTGTGTAGACCTGCCATAATACATTGAGTGAACGATGCCCGGTAACTTGTGCCACTTCTTCAATTGAGAACCCAGCTTCAGCATGTTTAACACATATACTTTTGTTCTACCTGCTTTACCACCCAAGTTCGGATCATAGAGATATTTGTATATAAGCTCTCTCACTGTTACATCTGTGGCATCATCGTTTGATGGAATTCCGTTTTCCTCCAGTTCTGCTGCGCGTTTTGAACCCCAGCTTTTAGCTTGAGCCATCTTACCGAAGGTTTTTGTTTCACGATGGAGATGTTTTCCGCTTTCTTTTATCCCTACCGTGCAGCGATACCTAATAACGCCATCAGCTCTAGGACGCTTCACTATGTTATAATAGGCCATTGTTCACCTCAAAGATGCCAGTACACCATTGAGAGTGGTGTACTGTATGGTGTACCTAGAAATCAAAAATAGCCTGAAATGTATAAAAATGCACGAAAATAAAGAAACCGAGAAATGCATAGGAAGCGTTAAAACAAAGGGATTTCCGCATAAGCAGTGGAGTGGGCGCTTCTCCGTTGCGCCCATGCTTGATGGGATGTGCTATCTATAAAAATCATGTAGTTACATTTTTAAGGGGTGCTATTGGGGTGCTGAAATAAGCGCAGCATCCCAATAGTTTCAGAGGGGTTCTGGTGGGGTTACTGAGTTGTATTCTCTTTTCTTTTAGCCTGCATTCTTTCCACTTCTTTTACCGCAAGCGCCCGCTGTTCGTCAATGTATTTGGCGAGATCATTCACATGAACTATACGTGGTGACTTCTGGCTATCAGTCAGTTTGTAGGTCGGGATTTTTAGCTTACCTTCGTTCGCTTTGCGCTCTGCCGTTCCCGCCGTCATCTTGAGATACCGCTCTGCTATGGCTGACAATGGGATCTGTGAAGTTTCAAATTCCGCCATTAATAAAAATGTTGTATTCATTTTCATTTCTCTTCCCCTTTCTGATAACCGTTCTCCAAAATCACTCTCGCTACTCCCGCTGGTGTCGCCTTGTCATCCCATGTTGCACTAAAAACATAGTCGTTCAGTTCGCCAGCAAGAATGTCATCCAAATTTTTTGGTCTTGCTGAGTAGGGCACCTCATCGGGCACCCCTTCCATAATTTGAATAGTGAGCCAAGCTATTTCTTCTGCTTCCCGTTCTGGCTTACGGTATCCGGCTTTCCATATTGCATCGGTGATGTCAGAAGGATCGCCCCATGCTGACTTGATAATCTGTGCGAGATGTAGATCAATGGTTGTCATCGCTTACCGCCTCCGCTTTTGAGCACCAGCTTAAGACCTGCTCTACAAAGTGCTTGATATGCTGTCCATGATGATTTTCATCAATGTGAAATGGAATTGTTCCAATATATTCACGAATATTTGCGATTGCTTCTTTTAGAGCTTGGTTTTCATGCTGTTCTTTTTTTAACGCCTCAGCCGTATAGAACAAAACATGAAGTGGTAATTTATCCATACTCTCGTCAGCCAGAGGCTCATCTAAATCAGCGACAACGGCTTTTCGCATATCAGCCCAATCATTAGAACCATCGGTAACAGCAACGGTAAGGCTATTTGGATGATTGTCATGGATGTTAACCAGAACAACGGGGTTTTTAATTTTGCTCATGCCTGTCTCTCCGTGAGTAAATAAAATTCCAGTTCGTAGACAAGGTTCAATAAATCAAACTTCTTCCGCCATTCCGCCTTGAGAGCAATCCGTTGCTGATTAATTTCTTCCAGCTCTTTTCTCAGTGCGGCGCTGCTGGGAACCATCAGGTAATCACTTGATTCTGTTATTGGTGCTGATTCATTGGCCTTCTTCAATAACCAATCTGCCCACTCGCGCCCGTCGTCAATATGTCCAGTCAATCCAATTTCATTCTGTGCGTTATCGATACTTATCATTGTTCTTCTCCGTTAGGGTTATCGAGATCGATTGCCATCTGTCCGGCGTCTTTAAGCGCAGTAATCATTTTCTGGCGCTTACCTTTGGTCTTTTTGCGGGCGTTCATGATTTGGCTGCACACAGAAAGCAGTTCTGCTTCTTTCTGCTCGTCGTGTGCTAGCTGGTGGCGTAACTCATCAAAGCGCCCAACCATGTGATCAAGAGACGGAAGCGCATTAATTCCAATACCTGAGTTTCCCGATTTGAAATCGATAAAGGCTTGGTTCACTTGCAACTGGAATGATGGGCTTATCCATCCAGCGTATGAAACTGCGAGAAGTTCATGGGCGAAAGTACCACCGAATTTACCCTCAGAACTAACTAGACAAATTTGTCCAGTTTGATTTTCCAGCTCAGAAATCAACTCTTTAGCTGTTTTGTTACGGAAAAATTTAGCTGGCGCCTTCTCTTCACCTACACCACTCGCCTTATGAAGTGCATTCAGGTTGTAACGCCCGAACTCATCGAGTGGGATTTCAACACCGACAACCACCGGTAATAATTTGCTTGCCATTATTTCTTTCCTCGCTTGCTTTTCTTCACTGCTGTTATTTTCACGACTGCTACTTTTGGTGCTGGTGGCAGTGGAGGGCAAATGCCCTCGTGAATGTAAAAACGGTGTCTCATTTGATGAGTAATGCGTTGCGTATAATCCCTGCCGTCGTCGATGTGGACTACGGTTCTGACCAGCTCGTCGTTAATGTCCACTATCTGGTGGTGCTGCTCAGTCACGGTTTGCCTCCTCACGGATAATTTTGTAAGCACGGATCATGTGATTCGACTTACCGGTGATAACTGTTCTTCTGAAAAGGAAGCCGACAGAAGAGGCGCGAACAGGTGCGGCTAATAACGCAGCATCAACACAGCGATGGTGCTTACGGCGTTCAGTGATGAAACTGGCAATGGTGATTTGTGCTGTACTGCCTTTGTCCTGATAGTCTATTTTCATAAATCCAACTCCCTCAATCGCTGTTCGGCAAGCTCAAAAGCATCCTTATAAACAGGTAAAGCAATAAAAATAGGATTGCCGTAAAGTTCGTTAGTCAGGGCACTGAACCGGAATCGACAGGGTGCTTCCATGCCGGAGGGTTCGATAAGAACAATGCCTTTGCGAAACATCAAATAGGGATAGGCCAGATACTCGAGGCGAAAGTACGGCATCACACTCTGCTTTTCTGTTGGGATGACCTTATCTAAGTCAGGGAAGCGCCCATTGATAATTTCCAGACGCGTGAAGCTAAATGCGGCATTATCATCATCCAGGTGAATAGCTCTTGGCTCATCACCGAATTGAATTTCAGTAAAGCAAGCCTCTTTTGGAATATCACCGCAGAACCGGATAACCAGATCGAAGTTGGTTGCATCACTCTCATCAAAGAATGCACCCTTGCCCTCGATAAGTTCCATACGAACCACCACATTCCCGTTGGTAGCTTCAATATGTTGCCGGGTGATGTGGACTCCGGTTAATCCGGGATGTTTTTTCGCCTGTTCTTCTTTAGCTACACAAACCAATGCAGCACGCAACAAATCGGTATCAATGATCATGACTTCACCTCCGGTGTGTAAATGGCTTTGTCGTGGTGATATTCGCCGTTCCATGATTTCTTCATCGGTAGTTCGCCTTTCATGTACAGGGCGTACAGGCGGTGGCAGCCTTTCTCCAGCAATACAGCGGTACGGGTGATAAAAGGGTCTTGTCCGTGTGGCTTTATCTCGTTTTCATCTTCGGTGAGATAACGGTCACGGGCGTAAGAAGCGACACGCCAGCGGGGTTTTTTCTCGGGGTCTCTCTGCTCGTTGTAAAGCCAGTTCCTTTCCATTGCCCACCACATCATTTTGGCGGTATTCACACCGTTCAATCCCTTGCAGAACGCAGGCAGGGTCAGGCCTTTGGTAAAGTGCTTTTCCAGACTATCCACGGTGGCATTCAGTGTTTTGTTTTCACCTTCAAGACGCTCGACGTTTTCGGCATACACAGACAGCATTGAACGCAACTTCGCTGGGTTACTTAATAGTTCAGCTTCTGTTGTGAGGTTATCCCGGCGAGTAAAATAGAATTCGGTCAGGTCATCGAAGTAGTTCCAGGCCTGATCGGTTTCCAGCATCTTGGAATGGTTTGCTGCACCGCGTTCTGTCCATAGATAAAGTCTTGTTGTGTGTTTATTAACCACCGGACTAATTGTCTGTTGGTTCATGATCGTTCTGAAATCTCGTAGCTCATCGCCCTCCAAAAGAAAGTAATGCTTGCCTTCATGAAAGCGAGACTCATTGCGTTTATAGTTTTTTTGGATGTTATCTTTGTCGGTGTTATACCCCGCAGCTAACTGCTCAGTGGTCACAACACGCTGACCGCGATATTCGACAACCTGCAATTCTTTGGCGGATATGGGTGCTAATTCGTTTTTCTTGCTCATTACTTTGCTTCCTTAAGTTCAATTTTCATTTTCTTGGCATAACGACGCATCGAGCGATTAAGGGGAATTAATACGTTCCCGTCATTGGTTGAATAAGGGTCTATATACTTCTTTGCGTTTTCATATGTATTTGGTGACTCGTCTTTTAGCTGAATTAACTGGGGAACCGATATCCCCATAAAACTCTGCTGGGTTTTACTTCTTTTTCTTTTTGCCATTACCACCCCTCGCGAATAATCACTTTTGATTGCCGAATGCAGCGCAAATTATTCTTGGTGCATTCCTGTTCTTGTTTCTTATTCTGAGATAATGAAAGCGCCTCACCCCATTTCTCAGTAGCACGGCGAAATAGATTTCTGCTTTCAAGTTCTCTGGCTTGATTTATTGTCTGCTCACGTGTTGTCATCATTTGCCGCCTGTTTATTCATGTACTCTTTTAATGCCGCTGCCGTTCTCTGGTTTTCTTTCTGACTTCTTAATGCGGCACTGTGGCTGTGATGCAATAAATGTCTTTTTTGATTATGCTCTTGACGATATTCAGCCCAGAGTTGAGTATTAATAGTGGTTGCTAAGTTTTTCGCTTTCCCCCAATATTCAGCAGCCATGTCATACTTTTCTTCTTTCTCATTTTGGATAGCGGTATTAGCCAGTTCTAAATAGGTTTTATTTTTCATTTTATGGGTTCCGTTTTCTTTGCAATAAGAATTAATATTTAATTCATAAACTCTTCACCTTCTTCGCTGAGGTTGCCGAATTTGGTATAGAAGTTGTTATATGAATCTATGAGTAATTTCTCTGCTATTGATTTTTTACTTAATTTCAATACGCCGCGTTCAAAGTACTCAATTAATGCAATGGTTAATATCTTTTTGTCTAAATCGAGTCGGTATTTAGTTTTACCCACCTTGACTATTTCAGAATGACAACCGTATTTCTTTTGTAAGGCATCTAATTTAATTTGAATAAAAGCCTTTCGCTTTCTTTCAAGCAAAGTGGTTTGTGTCATTATTGATTTCCTGTTTTCAGCGTGAGCGATTCCCCAGTGCAGGCACTGTAATTAAATTGGGTTTATTATTTTTATTTTTAATTATTATTTTTATTTTTTGCTTTTTCTAAATTATCCAAAACTGTTAAAAGATTATCTCTTGCTGTTCTGCATTCCTTTTCAAGTCGGGCAATTTCTCTTATCTGCCTAATATCGGCTTTCAGTTCTTCCAGAACTCGTTCCTGTCGCCTCATGAAGTCAGGACGCATTGCACCTTTACGTAATTTAGTGGTTCCGTCTTCCTGCTTAACTTTTTCGGCGGGGTAATTGCTTGGCCTTTTTTCTTTATCAAACTGCTCCTGTGCCCGAATGTAAGCCAATTTATTCAGTGCGCCGCTTTCACTGAGATAAGCCCTGTTAGCACCGCGAACGACATAGACTTCACGTAGTTCAATCTGGATATCTTGGTTGGTGGCTACTTCTATTGGTGCACGCGTTGTCATAATTCTTTTCCTCTTATTTGTGCTATTTCTTCTTCAATATCGAATACCTGATCTACAGCAATACTGAGAAGGTGAGCGTCATGTTTATCACTTTCATTTTCCAGTAATAAAGTAATATAGGTTTTCAATCCTTCTACTTTACTGGCGCTAACTTCCAATTTATTACACAGAGAATTATTGTTATTACCCCCCCCTGAGACGTTTCTTAATTTTTCAGCCAGTGTTTTCATTTGGCGATAAATACCACGACACATTAAATATGCATCGACTGAATCACCATCTTCAATTTCTGACATTAATGGGACTAATTGTGTTTCTATTTCTTCGGCAATTTCAACGGCTGTTTGTAATGTATTTGACATATTCCACCCTGAAATTTTATTTTTAATTTAGGTTATTATTTAATGTATCCAGATCTTTATATTGTGACATTGATAAACGATACACAGCACGTAACATTGCGTGAGTATCAGAATTAGCTTCATTTTCAACGGCGGTTAATAACGGAAGTAATATCGCCTGCATTTCTTCGTTAAGTTCCATTACATTTTTTAAAGCTTCTTTATCACCAACTAACATTTCTGTTTTCATATTATGCCACCTTGTTTTTCTCGTTCTGAATACGCTGGTATATTTCTTCACGATGTACTGACGTATTTTCAGGTGCTTTAATTCCGATTTTAACTTGCTTACCGTTGATGCCTAATATGATTATTTCGATATCATCACCAACTCTTATTTTTTCTTGTTCACGACGAGTGAGAACTAGCATTGGTTATTCCTTTTGGTTTAACTTAATTAACTCACCACAGCCCACTCGGAAATGAGCTGGAGTTAGTTAACCATAGATAGCCATAAGTTCACGAATACAACGGCGTTTTGATAATGCCATTTTTACGCAAATTTTACGGACGGCATAATCATCACGAAAACGAATGGCAGATTGGCGTTCGCGGCGTAATGACGCACGCACTTCATTGATAAATTCCATTGTTGCACCCTCAAAATTAATATTGTTTACTTCGACAGGGAGAACTAGCATTGGTTATTCCTTTGAGTAAGTCTAAATTATCATAAGGTGTAATTATTTATTTCGGCTTATTTTTCATTGTTGCTTTGAGTCAATTGATTTAAATTTTCAATAATCTTATTTGTTGTATCTATGGCCATTTCAATCAAATGCACTGTATCTTGATTTTTTTCTGAACTTGACCAAGTAAATAAATAAGTCTGTAATCTCTCGGCTAGGTTCAGTGGCGCTTTGATGTTTCTATTATCGTCAGATGTTTTTTCCATTTTTATTCCTTACCAATTTAGATTTTATTGATTTTTTTTGAGCTGAGTTCGCTTGATCTCTTTATGCGCTCCATTGGCTTTGACTTTATCTAAAAGATAAAATTTTGTAAATAGCAATTTGATAAATAATTTATCAAATACCCTCTCTAAAATGATAAATTATTGATATATAATGATAAATAAATTCATCATTAGTTGGGTTTATATACAAAAAAGCCAGCTCTTTAGCTGGCTCGTTATCCTGACTTCTTGCCTAAATTACCCCAACCTTGCGTACTCCATTTTCCATTTACCAACAACAAACCCATGCACGTGAAATTTTGCTTCGTTCTCCGAATCAATTTCCCACCGGTCATAAATTTGGTTATCACTAATAACAACAATCCTATCTTTTAGTAGCTGTAACCGTTTTATATGCATCCCGTTTCCATATGTAAACGCATAAATACCATCACTTATAAAGCAGTTAACCGTTACATCCAAGACAACTAACTCGCCGGGGTTAATTGTCCCCAGCATACTATCGCCAAGCGCTGTCGTTAGTTTTAATGATGTTGATGGTCTATTACCAAACATCCGTTTTGCATACTCAGGATCAACCTCAATTGAGCGAACTATATCGGGATAATCGCTGTTCAATCTACCACCTCCGCAACTAAATTCCACATCGAGCTGTTCAATCCTGTATGAAAGATCAGTAACTTCATGTGAAATGTTTTGCAAGTGATAGTTTTCTTGGTTTCTTTCTTTGTGATTATTATCACACTTATCAATAAGTTGCTGAGGGACATCTAACCAGCCAATAGGTAACTCTAAATTCTCCTCTATACGCCTAGCGATAATATCCCCAACGTTTCTGACTGCATTATCGCTCGTTAGTTGACTGAGCTGACTGGGGGGTATCCCTATCAGCTCTGCAAATGCTGCTTTTGATGTTCCTTGGCGCACATGTTGTGTCATCAAGGTGCGCAAATTATTGCGTCTTATGTCTTTAGTTTCCATATCACCATGATCACATTAATTAGCAATTTGATAAATATGCACCATGATAAAAAAACTTGCAAATTTTTATCAAAAAGATAAATTATAGGTCTAGGGTTAACTTATGAGATAAAAAAATGAGAAATGACTTACATCGCTGGAAGAAAGAAGCCAGTAAAGATGATTGGGGAAACCTTGCTCAAATTGTAGGTACGAGTGTTGGGTATTTGAATTTGATTGCTGGCGGGTTTCGTAGGGCTTCACCGGATATGGCTAGTCGCATAGAGGAAGGAACCAAACAATTTAACCGATTAACTCCGGTTAAAAAGGAAAATTTAATTTTTACAGCATCATCCAAACAATATGTTTCCTGATTACACCCAAGTGAATATGCCATCGCATTTCTACCCTGACGATGGCGTGTGGATACAGGAAATGCTGGGACGATTGCGGGTGAGTACACGGGCGAAGATAACCGCCAAGTATTCAGAAGTGTATCAGGCTGAGTGGGATAACGAACCCGTGTCATACCGCAAAGATAACGCAGCAAGACGGGCTGCCAATATCCGGCTCAGGGAATTTGTCACCAAGTACGAACGCGCGGCACAGGGTTACACGGAGAAGCCGAAAGTCGTCTCAGCGATTAACTAAGCAGTAAAACGCGTTATCAGGAGATTTATCAGTGTATCAGTTTACTAGTACTCCAATAGGGAAGAAAACCAGGGGGGTAAGGGGGGCTTGGATAGTTCAGTGGGGTAAAGGCACAGCCAAGTAAGAACTCATTACTTAAATAGATCTCAGTAGAGAGTACCCAAGTTAGATAAGTGCACTTAATAGGAAAAATCGCCGTACTACTCAAGTGATACAAAATACAACAGGAGCAAAAATGAGTACTGAGCTGAAAGCAAAATTAATCACCTTGTTGGAAGAGCAATTTTCTACCCCTGCCGACATGCAGCAATTTGAAACTGTCCTGAAAGCCAAGATCCGTGAGCAGGGTTGGTTTCTGGAAAAGAACTTCACGGTGACTGAGTTAAGCGATGGGCGTAATGGCCGCATTGACTATCTGGTCACAACACGCACCGGTGAACGCTGTGCAATTGAGGCAGATAACCGCTCACCCCGTAAGCGCTCATTGCTGAAACTGAGTGAACTCCCCGCAGGCATGTCAGGCTTCGTGCTGCTGAAAGACGGTAAGCGTCCACTGCGCTACAGCCTAAAGGGTATTGAGGTTATCCGGGCAACGCCGTTCAGGTGCTGACAAGGCTGAGGGGTTGCAGAAGTTAAGCAAGGTTGTGCTCTGGCAGAGAAAATAATTCAAGTGAGGGTATCAATGTTAACGAAGAATAAAAATACGGAAGGACGCAAGAAACTGAACAGCGAAACTTTGGCGAGCAGAACTGTTCAGCCTCTTGCTACGGACATCACCGGAGAGCGATTACCTGAGTCAAAGTATCGCACGGGAATGCAGAAAAATAAACCGGGGGTCACATTATGCTGACTATTACCCCTAACTTCGCACAGGAACGCGGTTTAAATTTATTGCGCCAGAACTGGAAACAACACCGCACGTTCATGGTGTACAGCCCTACAGGTTCAGGCAAAACAGGACTGGCGGCTTTCATCACAGCCGGTTATATCACCCGTAACATGCGTGTCATGTTCTGCGTACCGTATACGATCCTCGTCGAACAGACTGCCAGGCAATTTGTGAAGTATGGCCTGCCCGCAGATAAGATCAGCTACGTCTGGCGTGACCATCCAGACTATGACCCGGTACGCCTGATTCAGATTGCGTCAACCGATACGATTATCCGCCGTGAATTTCCCGACAATATCGATTTACTGATTATCGACGAGGCCCACTTACGCCGTAAGCGGATGCTGGAAATTATCCGTGATAGTGATATTCCGGTGGTTGGGTTATCGGGCACCCCGTTTGCGCCGTTCCTCGGTCACTACTACGAAAAGCTGATTAAACCGACCACGATGAAAGAGCTGATTCAGCGTGGCGACCTGAGTCAATACGAATTCTATGCACCAACTAAACCGGATTTAACCCGCGTGAAATCCAATAGCAGCGCGGAGTACGGCAGTGATTACAAAGAGGCTGAGATTGCTGAAATCATGTGTGGTTCTGATTTGGTGGGCGATATCGTCAGTAACTGGCTGGAGAATGGCAATAACCTGCCGACTATCTGTTTTTGTGTAACGGTCAGTCATGCCAATTTCGTCACGGTAGAGTTCAATCGCGCCGGTATCAATGCCGACATTATTACCGCAAACACTCCCCCTGATGAACGTCAGGTGATTATCCACCGCTTTGAACAGGGGGCGACGAAAATCATTGTGAACGTAGGCACCTTGATCGCTGGTTTTGATAGCGATGTGCGCTGCATCATTTACGCTCGTCCCACTAAATCAGAGATTCGCTGGGTGCAATGTCTTGGCAGAGGCCTGAGGAAAGCACCGGGCAAAGAAGCCTGCCTTATCTTTGATCACTCCGGCTCTGTTCACCGCCTCGGCTATCCCGACAGCATCGAATATGACGAACTACCCAGTAAGAACGATGGCATGAAAACCCAGTCCAGTCACCGTGAACAGGAGAAACGCGAGAAGCTACCGAAGGAGTGCACTTCCTGTCACTACATGAAGCCGGCAGGGGTCTATGTCTGCCCGAAGTGCGGATTCAAACCATTGACAGGCGAGGATGTTGACGTCGATACCACACGCGGCCTGAAAAAGTTAAGCCTGAAAGAGCGCGTGTATACACAGGCGGAAAAGCAAAGTTTCTACTCCCAGCTGAAGTATTACCAGAACCAGCGTGCGTCACAGGGCAAAGTTCTCAGCGATTGGTGGGTTAAGTACACCTTTAAAGAAAAGTTTGGCGATCTGCCTCGCGGCTTGCATGACCGACCACAGGAACTGACGCCCGAAGTGAATAATTTCATCAAGCACAAACAAATAGCGTGGGCGAAATCCCGTAAGAAGACAGAACAAGCCCCCAAAGAGCCACCTACACCGGAAGTCATTCAGAGCCGCCTCAGCGATATCCGTGAACGCTTTGGCATTAATCAGGGAGAAACACGATGAACAGAATAAAAACCGCCGACGCTGTTATCGGACGCTGGCCTGAAATTTTTGCTTACTACAAGTTACCACCCGTGACAGGCAAAAAACACTTTAAAGGCAAGTGTCCAATCTGCGGGCGGAAGGGCAAATTTCGTATTGATGATCAGGAAGGGCGCGGCACGTTTATTTGTGCTTGTGGTGAAAAAGGCAATGGCTGGAAGCTACTCCTCCTGACACAGAACAAAGATTACAAGACGTTAGCCGACGAGATTGATCGGCTTCTGGGTATCCAGTCTGACAAGCGCAGTGTCGTGAAAAAAGAAACCACTGTTTCCAGCTTCAGAAGCAAAGTCACGGCCTGTTATGCCCATCTGCCCCAGCTCAAAGGCACACAAGGCGAAGCCTATTTACGCAATCGGGGCATTCATGGGCTGCCCGCTGACAATGTGAGGTATTGCCCTGAGCAACCCGTCAGGAACGGGAAATTACAGGCAATATGGGCACTTGCGACTGACTCAAAAGGCCAGCTCTGTTACCTGCACAGGACGTATTTAGACGGGGATCGGAAAGCCGACATTACCCCGCAGAAGAAAATGAACTCATTGCAGGAAGACAGTTACTTGGAGCACACGCAGTCCGTGGCGATCCGCTTGTTTCCGGTGGATTCCACGCTGGGGATTGCCGAAGGTATCGAAACCGCCCTGTCCTGCAAACAAATCTACAAGGTCAACACATGGTCAACCATGAACGCCGGGCATATGGCGAAATTCATTGCCCCGATGGGCGTAAAGCACCTGATTATCTTTGCAGATAACGACTGGAGTGCCACCGGGGAAGCTGCCGCGTATGAGTGCGCCCGTAAGAATCTGGTGGCAAAGAACAACATTGAGCGGGTCAGCGTCCGATGGCCTGACGATGGCGATTTTAACGATTTATTGCAGCACGGCAGTCAGGCCAGAGAGCGGATATTTATGAAAGAGCAGCGGGAGACAGCGTAATGCGTAACATGCAAATAATACTCAGCCAGTGGGGAGCATGGGCCAGTGAGGGGAATAGCGCCGTTGATTGGGCACCGGTTGCTGCCGGGTTCAAAAACCTGATACCCAGTACCCGAAAAACCCGCGCACAATGTTGTGATGATGATGGGTTTGCTATTGATGCAGCTATTTTGCGTCTGAAAAAGCACAACCCGTATTCTTACCAGCTGATAGTATTGCACTACATCAAGTCTTCACCACTCAGGGCGATGGGAACAAAGTTAGGTATTTCTCACAACGAAGTAGCAAAACGGTTACAGGCTGCCGAGGGATTTGTTGAAGGGGTGCTGGCTGTCTCGGATGTGGTTTTAGAACTGGATAAAGGTGGGCAAAAAGAAATCATGAATAAGGTTGCGTAATTACAAAAGTGAGTATATTGTGATAAGAGTGATAGCAATGTCACATAGCTTATTAACTTCAGACCTCGCCAAAAGCGGGGTTTTTTGTTTCCATCGAAGTAACATCTCTATGCCATTTGCTGACCGTTCATAAACGTTAAATTCTCGCTAACACGGGGGTGTATGAGACTGAAATAGGTGTGAGCGGTCAATAAATGGTGTAATGGTTGGTTACTATGACTTTCAGCGAAAAAGAGATCACCCTCATGAAAGATGAATTCGAATGGGTGTAGTCAACTATGAGAAATCTTCTCGTAGTTCAAATAGCGACACCGGAATTCCCACATCGGAACAAATTCAAGTGGTTACATCGGGGTTGGACAGCATCTTATATGATTGTTAAATCAATGTATTAGATGTGAATCAGGTTGATTTGAGCAGCACCCGATCGGCACAATATTTCCTCTTCGAGAGGCATTAAGACCTGTTTAAGGTGAGTCCACTCAGGCTACCGTCTGGATGACGGTATTGTTGAAAGCCCATACTCCCCATTCTCAGACCATAGTTATTATCTGACTAATGGCTGGTATGGCATCAATTCAAGGCTGCGCATTGCGTGGCCTTTTTCTTTTTCTAAAATCAGGAAACGACAAATGAGCAAGTTAACCCTCACTATTTCCGGTCTCAACGAGAATAATACCGCCAGTTCTGTTGATTTTAAGGCATGGCAGGGTGATAGATTGTTGATTAAAGATACATTGAACGGAAAGGTCTCAGAGGGATACAAGAAGGTTTATGATACTGAATGTACTCATGAGCCTGTAATAGTTGAGCATAACCGTGATGATCTCCCATCACTTAAAATCACTGCCAGCATCGCATAATCAACGGTGCTTATTGAACTTTAATTAATCAATTAATAATCTATTCTCCGGGTACCCAAACAAAGGAGAGAGATGTGTTTATAGATAAAGGGTTAAAGCCAGATCCTGAGAACGCGGGTTATGTGCTTGGGTGGGGAGTGCTTCGCTATTCACCTTGGCATTTGGCAGGCATGTATACGGCTAAAGAAACGGCTGAAGTAGAGGCTGCCAATTTAGGCTCAGAATATGAAGTGCACTATGGTTCACACAGAGTAGGCAGTGATGATTTCGTATGGCATGGTGGTTCTTAACTACTGATAATATCTCAATGAATTAATTTAAGGTTGCTCAGGCAACCTTTTTATTACCCTTTATTCAACATAGGGTATTCCATATTTGCCACCGCAATCACTTTAATCACATCCGTATCCACGCATTGCGGCTGGCATCCTAATTTGTGAGTTAGGCTCTACAATCAGCAATAGTAAAAGCAGGATTATCAATCCATTTAAAATTAACCTGAGTTCACAATTGTATATCAAATCTGAGGCACGAAAATGAAAGTATCAATAGAGCTTAATGACGAAGTAATCTGGTCTCGCGATGAAAAGAAAGGCGAAGGCATGGCTTCGGTTAGATACATAAAGGACGGCACACAGCAAAAAATCATTACCGCCCTTGAATCTGCTTTATCTCAGGCTAAAGCTGAGGCTTCATGCTGGAGCGGATCATGCCTAATAGCTTCTTAACTCACATGAGGTGAATGATGGAAAAACGTATTGAAGAACTGGAAAGAAAGGTTGTCGAACTGGAAAAACAGCTTGCAGAAACTACGCAAGCTGTGACTCATTATCAAAATCTACATCAGATCGCTATTGATGAAATTAGACTCATTTTAGCAAGATGATTTCTTTTTGTATTCTGCATAAGCTAAGTCAGCTATTTGGTTGATTGTCATGTTTCTTATTAACTCACATGAGGTGAATGATGGAAAAGCGTATTGAAGAACTGGAGAAACAACTCGCAGAAAAAGATAAATCTGCGAGCTATGCAATTGAGGATGGTATACCTACTCTACGTAAACATAATGGAGAGATTATTTTTCGCTTAGGGAAAATTTAGTTATCTGACCGACAAGAGCTATTTGGTCTCGGCATGATGCATTTTCATTAAATTCTATGGCCTTGTCTAATAATCCATAGAGGCGAACTAATTTTTCAGGATCGTCTTCTGTAATCATTTTAGCTAGAAGTGAAAACAGAACTGGAACTGCATAGGCCATGTCTTCTGGGTTAACCCCATTAACTTTGATTTTTTCAAATTCGTATTGCATTTCTTAATTTCCTTTTACAGAGGTAATCAGCCAGACCTCTTTGGGTTGGTTAATATTTGGCTGATCTAACAATCTACCTTAACTATTAGTTTATTACTTTTAACCTACTCACAGGGGCGGACATAGGCTCACCCCACGGACGCCCATTGTTCTGATGGGGTGGAAATATGCGCATGACTGAAAAAGATACAGCGTTCTGGGCGCAGGTCTGGAACTGGTTAATTATCAATGCGCCCTTTCTCGGCGGTATGTTTCTGGCTGCATCGACAGCCTTTGCCCGTGAGAAAAGGGATGGTTCAGGCTGGAAAGCCTCTTTAGTGGAAGCCTTTATTTGTGCGGCTATCAGTGTGGGGATTATTAACGCACTGGAGTATGCCCAGTTACCGATTAGCCTTGCCCAGTTCTTCGGGGTACTGATTGGCTTTTTAGGCACGAAGAAGATTGGTTCGATTGTCGATGCGGTCTTCGCTTTCTTCAAAAACAAGTTTGGGGTGCACAGATGACCAGAGGCATACGCAATAACAATCCCGGCAACATTGATTATCAACCAACAAATAAGTGGCAAGGCTTGCTGCCTCATGACCCGAACATTGAAAAGCGGTTCTGTCGCTTTGAATCACCTGAATATGGTATTCGGGCACTGATGAAATTGCTGTGTAATTACCACAAGGGCGGGCATAACAGTGTATCCAAGATGATCAACCGCTGGGCGCCATCAATAGAAAATAACACCACGGCTTACATTAACGGGGTTGCCAAGGCACTCAATGTTGACCCGTTCGATAAGATTGACGTCAACAAGCCCACACTGATTTTGCTGGCGAAATCCATTATCCGACACGAGAACGGCAAACAACCTTATTCTGAGGCAACGTTTGAAAAAGCGTTTGAGATACTATGAGTTGGAAAGTGCAGATTTACTCGCTCATTGGGATTGCGTTGATAGGTTTTATCTGTAATTACCTGATTGACGACAATATTGAATTGCGAAATGAAAATCAGTCACTGACCAGTCAATTATCAAAACAAGCCGACCTCATCACCAATCAGCAAGAACGCATCCAACACCTTGCCGAACTCGACAACATTAACACACAGGAACTCGCCCATGCCAAGACTGAAATTGACACTCTTCGGGCTGATGTTGCCGCTGGTCGTCGTAAGCTGCGCATCCAAGCCACCTGTCCTGTGCGTGAAACCCCTTCCTCCGGCAGCGTGGGCGATGCAACCACCGTCGAACTCCCTGGAGAAACTGGATCAACTGTTCTCGATATCCGAGAAGGCATCATCAACGACCGGGCAAAATTGAAGTATTTGCAGGGTTATGTGAAGACTGAGTGTAGAGGATGATAATAATGGCAAATGAACTCAAGCCGTGCCCGTTTTGTGGAAGTGATAACGTGGGAACTGAACACCATTATGATTTTGCTGATAAAGATTACGAAGCGTGGGTTAATTGCTATAACTGTGATGCTTCGGGTTCTCATGCATGTTGGTTTGATGATGTCGGAGAAGCTTATACGGAAGCGATCAAGGTTTGGAACCAGAGAGTGGAAAATACTCAACCCCAGAGCAAATGATTCTGGGGTGTGGGAGTGTGTTAGGGCGTGATGTAGGTGAGTGTTAATTGAACACCTCCATTTATTTTTTACTAAACCATGCATTGAGAGATGGAAATGTGGTTGGTGCTGAAGTTGTTGGAGGTAATACCTGATCAATATCATCAGCACTGAGCTGGGGAAGTGATTGTCCTACTGAGCCGCTAACACCAGATTGGTGTGATGTTGTAGGTATTCCTGATTGTGTCAGAGGGGGAGCTCCTTGTGCCCTGCCTCGTTCTTGTCTGCGTTGGCGTATACGAGCAAAAGTTGCGTTATTATCCATGCTAGGGGATGGGGCATCATCGTCAATAGGGTTATAACGATGTAGGGGTTGCCTAATAACTGGTCTCACTGAACCAACAGCTTGAGTCGGCGAACCTCTTTGAACGGAAGATGAGGGTTGATTTAAGTGCGGTGGTGGTCTGCGAGTAATAAGGTTTGCAATTAAGGGATCATTCCAACCTGACGCTGATGCTTGAGGTGTTGAGCTCCTTTGTGTTGGCGGTGGAGAAGGAGGAACACCTAGGAAAAAGTATTCACTCAAATCATTATCTTGATCAGATTGCGGTGGATAAGTGCTTTGTAAGGTTCTATTTGTCATTGAATCGAAATGATTATTTTGTATATGCTCCTTTAATCTTCCTTGCCGAGTATATTTCTTAGAGCAGATGTGGCACTTAAAAAGAGACTTTACTTCTGCATGGGTTTTCTGATGTCTGTTTAAATTGCCACTCTGAATAAACTTTTTACCACAATCACTACATACAAAGGGTTTTTCGTTCGTATGAATTCGCATATGCTGGGCTAAATGGTTTTTCTGTAGGCACCATCTATTACAAATGTGGCAGACATAAGGTCTTTTTCCCTGCATATGCGCTTGTTCATGGGTAGCAAAATCAGCCTGATTATTAATCTCATTCCGGCAATATCTGCATATAGGCATAATATTTCCTCTATGTTTGTAATAATAACAGAACATATTTTTAGCAAAATATACTCCAATAAGACCTCAAAACAAACGAATAATTCTTAACCATCATTAACTAGCTGAAACTAAAGCCAATATTCCTTTACCCATTCCCTTGAGTGGTTAAAGCAATAACCCCTGCCATCACATCCGTGGTGGCTTTTTTGTATCTGCATTTCACTGCGCCCTCACCGCGCACATAAATAAAAAAAACGTAGAACCTTACAGAAAGTCGAACCTGAGAAAATCCGTTAATGGGTACTTCTACGGGCGGCTTTTCTGGTGAGCAGGTTCGATTTTCTATAAGGAAAGTACCCTATGAGTAACTCATTAACTGCTGAAATTAACTTTAAAGGTGACACTATCACCACAATAAAAGAAGAAAATATTGAATATGTTGCAATGAGATCAGTGGTTAAAAACATCGGTCTGGATTGGACCGGGCAACAGAAAAAACTCAATTCACAAAAAGAGAAATTCAACTGTAGACATATCTCTACGGTTGCTCCTGATGGCAAAACTCGTGAGCATTTATGTATTCCGCTGAAAAAACTTAATGGCTGGCTGTTCAGTATTAACCCCGCGAAAGTTAAAGCAAGCATTCGCAATAAACTCACTCAGTATCAGGAAGAATGTTTTATTGCCCTGCATGACTATTGGACCAAGGGTTATGCCTCTCGTAAGAGATTAAACCTCTCAGGGGCTGAGATAGAAGCACATGAAATTGCTAAATATGATGCAGAGACTTTTGCATTAGCAAGTCAAGGTTCCAGAGATATGAATGACAGGAAAAAAGCAATCCCTGTTATTCAGAATAAGATTCGAGATTGGGAAAGCAGACATCTACTGCAATTCGATTATGTTCTGGTTCAAACAGGAATAGGAAGACTCACTCGCTCTAACACTTAAGGCGGTAACGGTTAACTTAGACAGAGCTTTATATTGTCCCGGCTAAAAAATGACGGGGTTATATCAAACAGAACAGTTGAATATGCTAAATGCCATCCCTTAACACGGGTGGTTTTTTATTATAGGGAGGCCAGAACATGCCACCTCGCATACCGAGAGCCTGCCGCAAACAAGGCTGCCCTAAGACCACAACGGATCGCAGCGGCTACTGTCCTGACCACCTGCACACGGGCTGGCAGCACCATCAGCAGGGTCAGAGCCGACATACCCGCGGCTATGGCAGCAAGTGGGACAAACTCAGGGCTACCATCAAGCAACGGGATAAGCATCTGTGTCAGCAATGCTTACGGACAGGCAGAGCCGTCACAGGGACAACCGTAGACCACATTAAACCGAAAGCCCACGGCGGGACGGATGCCCTATCGAATCTGATGTTGCTGTGCTGGCCTTGTCATCAGAAGAAGACAGCCACGGAGCGATTACGGTAAGGGCGTGATGCATACACAGCGGCAGGCCGATAAGGATGATGAGCGAATGAACCTACTGTGACTATCACGCGACTACCTGATGCGAATGATTTTATTTTCAACTGAAACCATCACGGCTGACAAGGATGCTCAGGGGTGGGGGCGGGGTAAATCGCTACCCCTCTCGCGCCTTGGGGACCGCCGCCTTGCCTCTGTTCATATCGCCGCGAAATGTAAACCTTTTTTTGGGGTGCCCCAACAAGGCTATTTTATGGGAGAAATCACATGGCAGGACGACCGCCAACCCCGACCCACCTGCGTTTGGTCAGGGGGAACCCGTCAAAACGTCCGATAAACGACAAGGAACCGAAGCCGGAAAAAGGGGTGCCCAATGTGCCCAAGCATTTCGGCAAGATGGGGCGCTACTGGCATGAACGGATCGCCGGGGAACTGGATAACGTCGGTATCCTGACGCAGCTGGATGCCAAGGCACTGGAATTGCTGATTGAAGCGTATGTGGAATACCGTACCCACTGCGACACCCTGAATGAAGAGGGCTACACCTACCGCACCGAGCAGGGACTCATCAAAGCGCACCCGGCGGCGGGCATGAAAGCCGATGCATGGAAACGCATCCACGCCATGCTGAGTGCATTCGGCATGTCGCCGTCCAGCCGCGCGAAAGTGAATATGGTCGGGGAAGACAAAGACGACCCACTGGCCGAACTGCTGCAACGGAGAGATTAAGATGGCAAAAGTGAGTGACGGTATCCGTTATGCCGAGCGAGTAATAGCCGGTGATATCGTAGCAGGGGAGCTGGTCAGACTGGCCTGTCAGCGGTTTCTGGAGGATTTAGCACACGGGGAAGCGCGCGGTATCACGTTCAGCGAACCCCGCGCCCAGCATATTCTGAACTTTTACAAATTTGTGCCCCACGTCAAGGGGGCCCTGGCAGGCAAACCCATTGACCTGATGGACTGGCACATCTTCATTCTGATTAACCTGTTTGGCTTTGTGCGCCCGCTGATTGACGAAGCCACCGGCGAGACCGTACTGCGCAATGACGGCAGCGGACGCCCGGTGATGGTACGCCGGTTCCGCACGGCTTACAACGAAGTGGCCCGCAAGAACGCCAAATCCACCTTATCGTCCGGTATCGGCCTGTACATGACCGGGGCGGACAGCGAAGGCGGGGCTGAGGTCTATTCCGCCGCCACGACCCGCGATCAGGCGCGCATTGTGTTCGAGGATGCGAAGAACATGATCAAGCAGGCCAGACCCACACTGGGGCGCTTGTTTGAGTTTAATAAACTGGCGATTTATCAGGAGTTGTCTGCGTCCAAGTTTGAACCGCTGTCCAGTGATGCCAATAACCTTGACGGCCTCAATATCCACTGTGGCATTGTCGATGAACTGCATGCCCATAAAACCCGCGATGTGTGGGACGTACTGGAAACGGCGACCGGGGCCCGGCTGCAATCCCTGCTGTTCGGCATCACCACCGCCGGATTTAACAAGGAAGGCATTTGCTACGAATTGCGGGATTATGCGGTGAAAGTCCTGCGCGGGCAGGTGGACGATGACACCTTTTTCGGCCTGATTTACACGCTGGATAAAGAGGACGACCCGTTTGACGAGACGGTGTGGCAGAAAGCCAATCCCGGACTCGGTATCTGTAAACGCTGGGATGACCTGCGGCGACTGGCGAAAAAGGCGAAAGAGCAGGTGTCTGCCCGGCATAACTTTTTTACCAAGCACATGAACCTGTGGGTGACCGCTGAATCCGCGTGGATGGATATGCTCAAATGGGATGAGTGCGACCCCCTGCCGCCATCCCACGAACTGAAAACCTACCCGATGTGGGTGGGGGTGGATTTGGCGAACAAGATTGATATCTGCGCCGCCGTCAAAACGTGGCAGGGCAATAACGGCCATGTTCATGCAGATTTTAAATTCTGGCTGCCGGAAGGGCGGCTGGCGCGCTGTTCCCGGCAACAGGCGGAGCTTTACCGTAAGTGGGCGGATATGGGCGTCCTGACCCTGACGGACGGGGACGTGGTGGATCATGCCCAGATAAAGGAAGAGCTGCAAATCTGGATCAGCGGCGACAACCTGAAGGAACTCGGTTTTGACCCGTGGAGTGCGGCGCAATTCAGTCTGGCATTAGCGGAGGAGGGTATCCCCCTGGTGGAAGTTCCCCAGACCGTGCGCAACCTGTCGGAAGCCATGAAGACACTGGAGGCACTGGTCTACGGCGGCAAATTCCACCATAACGCCCACCCGGTGATGAACTGGATGATGAGTAACGTCACGGTCAAACCGGATAAAAATGACAATATTTTCCCGAATAAATCCACGCCGGAAGCCAAGATAGACGGCCCTGTTGCGCTGTTTACCGGTCTGAGCCGCTTGCTGGTCAATGGCGGGGATGAACCCGATTTTCTTTCCCACCTCGACCCGGATGACCTGTTATTCCTATGAAAAATTTACTGATTGATATCACTGCCCTGAGCGGTGCCGGGGCGGTGCTGGCGGGCTGTTACCTGAAATACGGGCTGGCGAATACCCTGATACTCGGCGGCGTCCTGTGCATGGGCTACGCACTGGCGGTCGCCAGAAGGGGGCGGCATGCTGCTTGATGCCTTGTTTCGCAGTGAACCGCTGGAAAATCCCCGTGTCCCGCTGACGGCGGAGTCTGCTGAGCATGACGGCCTGTTCAGTGCGGATGTGTATGTCAGCCCGGAAACCTCAATGAAACTGGCGGCGGTGTATGCCTGCATTTATGTGCTGTCCTCGTCGGTGGCACAGATGCCGTTGCATGTGATGCGCAAAAGTGGCCAGACCGTCGAGATGGCCCGGGATCACCCTGCGTTCTACCTGATACATGATGAGCCGAACGACTGGCAGACCAGCTATAAATGGCGGGAGCTGAAACAACGCCATATTCTCGGTTGGGGCAATGGCTACACGTGGGTTAAACGGAACCGCAAAGGGGAAGTAACCACACTGGAGGCCTGCATGCCGTGGGAAACCACCCTGCTCAATACCGGCGGGCGCTATACCTATGGGGTGTATAACGACGACGGCAGTTTTGCCATCAGCCCCGATGACATGATCCACCTGCGGGCACTGGGCAATAACCGGAAAATGGGCTTAAGCCCCATTCTGCAACATGCGGAAACCATCGGCATGGGCATGAGCGGACAGAAATACACCAGCGCGTTTTTTGGCGGTAACGCCCGTCCGGCGGGGATTGTGTCGGTGAAGGGGGAGGTCGGCAAAGAGGGCTGGGAGCGACTGAAACAGATGTGGCGGAATGCGTCGGCGGCCCTGCGCCGTGAGGAAAACAAAACCCTGTTATTACCTGCCGATTTGGATTACCACGCACTGACGGTCTCACCGGTGGATGCCCAGCTGATTGATATGCTGAAACTCAATCGCTCGATGATTGCCGGGGTATTCAATGTGCCCGCCCATATGATTAACGATTTGGAGAAGGCCACCTTTTCCAATATCAGCAATCAGGCCATTCAGTTTGTGCGCCATACCGTGATGCCGTGGGTGGTGAACTGGGAGCAGGAGCTGAACCGCCGCCTGTTTACCCGACAGGAGCGCACGGCTGGTTTTTATGTGCGTTTCAATCTGGCCGGATTATTGCGGGGCACCCCACAGGAGCGCGCCCAATTCTACCATTTTGCCATTACCGACGGCTGGATGAGTCGCAACGAGGCCCGGGCCTTTGAAGACATGAACCCGATTGACGGGCTGGATGACATGCTGGTCAGCGTCAATGCGGCCAGTCCTATAACTAATCCCCAACCGCCTGAACAGGAGGATCAAACTGATGTGTGACAGGGAAATGCGCTGTTACCCCGGTGAAGTGCGGGCTGATACACAGGAAAACCAGCCGACCCGCATTGTCGGTTATGGCTCGGTGTTTAACAGTCGCTCTGAACCCCTCTGGGGTTTTCGTGAAATCATCAAGCCCGGTGCCTTTGACGAAGTACTGAATGATGATGTACGCGGATTGTTTAACCATGACCCCAATTTTATTCTGGGGCGCAGTACCTCGGGCACGCTGGCGTTATCGGTGGATGACACGGGGCTGTGCTATGACATTACCGCACCGGATACCCAGACTATCCGCGATCTGGTGCTGGCCCCGATGCAGCGCGGGGACATTACCCAGTCCTCGTTTGCCTTCCGGGTCGCCCGGGACGGTGAGCACTGGTACGAAGATGAGGAAGGGGTGGTTATCAGGGAAATTACCCAGTTTTCCCGCCTGTTTGATGTCAGTCCGGTCACTTATCCGGCTTATCAGGCCGCCGATTCAGCTGTCCGTTCTCTGAACGCATGGAAAGACGCCCGGGACAGCGGGGCGCTGCAACAGGCCATTAACCAAAAACAGGCGCGTGAACGTCTGCTGACTTTATTGAACCGATAGGATATAAGCATGAAATTGCATGAACTGAAACAACGCCGTAACACCATCGCCGCCGAGATGCGGACCCTGCATGAGAAAATCGGTGATAATGCGTGGACAGAAGAACAGCGCACCGAATGGCATAAGGCTAAGACCGAACTGGAGGGCATCGACACCCAAATCCAGCGCGAGGAAGACCTGCGCAGTCTGGATCAGCAGTTAGTGAATGAACAGGAACCAGAGCAACGCCAGCAACCGACCGCTGACCCGGACACGGAACAACAGACCCGCCGTGCTGCCGCCTTTGACAAGTTCCTGCGTCACGGTCTCGGGGACATGAACACGGAAGAGCGTCAGGCCTTACGGGAGCTGCGAGCACAGGGCACCACCCCGGACGAGAAAGGCGGTTACACCGTGCCGACCCAGATGCTGAACAAAGTGGTGGAATCCATGAAAGCCTACGGCGGGATTGCCAGCGTGGCGCAGATTCTCAGTACCGCCACCGGACAAACCATTGAGTGGGCCACCGCTGACGGGACGGCGGAGGAAGGGGAGCTGCTGGGTGAAAACACCGCCGCCAGTGAAGAAGACACGGCGTTTGGTACCGAATCACTGGGGGCTAAAAAACTGTCCTCCAAAATCATTCGGGTCTCCAGTGAGTTGTTGCAGGATTCCGGTATTGATATGGAAGCCTATCTGGCCAAACGCATTGCCGAGCGTATCGGGCGCGGGGAGGCGAAATATCTGGTGAAAGGCACCGGACGCGGCAGCCCCTTACAGCCGAAAGGGCTGGAAACGTCAGTGACGGGCACTGTGGAGGCGGCGGCGAAATTCAGCTGGAAAGACATGAACACCCTGAAACATGCGATTGACCCGGCTTACCGCAATGCCGGGACTTTCCGCTGGGCGTTCAATGACAGCACGCTGAAAACGATCACCGAAATGGAAGACGCGCAGAATCGTCCGCTGTGGCTGCCGGAAATTGCCGGAGTGGTGCCGTCGACGGTGCTTGGCATCCCTTACGTGATTGATCAGGCGATTGCCGACATGGGCGCCGGGAACAAGTTTATCTACTGTGGTGACTTCAACCGTTTCATTGTCCGCCGCGTGGCCTACATGACCCTGAAACGTCTGGTTGAACGTTATGCCGAGTACGATCAGGTGGCGTTTCTGGCGTTCCACCGCTTCGACTGCATTCTGGAGGATGTGGCGGCCATCAAGGCACTGGTCGGCAAGGGCAGCAGCGTCGCCGCATAATCCGGTATCCCCATCCCCCACGCCGCATAATGCGGTTTTTTTGTGCCTGCTATCCGCGAGGGTGGCAGGTGTTCAGGAGGCCATATGCCTTTTCCCACGCTCGAACAACTGAAACAGCAGTGTCGGCTTGACGAGGATACCACCGTTGAGGATGACCTGCTGAAGACCTATGCGCAGGCGGCGATTAAGCGGGCAGAAAACTACCTGAACCGCCGATTGTATGAAGAAGCCGTACCGGCGACTGACCCGGACGGGCTGGTCGTCTCAGACGATGTGACACTGGCGATCATGCTGACGGTGGGCTACTGGTACGAAAACCGCGAAGCCCAGTCCATCCCGATGGGATTTAAGGCGTTGCTGGAGCCGTATCGTTATATTCCGTTATAGGAGAACCTGATGAGAGCCGGTGCACTGCGCTATCGCATCAAATTATACCGTCCGGTTATCAGCCGGGATGAGTCCGGCACCGAAATTGTGACGGTAGATTATGTCACCACGGTCTGGGCGAAAGCGGAGGCGCTGTCCCACCGCAAAATCCGTACCGCTGACCAGCAGCCGGTGATTGAAGTGCAGCAATTTACCGTCAGGCCACGGGCAGACATCACAATTAACTGGCTGGTCGAACATCAGGGCCGCTTTTTTACGGTCCGCACCGTTGACCGCAATCGCCCTGACCGGGCCATTATCACCACGGAGGCCGATGTGCAGCATGATCGAGTTTGAACTCAAAGCCGAGTTAGAGCGGTTAACAGCAATGAAGGCCTACCCGCTGATCCTGCCGACAACGGTACTGGAAGGCGTGACCTACCAGCGTATCAGTGACCCTCACTTTAATACCGGGCTGGCTGCCACCCGGCTCATCGACGCGCGGTTTCAAATCAGCCTGATTGTGCTGAACGATTACAGCAAGGCTTTACGGTTAGAAGCCAAAATTCGTCGGGAATGGGAAGCCATCCAGCACGGATATCTGGGTAAGACGCCGGTGCAAACGGTCTCACGGGGCGCGCTGCATCAGGACGCGGAAGAGCTGACCGAAAACCGCAAGCGTTACCGCCTCACCCGCGACTTTATCATTACCTACACGGAGGGCGACCCATGATAGGCGTCAGGCTGTCCGGCCTTGAAGCACTGGGCCGTCAATTGCAGGCGCTGGACACCGAACTCCAGACTAAAATCCTGCGCAAAGCCGGCAAGGCCGCAATGGAAATCGTCAAAGAGGATATGGAAATACATGCCGGTTATGACCGGAAAAGCCCGGGTCCCCATCTGCGGGATGCTATCGAGATCCATGCAGCCAAATCGACGAAATACCCGGGCGGGGTGATGATCACCGTCGGCCCGACCCAACCCCATCGCCTGAAAGCACTGGCGCAGGAGATGGGCACTATCAAGCAGGTGCCGAAACCGTTTATCCGGCCGGCACTGGATTACAACAAGACCGCTGTCATTAAGGTACTCGCACAGGCAATCCGCGAGGCCTTATCCCGTTACAGCACCTAACCGTTATCGGAGTCCGTTCTTATGGCAAAAACCTCCCCTGAATACGCTGTCCTGCCGTCGGGCACACGGGTGAAATTCGGCAAACCCGGCGACAGCGTGGCACAAATGAAGCCGCTGGTGAACTGCAAGGCACTGGGGGCCACCGGTTTAACCGGCAGTTTTATTGACTGCACCACCCTGATTGATACCAACAAACAATTTATTTCCGATATGCCGGAAGGTCCCGAGAAATCACTGGGTTTTATTGATGACCCGGGCAATGCCGATTTTACCGCGTTCCTGAATGCGGCTGAACAGCGCGAGACCGTCCAGTTCTACATTGCCCTGCCGAACCAGCGCACGGCGACGATGGTGCTCGCCCTGTCCGGCTGGGAAATGAACGACATTAACGCGCCCGCGAGTGAAGTGATCCAAATCACCGTCAAGGGCAAACAGAATAACCTCGTCTGGGGCACCACCACCCAAACCGGAGTGACCGCATGAAAAACCTGAAAGCGGCGTTACTGACCCCGCGCCCGCACATCAAAGCCGTTGAACTGTTCGGCATTCCCGTCAACCTGCGCCGTATGACGGCCTCAGAGCTGCTGACACTGGAAGAAAAAGCGGAAAAACTGAGTGAAGCCGGGGACGGGCGCGAAGCCTCCCGTCTCAATATCCAGATGTTGCTGGACTGTCTGGTGGATGAGAAGGGGCAGCCCATTCCGGCCGCCGAACTCCCCACCGCCGAGGAATTAATGGCGGTACACGATAATGCCAGCATGATTGAGGCTATCCAGATTGTGAAACGGCACGCCATCGGTACGCTGGAGGACGCCGAAAAAAACTAACCCACTCGCCGACGCTGCATTTTGCCTTCACGCTGGCTGAACAGCTCGGCGAAATCGATCCCTACCGTATCCTGTCCCTGCCGGCGGCCACCCTGCAGGAGTGGCAGGCCTATTACCGCCTGAAACACCGTTCACCCCGTGATGAACCCGCACCCGCTGCGCCGGTGGCACGGGACACGGTGCAGGCACAGTGTGACAATATCATGAGAATTCTGGGGTAAATCATGGCGAATCTCTCTTCCCTGACGGTCGGCCTGCTGGTCAATGCCACCTCGTTCAAATCCCAGATTGCCGATGCTTACCGGTATGCCGGGCGGGAATCGGAACGCTTTGCCGACAAAGCCGACAAAGACGGGAAAAAACTCAAAAAGACCTACAGTTCGCTGGCAAACCAGATTGCATCAGTGTCCGGCAAGCTGGCGTTACTGACCGGCACCGGGTTCTCACTGGGCAGTATTATCACCCATACCCGTAAATACGGGCAGGCGCTGTCTGACCTGTCCGCCATTACCGGCGCAACCGGGGCGCAGTTAAAGCAGCTGAACGACGATGCGCTGCGGTTGGGGCGCACCACGGAATTCGGGGCGACCGGCATTGCGCAGGCCTTAAAGCTGATGGCCTCCGCCAAACCGGAGCTGCTGAAAAATACCCAGGCCTTAACCCAGGCCACCGAGAAAGCGGTGGTGCTGGCCCAAGCCTCCGGCGTGGACTTACCGGAAGCCACCAAAGCCTTAGCCCTGTCCTTAAACCAGTTCGGGGTCAGTGCCGCGCAGGCCGACCGCTATATCAACGTGCTGGCCGCCGGGGCGAAGTACGGGGCGTCGGAGATTAACGAAACCGCCCAGGCGATCAAGAACGGCGGCACAATGGCGGCACAGGCGGGCATCTCGTTTGAAACGCTGAATGCGGCCATTCAGGTATTAGCCAAAGGCGGCATTAAAGGGGCGGAAGCCGGAGTCGCCATTCGTAACGTGGTGCTGGCGCTGGAGAAATCCACCGATAAAAAACTGAAACCGTCAGTGGTCGGTTTGGAAGCCGCGTTAGAACACCTGAAAAACAAGCAGTTATCCACCGCACAAGCCGCCACCCTGTTCGGGCGGGCAAACCTGAGTGCGGCGTCCCAGTTAGTCACGGGCCGTCGTGAACTGGGGGATTTAACACTGGCGCTGACCGACACACAAGTCGCCTACGATCAGGCCGCCGCCCGGGCGAATAACCTGAGCGCCGATCTGGATGTATTGGGTAAAGCGTTTGAGGTGATGGCGATCAAGGTCGGTATGGGCGCGGATGGCCCCCTACGCACCGGGGTTCAGGGGGCGACCAATGCCGTGAATGCGTTGTCAGAAAACTTTAACACGGTGGCTAATGTGGCTCTGCATACCTTAATCCCCGTGATGGCAACCAAACTCACTGCCGGACTGCGGGAGAATATCAGTACTTGGCGGGCAACCGAAAAAGCGATGCGGAACACCGCGAAGCAGCAGGCCGATACTGCCCGGAAAACGATTGAGCAGGCCAATGCCACGATTACTTCAACGGAAGCGCAACGCAAGCACATTAAATATCTGGAGAGTACCAATCGCCAGCACGGAATTTACGTTAATTATGCCAGGGATAAAAACACATTATTTCGGCAAGAGACCGAAGCGTACAAACAAAGGGAGAAAGCCACAAAGGCACTAGAAGTGGCTAACCGCCGACTCTCTTTCTCTTATCAGGCGCTATCCAGAACTATGAATTTTGCTAGTAGTGCGTGGGCGATGATTGGCGGCTCCTTCGGCGCAGCAATGCTCGCAGGGTCTGCTGTATTGTATTTTAGCAATAGCGTTAGAGAAGCGAAGGTAAAAGTTGATAGCCTGAAAGGATCGCTAGTAGAGACAATTGCACAATTACAGCAATTATCAAAAATCAAACTAGAAATTCGCATGGATGATCTTAAGGAGGATATACAGCTTTTAGAAAAGGAACAGAAGAGGCTTTATGGAGAATCAGCAAGGTATTCCCAAAAACGACAATCTGATATGGAAGGCATAAGAGACAGCGGATTAGGGTTTCTTGCAGATTGGTTTGATGAAAGCCCGGCTGAATATGAAAAACACCGTCGTAAAAACCAAGGCGACTTGGAAGACATAGCAAAAGACCTCGCAGCAAAAAAAGAAAGCCTCAAAAATGCAGAATCTATTTTACTAAGTGGTAAATACGATCAGCCATCCAAACCCGACGATAACAATCAAACCCCATGGACCGGTGAAGGTGGTGGGAGCAAGGGTAAAGGCGGTCAAAAGGAAAAGAGCACCACCCAAATCATTAATCAGTATCAGCAGTTGCGGTTTGATATTGAGCGGGCGCACAGCACCAGTCTGGGCCGTATTCTGCTGAATGAGAAAGACGTGCAGCGAAAACTGGACGATATCGCGAAGTCCGGTTTAGTGTCCCAGAGTGAGATTGAGCGCCTGAAAGCCCTGAACGCCGAAAACCACCAGAAACAGCGGCTGGAACTGGCAGAACGCTATGCCCCGGCAAAAGCCCTTATCCGACAGGAGGCGGAAGCCAGCAAAGAGCTGAAAGCACTGTACGCTGAACGCCTGCTGACCGAGCAGGAATATTTGCTAGCCAGCAAGACCCTGAATCAGACGTCGGTTAAAGATAAATTAGCAGAACAGGCGCGGGCGTTGGCTGTCCCGCAACTGCATCTGGCTGGTGAGGTCGATCCGGTGATTCAGTTAAAAAACCAACTGACCGAACAAACCGCACTGTATGAGGCCTATTACCGCAATAACCGTATCAGCAAAGAGCGGTTCGAGCAGTTAACCACCGCCGCCGGAACGCGATCGCGGGATGCACAACTGGCCGCCGCGAAAGAGTTGTACGGGGCACAGGGGGATTTTCAGCGTATGCAACTGAATTTGTTGGATGTAGTCGAACAGCGAACCGGCAATGCGTTGACCGGGATGCTGACCGGCAGTAAGTCGTTCTCGGAGTCCATGCGGGAACTGTCGGCATCATTGGCACAATCCATCATTCAGGACCTCATGCGTATAGCCATGCAGGCACTGATCACCAAGGCCATCTCCGGCTTCTTCGGCGGGGGCGGCATGGCGAATATGGGCACCCAGTCGTTAGCCTCCGCCGGGGGCAGTATGGGGTCCATCGGCTCGGGCACTACCCTGACCCCGGCTATCTGGAAAAGTCCGATTGCGAACGCGAAAGGCGGGGTGTACCAGTCAGCGGATTTAAGTCAGTACAGCGGGCAGATTATCAGCAGCCCGACCCTGTTTAAATTTGCCAAAGGTGGCGGCTTGATGGGGGAGGCGGGACCGGAAGCCATTCTTCCACTAAAACGTGGTTCAGATGGGCGGTTGGGGGTCGAGACGTCAGGCGGGACGAGCAACCAGACCACCAATCAGGTGAGTATCGTGATCCAGTCTGACGGCAATCACGACGTGAAAACCACCAGTGGGTTTGAGTCCGCCGGACAGGATATTGCGAAGTTTATTGACCAGCGCTTTAAGACGTTGCTGCATAAAAGTCTCGGTCAGGGCGGTGAACTCAGTGTCGCCATTAAAGGAGGACGGCGATGATAAAAACCTTTGATTTCCCGGCTCGTGTGGGCGCTGCCGGTGAGTTTGAGCCGGTGGTGCGCACCGTTCAGTTCGGCGACGGCTACAAGCAAACCAGCGGGGATGGGATCAACAGCCAGCGGGAAAGCTGGCCGCTGTCATTTGTCGGTGTTCTGGCGGATATTGAACCGATTATGACGTTTCTGCGCGAACATCAGGGCTGGCGTGCCTTCAAATGGCGCAATCCGTTAGCGGAGCTGGGTTTGTATCAGGCCGGAAAGTTCAGCCTACAGGCACACGGAGCCTACTTCACCCTGTCCGTGACCTTTACCCGCACTTATCACCCTTAAAAGGAGGGAATATGACCATCCATAGTGATCTCCAACAGTTGGAGCCGGGGAGTAAGGTTTTATTGTTTGCCGTTGACGGTTCAGCGTTTGGCGGCCCTGAGCTGTATTTTCACCATCACCCGATTGCCTACACCGAAGCGGAGCTGGAAAATGCGGACACCTTGCCGGCTAAATCCCTTTGGTGGCAGGGGGTGGAATACAAACCGTGGCCGGTGAAAATCGAGGGGCTGGAGGTCAGTGGTGACGGCCGGGCAATCTCACCCACACTCAGCGTGGCGAATCTGGATGGCACAATCAGTGCCTTATGTCTGGCCTACCAGAATATGGTGCAGGCCCGCGTGACGCTTCATATGACCTTTGTGCATTATCTGGATGCCCGTAACTTTCCCGACGGCAACCCGGACGCTGACCCGACACAGGAAAAAATTGATGTTTTCTATATCGACAGCAAAACACAGGAAGACAATACCGAAGTGCATTTTGCCCTGTCGTCCCCGGCGGATTTGCAGGGCATTCAAATTCCCACCCGACAAATTCACAGCCTCTGCACCTGGTGTATGCGCGGACAATATCGACAATCCCCGTGCAACTACACCGGCACACGCTATTTTGATGAAGAGGGCAACCCGACGGATGACCCGTCACGGGATGTCTGCGGGGGATTAATGCGCGACTGCAAGCTAAGGCACGGGGAAAACACACAACTACCGTTCGGGGGTTTTCCCGGTTCGGCATTGCTGAGACGATAAACAGAAAAAGAGTGCCCGTGCATTCATTTACAAGTAAACTAAATATTAGTCTTATAAATATCAGGTGCATTTGTATGAAGAAAATATTTTTTTTATTTCCCATGCTCTTTATAAGCCCGGCGTTAGCTAGTGCCATATCAACAGACGAATATAAAAAATGTAAAAAAGTGACTGAATCGAGCAAAAAGTTAGACTGTTACGAATCGTTATATTCGGAAAAGGAGATCGTGAAAAAAGAAAAGAATGACTGGCATATTTCACAATATAAATCCGAAGTTGATGATTCTCAAACCGTAATTTTAGGCGTCGAGTCTTCTCGTCCAATACATACGACTTTGCTTGGCGTCGCCAGTCCTAGATTGATTATTAGATGTCAAAATAAAAAAACTGAAATATATATCAACTGGGGTGCCTATTTAGGGATTGATGAAACAGAAGTAACAACAAGAATCAACCAAGAAAAAGCAGCCAAAAAATGGTGGATTATTTCCACTGATAATAAATCAGCTTTTTATCCCGATGGAAAAATTGCATTTATTAAGTCATTATTCGGTAAAAATAAACTTTTTGCACAAGTGACGCCTTATGGAGAAAACACCATTAACACCACATTCAATGTAACCGGATTATCAGATGAGATAGCCCCAGTAAGAAAATCATGCGGATGGTAAGGTGAGTAACTTTATTATTCAGTGCAACCCGCTTCGGCGGGTTTTCTATTTTTAAGGTGCCCGTATGCGCCCCTATATAATTCAATCCATTCTTGATCATGCCAAAGCGGATTACCCTCATGAGTGTTGTGGTCTGGTGATCCAGAATCACCGAAAACAACAATACATTCCCTGTCGTAATACCGCCACCTCACCGACTGAACAGTTTAGTTTG
>NZ_NIBU01000038.1 GCF_002632485.1 Xenorhabdus innexi | reverse complement strand
CCGCCCCCATTGGTATAACAATGGGCTCACGCCAAATGAATCAGAACGATTATTTTGGAAAAGTGCTAAGGTTGTGACCAATTTTAATTGACCACTTCAGAATTTGGTGGTGTGCCTGATACGGTGATCCCGCAGGGGGCGAAAGCCGAATCCGTCACCGGTATACAGTTTGAAACGACGGGCACCCTGATTATCGGTAAAAATGGTAAAACCACGGGCGATATGCGGGCGGTGCAGTCCGGTGCGATGGAATGTAAAGCTGGGCACCTTGAGCGGGTCGCCAGTTCGGTGCTGGGCTGGGAAACGGTCAGTAACCCTACCCATGCCGTGGTGGGGCGTGAGGCTGAATCCGATATCAGTGCCCGGCGTCGGCGCAAACAGACACTGGCTAAAAATACCGTCAGCGTGGGAGAGGCGATCACCTCCTCCCTGTATGAACTGGAAGGCGTAAATTCGCTCTCCTTTCGGGAAAATTACGGTCCTCAGATTATTATCGTGGATGGCATCAAACTGTTGCCGCACAGTGTCTATGTCTGTGTGGAAGGGGGTGACCGCGAAGCCATAGCCCGTGCGCTGTTGCGTACCAAAACTATTGGCGCAGCCTATAACGGGCAGGAGATGGTCAATGTCACGGAACGCGTCAGCGGGCAGGAATATGAGATCCGGTTCGACCGTCCGAGCGAACAGGTGATTTTCTGTCGGGTGACGGTGAAAAAATCCCCCATTGACGCCCAGCGTCTTATTCCTGCTGCTGTTGAGCAATGGGTACGGGGTGACATTGACGGGGATAACGGTTTGGTGGTCGGGCGGGAAGTTTCTCCCTTTGAAATTGCGGCAGCCATCAATGCCATTGAGCCGCGTCTGTTTATCACTAACGTTGAATTGTCACAGAACGGTAAAACATGGCAGGCCGGAATTATTCCCATTAAGCTGAATGAAATCGCGCGGTTGCATCGCAGCTCTGTGCAGGTGGTGATCACATGAAGATACAGCAACTGGATTTTCATTCTGATCTATTACGGGCGATATTGTGGCAGTACGAGAACGCCCCCCGGTTAAACAGACTGGCTCAACATAAGGCTGACTGGTTTCATCGTGCAAACGTGGCGTTTTGGAACAATTGGTACAGGGATGTGTTTAATATCGATACTGCCAGTGATTTCGGGCTGGCGGTCTGGGCGCGTATTCTGGATGTGTCACTGGGGATTGATGTGGCACCCAGTGACAAAACCAAAATTGGCTTAGGTTTTGGCAAGAAACGAAATTTTAAGGGAAATTTCCGGCGCAACACCGATTACACCCTGATGCTAACGGCAGAACAAAAACGTCTGATTATCCGCATGCGCTACTTCAACCTGACTCAAAGCCCGACGGTAACCAATATCAACACCTTTCTGGAACGCTTTTTCTGGCGTAATGACAGTAAAGTGTTTGTCCTTGACCCGCTCGATATGACCTATATGTATTACGTCTTCAACTTTAACCCCGATGAAAATCTCAGGGTGCTGCTGGAGAACTTTGATCTGATGCCACGTCCCTCCGGCGTCGGGGTGAAATACCGTGTTGTCACCCGAAAAGCCTTTGGCTTCGGCAAAAAACACACCAACTACTTAAGCAGTAATTTCGGAGCTTAATTCCATGACAAAAATCTTTAAAACCCCCTTTGCGGCGCAAGGGGACAGGGTTGCTATTCCTAATGAAGTCCAGCCCGATGGCGCAGTTTCCTACACACAAGGCTATGGTTACGATTATGAACGTGACCAGAACACCGATCCGGCGGCAAAAGATATCGAACGTGAAAAAATGAACGGGATTTTTCACGATCTTACCGAAGCGGTAGGGGAAATGCAGACCTTTGGCGTGGCACAATGGTCTACGGAGGCCCAGCCGTATCCTGTGCGGGCGGTGGTGTACTATAAGCAAAAACTCTGGCAGTCACGGATTGAGAATAACAAGGAAGCACCGACAACCGGCAATGCATGGATTGAACTGAAAGCGGATCTGACCGCCGGTGATGTGGGGGCGTATAGCAAAGAAGAAGCCAACCAGCAATTTCAGCCATTGGGTAATTACACCCCCGCAGGATACAGTTATGGCAAGGAAGAGGCAGATAACCGTTTTCAGCCCAAGGGCAACTATCAGTCTGCCGGAAATTATGCGTTGAGGGGTGAGAGTTATACCAAGCCCGAATCGGATGGGAAATATCAGCCTGTGGGGAATTATTTGGCTGCCGGATATAGCTATTCGAAAGATGACAGTGACGGGCGATTCCAGCCCAAAGGTAATTATGCTCCGGCGGGCAGTTATGCACCCAAAGGCGAGAGCTACACCAAACCGGAATCGGATTCCCGCTATCAGTCAAAAGGAAATTATGCACAAGCCGGTAATTATGCCGTTCGCGGGGAAAGTTATACGAAAGGGGAGTCTGATGGTAAATTCCAGCCGCGAGGGAATTATCAACCTGCCGGAAACTACGCGCCAGCGGGCAGTTATCAACCGGCAGGGAATTATGCGGTTAGGGGGGAGAGTTATACCAAAGGAGAGAGTGATGGGCGCTATCAGTCAAAGAGTAGTCAGATGGTAAGGATTTATTTTGGTGGCACAATAAAGCCTGGAGATGTTGTCGGGTTATCAGAAGATGTACGTGGTAAAACGGTCTATTTTTTTAACGAACGCGGAGCGTTCTTTATGCATTGTGCGCCTGTTGATGGGATTACGTATTGGGTTGGGGGAGATAATAATATGAGAGTTAGTATTGATGGAGGTGGTCGGCGGATGTCATATCTTTCAGGTAATTGGATTGTATCAGTATCAATGACTAAATAAAATTGACTAACCCACCTACCTTAGTAGGTGGTTGTTGAGTTAGAAAAATAAGTAGCAGGCTTATATGAAGCCTGCTATTTAAATTGAGTTCTTATTTTCTAACTATTAATGCAAATTGCTTTTTCTTTGATATGGGGAATTTAAATAATATTTTTTCGTTTGATGCAATTTCGTTTGATATCGTTTTATTGGTATCAGTTAACTTATGGAATCGAGATATAATGAATTTATTAAAGATGTTTAATTTATTTTTTCGAGAGTAAAATGGTAGCCAAGAACCATTAAAATGATGAATACAATAATTTTCTAATTCTTTTTCTGGAGTGCAGAAGTAATAAGATGGGTAAATTATAGAGTTAGCATTTAATTGTGTTATCTGTGAGCCATCATAAGGTGCTTGTAGCCCAAATTTTTCGGAGAAATATCTACTAATACGTGATGTATTAGGCTCCAGATCAATTCCATCTTTTTTTTCGAATTCGGCAGTTGTATAATAACTTAACAAATCGGCTATTATAGGGTTATTTACCTTTGAACCCATGACAGCTGATGTAATAGGAGCGTAGTTTCCGTGATAATTTTCATAGCCACTAAAAAAATCCAAATGAAGAAAATGATCTAAATTATTTGTGACTTCCACATCAGTATCTAAATATATACCACCTTCATGATAAAGCGCATAAAGTCTGATATAGTCAGAAACGAAAGCCCATTTTTTGTAAAGATAAGCTTGCTCGGAGTATGTGTTTTTTATTTTTTCAAACTTTCCATTATTCCATTCTATAATTTCGTAATCTGGAAGATTTTTTTTCCAACTTTCAATACATCTTAAGATTAATTCAGATTTTGGCTGATTCCCAACCCATACATAGTGAATTCTTTTTGGGATCATTTTTAATTCCAATCAATTAATTTAATTTATGTTATGATCAAGTTTACTACTAGGTGGGATTATTATCAATTTTATTTAGATTTTTCAATTATGATGTGCATCTAGCATTGCTACAGCGCAGTTAGCAAGATGCTTACACGACCTTGTTCTTATTGAAATCGGCGAATAATAGCGGTATTTAGTTGTGCTCCATATTAGATAGTGCTCTTCAAAAAGAATGCTCAGAAATAGTTTTTTATCTTGAAGAGGCGAAGGAGTATTTATCCGAAAATGATTTCAAAACACTACAAGTAAAAGTTAATATGAAACATGGCGTTAGATGATGTCTTTGAAAGGCTTGGATTCAACTAATAAGCATAACATGTTCTCCATGAATATGATGTGATATTTCATTTTTTGTGATTAAAAAATAAAATTTATTAATGCGTTACGTAACATTCTTCTGTTATAAAAGTATGACGTAATAAACTCCTGCATCACTTAACAAAAATTCACTAGAACAGACTCTTCCGTATCGATAAACCTAATTTGATGTTTACAGGCGGAGACGTACCTACCGCCTTCATATTATTTAGCAATGTACTTTGTTGATTAAATGAGGGGCATACATGAATACTCAAGATAATAAACCGGATAAGACGACGAAAAACGGTGATGTGATTTCTGATACTTCAATCAGGGAAAAACAAACTGGCACACTAAATCAGATCGAAAACAGTGTCAGTAATATCTTTGGCTTTGGCTATTCACATGCCAATTTCTTTAACAGCCATTTCGGAGCTTAATCCCATGACAAAAATATTTAAAGTTCCTTTCGCCGAGCAGGGTAACAGAGTTTCTATTCCTGATGAAGCTCCATCAGACGGCGCTGTCTCGTATGCTCAGGGTTATGGTGAGGCTTACGGACGTGACCAGAATGAAGATCCTACAGCAAGGGATATTGAACGTGAAAAAATGAACGGGATTTTTCACGATATTACGGGAGCAGTAGGCGAAATTCAGACCTTTGGTGCGGCTCAATGGTCTGCTGAGGCTCCACCTTACCCTCTGCGTACTTTGGTCTACCATAAACAAAAACTCTGGCAATCACGCATTGAGAACAATAAGGAAGAGCCAAAAGCAGGCAATGCTTGGGTAGAATTAAAAGCTGACATGACTGCTGATGATGTGGGAGCCTATAGCAAGAAGGAGTCGGATGCTCGTTTTCAGGTGAAAGGCAATTATGCGTTGAAAGGTGAAAGTTACACTAAACCGGAATCAGATTCTAAGTACCAGCCACAGGGTAATTACCAACCCGCAGGCAATTATGCCATTCGTGGAGAAAGTTACACAAAAGGGGAATCCGATGGGCGATATCAATCTCGTGGGAATTACCAACCTGCAGGGAATTATGCACTGAGAGGAGAAAGCTATACTAAAAGGGAGAGCAATGAGCGTTACATGCAGAAAAGTCGCACAATGGAAACTGTAATATGGACCGGTTGGGCTGGAGAAGGGGACAATGTTTATTGCAATCGTAATGTTTTAGGTAAATTACTTTATTTTAGGTTTGGAGAGTGGTCTCAAAAGGGATGGCATTTTCCTGTATTAATTCCAGCTTTGACGGGTGTAATTCCTGTGTATACCCTAATGGGAAATAATTGGCTAGCTCTTCGCTTAACAAGCTCTAGTAGTTTCAACATACTAGCATCGCCTATGCATTGGGATCAAATTCTAATTAGTGAGTGATAAAAACTAAATATTCTGTTAGATAAGGGGGATGGTAATCTTCCCCTTTTACAATTATTTATTTTAGTTCAATATGGGAATTATTCTATCTATATGTTTTTTCCTAAAAATCTATGTATTCTTTAATTTTTGAGGTTAGGGACTTCTTAATTTTGTATTTCTAATGTTGGATTGTTGGATTAATGTAATACGTGCAACAGACGGATGGAATATAATTTGATAGGGGTATATCAGGAAGATAAAGGTACAAGGCAATCAATTAATTTAATTTGTTACAGATTGTAATCATCAGGAAAAGAAGAAAGAAAAAAGAATCTTCATGCACCTTTGGTTAACAGTAAAATTTACTCTGAAGTTAGCCTACCTTTGCCACTTTTCGTCGATCATTTTACCAGAATTTTACCATCATTTTACCATGAACAAATTGCAGACATAAAAAAACCAACCATAACAGGTTGGTTTTTCTAGGGAAATTTGGTCGGCATGATAGGATTTGAACCTACGACCCCCGACACCCCATGACGGTGCGCTACCAGGCTGCGCTACATGCCGATGACTTTGCTTATAGTACCTTTTTTTATGCGCAAAGCAAGCCCCTTACTTAGTGAGTGATTGATTTTTCGACAATTAGTTTGCTAAAAATCGTTTGATTTCAGTTAGTATTTGTAATAGTTGAGTAAGATTCGGCTTCGCGTTCTGGATTTCACTGCCATCTGAATCGTATAGATGGTATTCCCCATCTTTGGAAAGATAAATTGTATTTTCAACTGTTGTCGCAATTAGTGAACCGTTCTCGCCGGTGATAAGCCAAGGAATATTTCTCTGAGCTCTGAAAAGGTCTTCTCCCTGTGAGTAATCTTCCGGTGAGTTACTTACATGCAATAAACGCTGCATTAATGTTGTCATAACATCTTGATGACCGGTCAGTTTGTTAATAACTTGTGCAGGTGTTCCCGGCCAGTGAATGATCAATGGAACGTGCATTTGTTTGCGGTTAAATTTGCCATCAATGAACCATTTGGGATCATTGTTTGTCGCGGTTCTGCCATGCTTGGCTGTGATAACAACGATGGTATTGTTTAGGATGTCTTTATTCTTCAACGTTTCTAAAACATTGTTGATATCAGTATCCAGTGCTTTTTTATCAACTTTAATTGATGAAGGAGGAATACCATTAAGGTTTAAGAATGAGAACCACGGTGTAGTATTATTACGCAAATTTAGCCATTGCTGCCATTGTTCAACAGTCAGGTTGTCATTCGGGTTAGCTTCGTAAGGAAGGGAGTAATCAGTTAAAATAGCCTGCCTATAAAGCGGTGTCTGGAATCCATCTGATGAATACAAACCAAACTGATACCTTTGGTGAGTTAAGGCATCAATAAATGCTGAGGGTTTCCGGCTAGTAAGAATGCTATCCAGATAGCCTGATGATATACCGTAGAATAACCCGAACAATGCAGTGTCGTTTTTCATACCGGTACTAAAATGCTGAGTGAACTGAATGTTGCTTTTTGTAAAGCGCTCAAGGAATGGCATTGTATTGGCTGTGATATCACTATTATCCAGACTATCCACAACCAACAATAATAGATTGTAACCGCGACCGCTATCACGATAAGACAGATTATTCAGTGGGTATTCAATGGTCAGAGCTGCCGGGTTACCTTGTTGATTTATGCGCCGCTGATATTCAGTCTTATTCAGTAAGCCATGTTTTTCAAGAAACTTACGTGCGGTCATGGGGTATGAAAGCGGTAGGTTTGAGCGTTGCATGGTAATAGGGCGATAGAAATTGGCATCTGCCCAGATATACATCATATGGGAGGCGACAAAAGCAGTAATAAAGACAGCCGCCAACGGTTTGCCGAATTTTTGCCTGTTCAGGCTGCGTAATTTTTGCCAACTCCATGTACCATACAGCATCTGTACCAGAAAAATAGCCGGAATGCAGATGAACATTAACTGCCATTCTCTTGCTCGTTCACCCTGTTCGGGATTCGTGACTAAGTCCCATACCAATGGTGTCAGATGCAGGTGAAAACGCACATAGATGGACGAGTCAAATATTAATAGTGTTAACCCTGCGGTTGCCAGTGCTGCGGAAAGAAATCGCAGTAAACGTTGTGACATCACAATAAATGTCAGGGGAAATAACACCAGTAAATAAGCAGCAAAAACAATAAAGCTGAAATGACCGAGCCAACTGACCAGCGCATAAATGCGACCAAACAGCGAACCCGGCCAGTCGGATGCGAATAAATAGCGACTGCCCAGCACAAGACTGAACACGATATTGAACAGAGCGAACCAGTGCCCCCAACTGATCATTTGAGAAACTTTTTCGCGATAGTGCTGGCGGTTAGTCACCATATTTTCTTACGTTAATTTTTTAATGGAAAAATTAATGCGCTTTATCTTCGTTAATTGAAGATTGTAACGCGTGTGCAAACGAGTTTGCGATATGTTTGCGTTGGGCTGGTGCAATACTCGTGTTGATTAAATTCGTAACCATATTGCCTAAAACCATCAAAGAAAGGTCGGTAGGCACTTGGTTTTTTTCGAAAACACTTACTAGTTCAGCTAATAAATGTTCAACTTTTTCATCGCTGTAGCGAGATGACTGTGGCATGACTCAAATATCCTGAATGTACAAAGTCCAATATATTACCGTATAGAGGGGTTATTTTCTGCTTTTTTATAACAATTTAATTTCCTTATTGTACAAATTGTTGCCACTTTTGTACCTGCTGCCTCATTTTAGTCTTTGATATGGGTAATGCTAATAATTAAATTGTGAACACTTTTCCATCATTGGGTTTTTTGGTTGCAGCAGAGAAAGAACAGTGTTTGAATACGCCGCTAACTGCAAGGCTCTGAAGGTCGGTGTTGTAAAAGGAGTATAAATAATGAGTCTGGAAATTACCCAGATCGCGTTACATCAGTTGATTAAACGTGACGAACAAACACTGAAAGTCATTTTGCGGGATTCTCTGCTGGATACCAATCAGGTAGTGGAAGAGATGATGGCTGAGTTACATCGTGTGTATAGCGCTAAAAGCAAAGCTTACGGTGTGTTCAGTGATGAAAGTGAATTGGCTGAATCACTTCGTCATCAGCGCAAGGGAAATGAAGATTTTTTAGGTTTTAGCCGGGCTGCGACCGTTCGTCTGAAAGATGAATTGATAAAATACCCGTTTGCAGAAGGCGGCACAGTATTATTTTGCCAGTATCGGTATTTGGCTGTGGAGTATTTACTCATCGCAGTTCTGAATAGCTGTAGCAGCACTTCTGTCGATGAGGCTCTGGATGTCAATACGACACAATATCTTGATATTCCACATGCAGATATTGTTGCCAGAATTGATTTGACAGAATGGGAAACTAATCCTGAATCCTGCCGTTATCTGACTTTCCTGAAAGGGCGGGTAGGCCGCAAGGTATCTGACTTTTTCATGGATTTCCTTGCTGCCAGTGAGGGAATGAATGCTAAAGTACAGAATAAAGGATTATTGCAGGCAGTGGATGATTACTGCGAATCTGCTCAACTTGATAAAAATGAGCGGCAGGCTTACCGCCAACAGGTTTATAGTTACTGTAATGAACAGTTACAGTCCGGCGAAGAAATTAAATTGCAAGAATTATCGCAGGAGTTACCGCCATTAGGTGAGCAGAACTTTCAGCAATTCTCTCAAGGCCAAGGTTATGAGCTGGAAGAGAGCTTTCCGGCAGATCGCAGTACGTTGCGTCAATTGACTAAATTTGCTGGCAGTGGCGGCGGATTAACAATTAATTTTGATGCCATGTTACTTGGCGAAAGGATTTTCTGGGACCCAGCAACGGATACGTTGACGATTAAGGGTACGCCACCAAATCTGCGGGATCAGTTACAACGTCGTGGCAGTAATAATCGCTAATCTTTTCCGTTTAAGATTAAATGTTTTGTAAAAGGCAGAAATAAATAACGCCGCAAATGCGGCGTTATTTACTCGGCGTCCCGATAAAAGCTCGATTCTGGCTAATTAAGCACGCAGGAAATCAATGTGCGTCAGTTTAGGTTTAAACGGATGACGCTGTACTGCCTGCACTTTAACTGTAGTTTCTTTACCATCAACGACCAGAGTCAGAACTTCGTAGAATTCTGGCTTGCTTTCGTGGTTGATAACTGCATCGTGATCCAGTTCGATAGATACTGGCTCTTGGTTACCACCATAAATGATTGCTGGAAACTTGTTAGCTCTGCGCAGGCGGCGGCTCGCACCCTTACCCTGCTCTTTACGTACTTCTGCATTGATAGTTAACATCATTTTTTCTCTATAAAAGAAGAAAATAAATCCTGCTACAGGCGACCCAGCAGCAGGTTCGATATTTGGCCTAACATTATGTATTACGTTAAGCGGGCGGCATTTTAACGAAAAACCGATATGACAGCAAATAGAAAGTACTCACTGTGAGTAATTGTGTCATTTAATACAGATCATCAGCCCGCCGGAAGCGGCCCTGATAATCAAATATTTTTTCCCGGATCTGCCAGAATTGCCCTTTTTTTCGTGCTACAACAAAATCTGGGTGTCGCAGTAAAGGAAGTTGGTGAGCTATATCGTCGGCGGTTTTCCACGATAAAGGAATACCCGGAGCACGTTGATGATGGCGTATGAATTGAAGTTCAAACACTTTTTTTTGGGCTGGTGTTGTTAAACGAAATAATTCAGTTACATTTGCGCCATCTTCATCATAATAAGTAATCCTGAGCCATTCGCCTTTGTTATCACTACCCGGAGTTAACTGCATACCCCCGCAGCGTAGTACCAGAGCATCTTTGAGCTTAAGTGCCGCTTTCAGCATATCGTCAGGATCAACCAGTACTTCCTGACAGCGGTGACAACGCCGGGCGGCAATGTCATTTTCCGTACCGCAATGTGGGCACGATTTAAAACGAAAGCGAAAATCACATTGATGCTTTTTTCCATTTTCGTCTTCTTCCCATCCCTGACAGCGGCGTCCGAAATGTTCAATTATGTCTCCTTCTGCGGTGCATTTTCCCCAGAAGGTATTGGCAAATTGGCAGAGTGGGCAGAATACCTGTACAGGCTGATTTTGTGAGTCGGGTTTTTGGCTTCCGACTTCTGGTGTATAGAGGTCATGGGGATTACCTGCATAATCTAAGATTAGACATTCTTTTTTATCCGGGAATAAACGCAACCCCCGCCCAACGATTTGTTGATAAAGGCTAACGGACTCAGTCGGACGCAATATTGCAATGAGGTCGACATGAGGGGCATCAAACCCGGTTGTCAGAACAGCAACATTGACCATATAACGCAACTGCTGCTGTTTGAATGCATTAATTAGGATATCTCGCTCATGTCCCGGAGTATCGGCACTGACCAATCCAGCTTGTTCTGTCGGGAGTAACAGGAAAATTTCTTTAGCATGTTCAACTGTGGCTGCGAAAATCATGACGCCTTTCCGAGCTTCTGCGTACTCAATAATTTGTCTGACAATATGTGGCGTGATGCGCTTTTGTCGCTTAATTTCCCGATTCAAATCAGCTTCATTGAAAATACCCTGCTGGCTGGTACGTACCTGACTGAAATCATACTGCATAACCGGCATATCCAGTCTTTCCGGGGGAACCAGAAACTGGTGTTTTATCATATAGCGCAGTGGAAGTTCATAAATACAGTCACGAAAGAAGCAATTTTCATCACCTCGGATCATACCGTGATAGTGGTACTGATATATCCAGCCAGTGCCTAAACGGTAAGGCGTTGCGGTCAAGCCCAGAATGCGAAGTCTAGGATTATTTTTTTGGAGTTGTTGGATAATTTGTTGATACTGGCTGTTTTCGTTATCGCTGATCCGATGACATTCATCGATGATTAATAGTGAGAATTGATGATTAAAATGATCTAGGTTGCGGGCAACAGATTGAATGCTACCAAAAACAACTTTTCCTTCGCTCTGTTTTTGGCGTAATCCGGCAGAAAAAATATCTGCTTCCAGATTATACGAGCAATATTTACTGTGGTTTTGTGCAACAAGTTCTTTAACATGTGCCAGAATCAAAACCCGTCCATGTGCCAGTTTTGCCAGCTCAGCAATGACAAGACTCTTACCTGCGCCGGTAGGTAAGACAATAACTGCGGGTTCTCTATGTTGGCGAAAGTGGCGGATGGTTGCATCTACCGCTTCTTGCTGATAAGGGCGTAAAGTAAAGGCCATTGTTATCTTACTGTCACGAATATCGGATAAAAAATCTTTAGCAGAGAGAATAGCATTTTTGCCTGCTATGTTTATTGATTTTACGATTACTCCATAAATTATCTGTTTAATCTTACCAATCAGTAGTAGGCTTAAAGTTGTTTTTTCTATTTTTATCAGATTATTTTTTAGGTATAGCTATACATGCGATTGGATAAATTTTTATCACAACAATTAGGCATCAGCCGTAATGATGTTGGGCGTGAATTACGGGCTGGGCGGGTTACTGTCGATGATGAAGTTATTAAAACAGGGGCATATAAACTGAAACCTGAACAGACAGTTGCATATGAAGGAACAATACTGAGCCAATTAGATGGCCCGCGTTATTTTATGCTGAATAAACCACAGGGATATGTATGCTCGACTGATGATCCATCAAATCCGACTATTTTATATTTTATCGATGAACCTGTGGCCCATAAACTACACTCAGCAGGGCGGTTGGATATTGATACAACAGGCTTAGTTTTATTGACCGATGATGGGCAGTGGTCACATCGTATCACCTCACCTAAACATCATTGTGAAAAAACTTACCTTGTGACACTGGAGCACCCAATATCAGCAGATACGGAAGAAAAATTTTTCACAGGTATTATGTTGAATGGGGAAAAAACACTGACGAAGCCCGCAAAATTAGAAATTATCGAGCCTCAGCTAGTACGTCTGACGATCAGCGAAGGGCGGTATCATCAGGTAAAAAGAATGTTCGCTGCTGTTGGCAATCATGTCGTTGAACTTCATCGTGAGCGTATTGGTGATATTTATCTGGACCCTGATTTGGAGCCCGGCGACTACAGAATGCTGACAGAGAGCGAAATCAAGAGCATACAAATGCCAACAGCTTAATTTTTATCTATTTTATCAAGTTGTTTTGGGAAAAAACGCGTGCAACAACAACGATTATCTTATTTGGGATTAGTCCTTATCCTTGGGCTGATCTCTATGCTGATGCCACTGGCAATTGATATGTATTTGCCGAGTATGCCGACTATAGCCATTGATTTCGGCGTCAGTGACGGCAAAGTGCAAATGACCCTGAACAGCTATATTTTAGGGTTTGCGATTGGTCAGATAGTGTATGGTCCAATGTCTGACAGTCTTGGACGTAAGCCGGTTATTTTGGGGGGAGTGATTGTTTTTGCAATATCTTCCGCTGCATGTGCTCTGGCTCAGAATATTGACACCTTTATTTCCATGCGGTTTTTGCATGGTTTCGCTGCTGCTGCTGCCAGTGTTGTTATTAATGCTTTAATGCGCGATATGTTCACAAAAGATGAATTTTCACGCAGCATGTCGTTTGTGACACTGGTTATGATTATTGCTCCGCTATTGGCACCTATGCTGGGCGGAATCATGATGATGTGGTTTAACTGGCATGCTATTTTCTGGTCTATTGCAATAGCGGCTGTAATAGCGGCGCTTTTAGTCGCTGTTTTTATCAGGGAAACATTACCTAAAGAGAAAAGGCTGCATTTTAACTTAAGAGTTACTCTGGGGCAGTTTGTAATGCTGTTCAGGCAGCGTCAAGTGCTGTGCTATATTTTGGCTAGCGGTTTTTCTTTTGCCGGAATGTTCTCCTTTCTCAGTGCTGGTTCATTTGTTTATATTCAACTGCATGGTGTCCCTGTACAGCATTTTGGCTATTATTTCGGGTTGAACATTATTTTTATGTTCGTCATGACAACTATCAATAGCCAGTTTGTCCGCAAATACGGTGCATTAAAGATGTTGAAATTTGGCATTTTTGTGCAGTTTATTATGGGGTTATGGCTATTATTTAGCACGATGCTGGATTTGGGTTTTATTTCTTTGGTGCTGGGTGTCGCAATCTATATCAGTTGTATTTCTCTGATTACTTCTAACTCAATGGCAGTTGTTCTGGATGGCTATCCCCACATGGCCGGAACTGTCGCTTCATTATCAGGGACTTTGCGTTTCAGTATTGCTGCCCTGGTTGGGGCAGTGTTATCTTCTGCACCAGAAAAAAGTGCCTGGCCAATGGTCGGTTCAATGGCTTTATGCGTAATATCAGCAATGGCACTGATTATCTATGCGGGCAAAGCAAAAAAATAAAATAAATACATAACCAATAGAAACCACCGATTGTACTAGGTGGTTTCTTATATCTGCATCCAGCATTTTAAATCACACCTTCATTGCCTGCCTACTAAATCAAGCTGCTATATCGGAATCTGATTGAAGTACGACGAATATAGAATAATAAATAAATATAGATGGTTGTTAATTTTATGATGCTAACAAACTCTCTCATGTTTCTTTTTTGTTAATTTAAAATTGTTAAATATATGGTTCCATATAGTAAATAGCTTGTTTTTTTAACTGCATGTAATACAAGGATATTATAAAAATATCATGGTGTAACATAGTTAGGATAAACATTGATTTGTAAATAAATCTTGAATAAAAAGTTGCTGTTTTGCATAAAAATAAGTTGAATTTTTTACCAAAACAGTATAAATATATAGAAAGTGCGAGTTTGATCTCATTTTTTTCCAAAAAAAAGACGAAAAAAGTGTGATGTTGTAATTTTTATTTTAACTTTTTATTTACTTTTCGTTGGCTGGTTATTCGGTTTTGACGAGCCGGTAGCCAACAGCTGGTGGTTAGATGTATTAATGTTGTTTCTGATAGGAATAATACGTGAATAATATCCAACTTTCGGTAGTACACAGACTGCCGCAAAGTTATCGGTGGTCATCTGGTTTTGTTGGGACAAGAGTTGAAATCTTGTCAGAAGAAGAGACAGAGATAGGGAATATCCTGATGGGGTTGAAATTGTTAAGCCATGAGGGTGAACATGCGGGTCGTATTTTGCATGATATACATCAGTCTATTTCTGATATGCAAATAGTAAGTGCGGTAATTGAGTGGGAAGGAGAGCCGTGTTTGTTTTTTGCTCGAGAGGATGAAAGTGCGGTGATATGCCGACTGAAAACATTAGGTGCTGCAATTGCTGAAAATATAACAGCGTTTTACCCTCTTTAATTAAGAATAGTAAAATAAAAAACGCCTCCATCTGGAAGCGTTTTTTATTCTGCAAGAGAAGAAATAAGGAAAAAAACAGAGGTTATATTGAGGCCTTAAGATTATCAGCTAAAACACGTCGTGCACCGTAATAGCGTTTGCTCCAATAAGTATCCGTTAATTTGGAAACCATAACTCCGCTGCTGGTTGAAGCATGTACAAACTGGTTATTGCTGATATAAATACCGATGTGGCGCCTGTGAACACCTGTCTTAAAGAGGACTAAATCACCTGCTTGTAGTTTAGTGCGGCTGACTGTCTGGCCTACACTCTGTTGCTGCGATGTCGAACGGGGTAACGCCATACCAAACTGATCGTGAAAGGTGCGCTGCACGAAGGCTGAACAGTCAATGCCACGTTTCGTATTGCCACCGAGCCGGTAGGCAACGCCTTTCCAGTCTGCATATTGGTTAAGGATCTTAGATTTGATATCCAGATTTTTAACTAACGTTTCAAATTCATCCTGCGATGTTTGCAGAAGAAAATGCTTTTGACCATTCTGATTGTTTACGGTCTGAATTTCAGGTTTTTTACTACGTATCTGAGAATCTGGAGAACTACATGCGGTCAGTGCCACTGCCGCGATAATTGCGGGAATAATCCGCAATATATATCTCAGTATTGGTTGAGACTTGACCATTATATTAATTTCCCTTGCAGTCCTTAATGTGACTCATCGCCACCAGAAAAACACTAAACGCCCTAAAGACTAGTATAACGTAGCGAATTAACAAACTTTTCGTCCCTAAAGTGTGTGAAGTCACACATTTTATTAATATCTTTACAAAGTGAGTATTTTAATAAAAGGACCAGCGAAAGAGTACAGAAAGCCAGAGAAAAAAGCGAGAGATAAAAAGAATTATTTACAATAAATTAGATTATAAACTAATAGGTTACAATTATTTTGCTTGTTTTTTCCTCGTTGGAGGAAAAGTTAATATTATCGGGGAGATAGCGCATATCTCCCCCCCGATAATTACAGATTTTTAGCGAGCCTGTCCGATATGGGGTAACTTTTTATCTAACCATATGGCTAAGGAGTCACTCAGAGGCGTTAACAGCACCCAACTCACTCCGACTAAAGAGAGTGACAGTGAACCAACAGCAATATCGGTAAACCAGTGTGCTCCAGCCATAATACGAGGAAGGGCAAAAGCAATCATGATCAATAAAGCGATAAAGAATGCACCGCGAGAAATATATCGAAGAATGAAACAGCTAAAAATAAGCAACATTAACCCGTGATCTCCGGGGAAGCTGTCACCGGAAGCATCTTTGGTATGCCAGCTTGTCATTTCGCTCACACGATTGACGTTTTCAAATGTTAAAGTCGGGCTTGGGCGGCTGACAGGGATCTGATGCCCAATCTGATTTATGATCACTGCGGTTATCAGCATGACCAGACCAATCATAAAAAGACGGCGTTTTCCTGCGTAATCTTGTTTACGAAATGCGCTATAATAAAGTAATCCCATACATAAGAGTGATATAACGTCAAATGCTCTTATATTTACGATAGCAACAAATAATGCAAATTTTGAATTTGGCAGTAGTTTTTCATTAAAATAATGAAAAATGGCTGAATCAATATGAAACCAAAAGCCGTGATTCTCAGGTAAATACCATGAGAAAAACAGGCCGATACCAAGCATATTGAGTATAAGTATAGCTAATGGGTGACTACGGGTCATGTGTTACCTATTTTAATGCGACAATGGATTTTGGTAGCCAGATAGACTGTCAGGCACTATAACAAAATTTAGGGGAAAGGGTAATCGTTCGGCTGTTTAATATGTAATCTGTAGAGCGTTTATGTATTCATGTTTTATATTGATTGAATTTAATATCATTGTTATATGAATAATATCAGGATATCGAAAAAATAGTTAAATGACTATTTCAGTACCGATAATATATATTTGGTGTAATTATTGAGCACTGACTATTATTAAATAATTAATGGTTGATTTTTTCATATCCTAATTTGTTAGTATATTATGTCGAATTGTGGTCAGGGTAAATAAAACGTATAAAGAAATTGTTTCATTTTCCGTTATATCGTTATATAGATAACAGAGCGTTAAACCATTATCTGGTTTAGGAATTGGCATGGGGTTAAAACCGAAAAAGGTAGTGATACCTGTTGCAGAGGTTAAATGCTTATGTTAAGAAACATGGTCATATTTTTGTTTATATTTTTATCTTATCCTGTATTGGCTCATTATCCTCCAGATTTAGAATTAAAATCTGGTACCTTCCGATCTTATGATTTTACTGCTGATGACCCCCCTTGCTTATCTAATAATTGCAATGGAAAAATTGAGAGAACAGCTTGTTGGTATAAGTACCATAACAGCAAATACATAAGAAAAAATAATGCAATTCACAGAAGAGTAGTGACAATCCATCTTAATGACCAACATATATTTTGGCAAAAGGAGTAGGATTTGTTGAAGCAAAAAAAGAATTAAGATTTGTCACTATAACTTATCACTAAATGTTATATAACAACCCTCTTATTTTCTTGCTTATCTAATTTCAATAGCTTAGTAATTTATTTATATCTTATTTTTGGTTTAACTTAAATAGTGGTTCTTAATAACAGTTTTTTAAATTAATTAATAAAAGTTGTATCTTTCTTTTTAGCTATAAATTCACCTTTGATATAAATCAATAAAAGGTATTAATGTCGTATTTTTTTCACGTTAAATATTTATGATGGAGATGAAGGAATAAAAAGGTAACTGAGTTTTAGTTAATGGACAAACGAAGTGAGGTAACCATGCAAAATTATCTTAAACTATTAATTAGCGGTTTGTTGCTTTCATGGGTTTTTTATGGATATGCACAACCTACAAGTGGAAAGATACAATTTACAGGCTCTATTGTTGATCCAGGATGTCAGGTCGTTGTATCAGATACTCAGGCCAATATCTCCTGTTATCGACAGGGTAAAAATATTACAGTAAAACAAATTGTTTCAGCATACAAAACCAAAAAAACAGGGAACATTATGCTTCCAGGAAATATAGGTGTTTCTAAAGTGAAATGGACTGATAATAAAAAGCGTTTGGCGATTATTAATGTGGATTATTTTTAATTTAAACAGCTAATAAGTTGCTCTTTTATCAGAAAAGAGCAACTTATATTCAAAAATACAGAATTAATCGCAACGCCCCATGTAACGGCGTTCTGCAATATGAATGCGAATCTTTTCTCCGGAACTCAGGTACTCAGGAACCTGAATAGTTAGCCCTGTGCTCATTTTTGCCGGTTTTGTACGGGCACTTGCTGATGCACCTTTAATACCCGGTGAAGTTTCTTCAATCAACATATCAACAGTTTGTGGTAATTCCAGAGCCAACAATTGACCCTCCATTGTCATCACTTGCATTCCCGGTAAACCATCTTCTGGGATAAACAGCAATTCTTCTTCAATCTGCTCTTTTTTAAAGTGATACGGAGTGAAATCCTCATTATCCATGAAGATATATTCGTCACCATCAATGTATGAAAAGCTGACACTACGGCGGGTTAATGTAATCGTTTCGAGAATATCATCACCTTTGAAGCGCTCTTCCACTTTTTGACCAGTACGAATATCGGTAAAACGCATCTTATACAGCGTACTTGCACCACGTGCGCTTGGTGATTGAATATCAATGTCTTTGACTAATAATAGTTTTCCATTGTGATTGATTGCGGTTCCGCGTTTAATTTCATTGGCTTTAGCCATAGAGACCTTCCGTAAAGCAGTGGATATAGTGGAATGAGTAGTAAATTGGCGACAAAATTACTCGCAGTCAGGCAATTAGGCAAGAAATGAATGCCCCGGTATGTTTATCGGGGCAGGGGAGTTTGATAAGGATCAACGATAGGCTGGTAATAGATCAAATAAAGACATAATGTGTACTACAGCATTAATCAGACCAAACAGGATAATCAAAATTATCAGAACATTGCCACCGGGTGCACGATAACTGGCTTGTGAATAACGCCGACGGCTGGCTCGAGCCATAAGTGCCGGAACGATAACTGCCCAGATAGTTGCTGCCAGCCCTGCAAACCCAATTGCGTACAGGAAACCATTCGGAAAGAGTAATGCCAGAATAGTAGGCGGGATAAACGTTATCAACGCTGTTTTTAAACGCCCTGTATGGCTGTCATCAAATCCGAAAAAATCGGCCAGATAGTCAAATAATCCAAGAGAGACACCCAGAAATGAACTGGATAACGCCATATATGAAAAGGCATTTAATAGCTGGCTTATTGTTTTGTTGTCAGACACACTATCCATTTGGTTCAGCAAATCACTGACATTACCCCCATCAGCAATGATCTGTTTGAATGCTTCACGAGGAATATTCCCCTGAATGGCGAACTGCCACAAAATGTAGATGGTCAGCGCGATCAGCGAGCCACAGAGCAGGCTACGGGTTATGGCTTTGACATCTTTATTATAATATTTTACCAACCCCGGAACGTTGCCATGATAACCAAATGAAGTCAGCAGATAGGGCAGTGCCATTAAAGCATAAGGTAGATAACTGGTTTCGGTACTCGTATGGTCAAACAATATAGCGGGTTTGACTTCAGTAAACATCCCTCCCACTGACATGATAAACGTGATAACCATACCGCCGATTAAAATTGTGCTCAGGCGATCAACGGCTTTGGTTGATAACCAGACAATGAAAGCAACAATAAAGGAGAAAATCAGGCCGGCTCCGGCTTGTGGCAGAGGAATAACGCTATTGATATTACGAAAAATAATCGAGCCGCCAGCTGAGATATAAGCATAAGTCAGAATATATAAAACAAAGGTAATCGATAACCCAGTGAGGATATTCCAGCCTCTGCCCAGCAAATCTTTAGTGATGGTATGAAAGCTGGCACCGCAGGGATAATTCATATTGGCTTCTAAAATCATCAGACTTGAGAAATAGATACAGACCCAAGTGTATACCAGCAAAATTATTGATCCTGTAAACCATACACCGGACGTGACGATGGGAATGGAAAACATACCGGCACCAACAGCAGTACCGGCAATGATCATTGCCCCGCCTAATATAGAGGGGCGTTTAAAATTTTGCGTTACCTCAGTGGTCATATAAGCTCCTGATGAATATGTGTTACCTTTGTACTAGCGCGACGATACATTAATAAAGAACATGTGTAAACAATTAATCAAGGAGATATGTAACTGGCTTTTGTCTGTTTCTGGATACACAGAGTTTTGTCGAAATTAGCTGTATCCAATATATCAGGCAGGTAAATAGAATTTTGTCTCCTGCCAGAGCTTAATTGCGCTCCGGCTGGCTTCAAAATGAGGCTCCGGAAGATTAGCAGGGTCACACCAGATAAGCTGCTCACATTTTTCTGGTTCCATTAAACGTGGTTCCCCTCCGGGATGGTGAGCCAGCAAGCAAACGGAAACAGTATGTTTTCCTTCTTCGCGATAGGTTTGGATGTTATTGCAGATCCCATAAACCTGTGGGTTTTTGATGGTTAAGCCAATTTCTTCCTTAATCTCACGAATAGCACATTCTTCAAAAGTCTCACCGGGATCAACATGCCCACCAAATATTGACCAGTACGGGGCATGTTTACCTGCCCGCTTTCCCAGTAAAATTTCACCTTGGTCATTAACGATAATGACACCAACTCCGACAACAACTGACATTGAAATATTCCTTTGTTCGTAAAGTTTCTCCCTTAGAAAGAGAGCGTTAAATTAATTGAGGGGCTTTGTTCTTCATCGGATAACAAATTTTCGGTTGCCGGTATTTTTACTTTTGGACTGGAATAAGACAATGATCAATTTGATAATAAATTTAACTGAAACGATTCAATTTTGATGTTATAAATAATAGAAGAATTTTAATGTAAATTATGATGATTTATTCAGGAGATACTGGGCAAGATGAGCCGTCGAGTTGCCACAATAACCTTAAATCCAGCTTATGATTTAGTTGGCCTGTGTCCAGATATTGTTAAAGGAACCGTGAATCGAGTACGCACAGCAGGGCTGCATGCTGCCGGGAAAGGCAATAATGTTGCGAAGGTGCTACGTGATTTGGGCATTGATGTCACTGTCAGCGGTTTTCTGGGAAAAGAAAATCAGGAAGGCTTTCAGCATTTTTTTGATGAAAATAAAATGATCAATCGCTTCCATTTAGTTTCTGGCAGAACACGCATCAATGTGAAACTGACAGAAAAATATGGTGATGTGACCGATTTTAATTTCTCAGGTTTTCATGTGACAGAAAAGGAATGGGATCAGTTCATTATTGATTCCCTCTCATGGCTGGGACAGTTTGATATGGTTGTGGTTAGTGGCAGCTTGCCTGACGGGGTTTCACCTGAATCATTTACGGATTGGATGAAGCAGTTACAGCAATGTTGCCCCTGTATTATTTTTGACAGTAGTCGGGAAGCCTTTGTCGCTGGTCTTAAAGCAACACCTTGGCTGGTAAAGCCGAATCGTGATGAATTAGAAATCTGGGCGGGTAAACCACTACCGGATTTAAGTAGCGTTATTGATGCGGCTCATGAGTTACGTCAGAAAGGGATCGCGCATGTTGTCATTTCACTGGGTGAGCAAGGGGCATTATGGGTTAATGCTTCTGGCGCATGGCTGGCAAAACCCCCTTATTGTGAAGTCATCAGTACTGTTGGTGCCGGGGATTCTATGGTTGGCGGGTTGGTTTATGGTTTACTGATGCGTGAATCCAGTGAACATACATTGCGTCTGGCTACCGCAGTCTCTGCACTGACGGTTAGCCAGCCTAATGTAGGGATCAGAAGTCGTACTGAACTGGCATCAATGATGTCTAAGATCGAATTGATACCCGTCAGGTAATTAATTTTGCTGTGACTTCAGCCAGGCAATTTCCTGATCCCAGATGTCCGGATTGATCGTTTCAAGTATCAAAGGAATACCGTTGAAACGATCATCCTTCATGATATAGCTGAATGGTGTTTTTCCTATATTGCCTTCACCAAGACTGTGATGTCGGTCAACACGGCTGGAAAATTCGCTTTTGGCATCGTTAAGGTGCATGGCTCGCAGATATTTGAAACCAACAATTTCGTCGAATGCTTTGAATGTAGCATCACAGTCTTGCTCAGTACGTAAGTCATAACCGGCTGCAAAAGCGTGGCAGGTATCAATACAAACACCGACGCGGCTTTTATCTTCAACACCCTCGATAATGGCTGCCAGTTGTTCAAATTTAAAGCCAAGGTTGGTGCCTTGTCCGGCGGTGTTTTCAATCACTGCTGTGACTCCCTGAGTCTGATCTAACACAATATTGATAGACTCAGCGATGCGGGCAAGGCAGTGATCAATATTAATTTTTTTCAGATGGCTTCCGGGATGGAAATTAAGCAAATCAATACCTAATAGTTCACAACGCTGCATTTCATCAAGGAATGCGGCACGGGATTTTTCCAGCCCTTCAGGTTCCGGATGCCCCAGGTTAATCAGGTAACTATCGTGGGGGAGGATTTGGCCGCTCCCGTAACCGTAACGTTCACAGCCAGCCTTAAATTTATCAATGAGTTCTGTTGACAGAGGAGGGGCATTCCATTGACGCTGATTTTTTGTGAATAGGGCAAAAGCGGTTGCTTTTAATTCATGGGCTCGAATCACAGCCTGATCCACTCCACCCGCAGCGCTCACATGTGCTCCAACAAATTTCATATTTTTCTCCTGTTCTGTTTCATTAATTATGCATTGTTCTTGGTGTTAATGAAATTCTGTAAAGTTGGGCACTGCCGGTCAGGTAGTAATCTGAAAAGTAACATCGCTTTTTCAGGCAAAAATTTCAGCTCAGTAAATAATGAACGCTTTTATTGATGATTAATCCACCTACCATCAACCAGATAAACAGAAAGAAGGCTAACAAAATAGGCTTGGTTCCGGCCTGACGAATAGCACTGATATGGGTTGTTAACCCTAAAGCAGCCATAGCCATTGCCAGCAGAACAGTATCAATGGCTATGATATAGCTGACAATGGATTCGGGTAATAAATGGAAAGAGTTGAAAGCTGCCATAACAATAAAAAAGATGGCAAACCATGGAATGGTAATTGGCGATTTTCCATGATCATTAACACAGTTTTTGCTTTCCACCCGGCTAAGATAACCAGAAAGCAGTAATAAAAAGGGCGCCAGCATCATGACACGGATCATTTTGCTGATAACAGCAGTGTCTTCGGCTGCATTTCCCTGCGTATGACCAACAGCAACAACTTGGGCAACTTCATGAATGGTTGAACCGGAAAATAGGCCAAACTCTTGTTGAGAGAAAGGAAACCATTGGTAATGGGTGTTGAGTTGGTAAAACCAAGGATAGATAAAGGTGGCAAGGGTGCCGAATATTACAACGGTAGAAATGGCAACAGCGACTTTGTCGGAAGAAGCTTTAACGACAGGCTCAGTTGCCATGATGGCGGCAGCACCACAAATACTACTGCCTGCTCCGATTAACATGACTGTCTGCCTATCTATTTTGAAAAAAACACGTCCGAGCCATAACGCTATAAAAAAAGTGGAAGAAAGCATAATGGTATCAATCAGTATGCCTGCTATACCAACATCACAGATCTGCTGGAAGGTCAGTCGAAAACCATAAAGAATGATACCGGCTCTCAACAAATAGTGTTTAGTAAAGTTAATACCACTGGAACAGATTGGTTTTAATGAAGGGTATAGCGTGTTCCCAATAATAATTCCCAGTAGAATCGAGATAGTCAGGACACTAAGCCCCATATGGATGAACAAAGGCTGCTGGCTTAAATAAGTGGCGGTGGTAGTCAGTATTGCAGTTAACATCAGCCCTGAACAGAGTTGCAGTACAGGATGACGGTGAATAGTGTCCGTTTTATTAAGTTGATTCTCAGACACTGTTTTACTTTTGGACATAGTTGCCGCTCATATTGTTTATATGTTTTATGAATAAGCATATAGCAAATAATTTAATCGTAAAAATTGATTGTATTAATATGATTAACCATCAAAACAGATTCATAGAGTATGACTTTTGTTAAGTTGCGTAATAGTGTCTAAAATCAAGGTTATCTTATCATTCCATTTTACTTTTATGTTTCCCGCGAGGCCATATGCGTATCACTCTGAGACAGCTGGAGATTTTTGCAGAAGTGCTGAAAAGTGGTTCAACGACACAGGCTTCTCAACAATTATCTTTATCACAATCTGCGGTGAGTGCTTCACTGACAGATCTTGAAGGTCAATTGGGAGTACAGCTTTTTGACAGGGTGGGAAAACGACTGGTTACTAATGAACATGGTCGCTTACTCTACCCAAAAGCCCTAGCGTTGCTTGAGCAGACTGGAGAAGTGGAACAGCTTTTTAAATTGGAAATGGGAGCGCTGCGGCTGGCTGCCAGTAGCACAATTGGTAATTATATGTTGCCTGAAATGCTGGCGAAATATCGTAAGGACTACCCTGATACGCCGCTGGAATTACATATCAGCAATACTGAAGATGTCATCAAATCGGTTGCAGAATTCCGGGTTGATTTGGCATTTATTGAAGGCTTATGCCATAACCCGGATTTAATTACCCAGCCATGGCTGAAGGATGAACTGATTGTTTTTGCTGCACCAGAAAGCCCGCTTGTGCGATCAAATCTGGTTTTAGAAGATTTAATCAAAGCTCCCTGGATATTGAGGGAAAAAGGCTCAGGAACACGGGAAGTACTTGATCATATTCTTTTTTCACAAATGCCCAGATTCAATATTGCAATGGAATTGGGGAACTCGGAAGCAATTAAGCATGCAGTTCAGTATGGTATGGGGATCAGTTGCCTGTCACGCCGGGTTGTCAGGGAACAACTGAAAAACGGTACACTGGTTGAATTGGTGATACCCGGTCTGCATCTTTACCGTACGCTTTACCTGATCTATCACCGACAGAAACATATGTCTAATGCGTTACAAAAATTATTAAGCTACTGTCAGTAGTCTTAACTCAATACCATGAAATTAAAGAATTAATATATCTATAATCGTGTAGCTTATAATTAGCGGCAGATTATGAAGGTATCTTATAACCGCCAATCGCCGCTATTCTGGAGACGAGGATTTGTTACAATTCCGCATTAGAAATTATTCTCGATGATATAGGAATAGAATGTCTCAAGAACAAAGCATGCCACAGGAGCAGGCTCCCCAAAATCTGCGCCGTGAGCTAAAAGCACGACATATGGCGATGATAGCCATTGGCGGTTCAATTGGTACGGGGTTATTTGTTGCTTCCGGAGCAACAATTTCACAGGCTGGCCCCGGTGGAGCGCTGCTTTCATATGCGCTGATCGGCCTGATGGTCTATTTCCTGATGACCAGTCTGGGCGAATTAGCTGCTTACATGCCGGTTTCAGGGTCATTTTCTACTTATGGCTCCAAGTATGTTGATGAAGGTTTTGGTTTCGCATTAGGCTGGAACTACTGGTATAACTGGGCTGTTACGATCGCGGTTGACCTTGTTGCTGCTCAGTTGGTCATGGGATACTGGCTTCCTGATGTTCCGGGATGGATATGGAGTGCTTTGTTCCTCAGCCTGATTTTTCTGCTGAATTTCATATCAGTTAAAAGTTTCGGCGAGGCCGAATATTGGTTTTCTTTAATCAAAGTCTCTACGGTTATTGTTTTTATTATCGTCGGAATTTTGATGATCGTCGGCATTATGAAAGGTGCAGAAGGGGCAGGGTGGCATAACTGGGCTATTGGTGATGCTCCATTCGCTGGTGGGTTTGCCGCAATGATTGGGGTCGCAATGATTGTCGGTTTCTCATTTCAGGGGACTGAACTGATTGGGATTACCGCCGGAGAATCCAAAGACCCTGCAAAAAATATTCCCCGTGCTGTGCGTAAAGTATTCTGGCGTATCTTATTATTTTATGTATTTGCTATTTTAATCATTAGCCTGATCATTCCTTATACTGATCCCAGCCTGCTACGTAATGGTGTGAAGGATATCAGCGTCAGCCCTTTCACGCTGGTATTTGAAAATGCAGGTCTGCTGTCAGCCGCTGCGGTGATGAACGCAGTGATCTTGACCGCTGTACTTTCTGCCGGAAACTCAGGCATGTATGCCTCTACCCGTATGCTATTTACATTGGCACGGGAAGGGAAGGCACCTAAGATTTTTGGCCATCTGTCAAAAGGCGGCGTTCCGCGTAATGCGCTCTATGCCACAACTGTGGTGGCTGGGCTATGTTTTCTCAGCTCGATGTTCGGTAACCAGACGGTATATCTCTGGTTGTTGAATACCTCAGGTATGACCGGGTTTATTGCATGGCTTGGTATCGCTATAAGCCATTATCGTTTCCGTAAGGGGTATGTTGCTCAGGGACGTAATATCAATGAGCTGCCATATATCTCCGGGTTTTTCCCCGTCGGGCCGATTTTTGCATTTGCGCTGTGTCTGTTGATCACTCTTGGTCAGAACTATCAGGCATTTTTGCAGGATACGATAGACTGGTATGGTGTTACGGCGACTTATATTGGTATTCCGCTGTTCTTAATCATTTGGTTTGGCTATAAATTGAAAAATAAAACACGTTTCGTCAAATACAATGAGATGAATTTTCCGGCACCGAAGCATACCTACCATGAATAGGATGTTAAGAATAATTTGATAAAATGATATTTATTAATTAATACATTATTGTTTTTGTTTTACAAGAAACTGCCTGTTCTGTGATGGAATCGGCAGTTTTTATTTTTCATAGAGTTAAAGCAAAATTATCGTGATTAAATTTCGGATATACCGAATCAATCGTATTGATAAGTATTCTTATTTGCTTTATTGTTAACGGCAAAATTATTGCTTGAAGAGGCTAACTAAAGTGAAGTTTGGATTTCATACAGTCGTGAAAGGCGCGAGTATCAGCCTATTGGCGGGTTCTGCGGTGATGACCAGTTTTGCATGGGCTGAAACAGTCACGGATGTTGCTGGACGTACTGTAGAAGTGCCTGCAAAGGTTAATCGTATCTTGTTGGGTGAAGGTCGTTTATTTCATTCAATCGCAGTGTTAGAAGGGGATAAACCTCTGGCTCGCATCGCGGGTTGGCAGGGTGATTTCCGCAAGCTTGACCCACAAACCTACTCAATCTACAAAGCAAAATTCCCTGAAATTGACAATATTCCCCTCATCGGTAACACCACTGCTGATACAGTCAGTTCTGAAAAAGTGCTGACACTGAATCCTGATGTGGCTATTTTTGGTTTATCCGGTCATGGCCCGGGTAAAAACAGTGAACTGGTTAAGCAATTAGAAAAAGCAGGTGTTCCTGTTGTTTTTGTTGATTTCCGTAATGATCCACTGAAAAACACTCTGCCGAGCATTCGTATGCTGGGTAAAGTACTGCACCGTGAAGAACAGGCTAACGCTTATGCTGACTTTTATGAAAAAAATCAGAAACTGGTAACGGATATTACCAGCCGCATTCCGGCAGAGCAGAAACCTTCAGTCTTTATTGAGCTGAAAGCAGGCTCTATCGAAGATTGTTGTGGCACAGCGGGCAATGGCAACATGGGTAATTTCATTGACCTTGCGGGCGGTAAAAACATTGCTAAAGAAGTTTTGCCAGTACCATTGGGTACCATGAATCTGGAAAAAGTGATCGCGGCTGATCCTTATATCTACATTGCCAGTGGTGCACAAGATCCCGGTGAGAAAGGTGAAGGTATCCAGATGGGTGCTCAGACTTCTCCAGAAACAGCCCTCGCAGGTTTGAAAGCGATGACTGAACGCAGAGGAATTAATACCCTGACAGCGGTGAAAGAGGGCCGTACCCATGCTATCTGGCACCATTACTACAACTCACCTTATAACGTTGTAGTAACACAAGTTTTCGCTAAATGGTTTTATCCGGAACAATTTGCTGATTTAGACCCACAGCAGACATTAAAAGAGCTTCACACTAAATTCTTGGCTATTGAACCAGCAGGCACATATTGGGTCAGTGAGAAATAAGCATACCTAATGAATTTCAGGCAGCCAACAAAAAGGCTGCCTGAAAGATGAAGAGTATTAACAGGTAATAAAAATGAGTGTCACTACCGAGCCTATGCCAATGGTGAAACAACAGAGTGAATATGATATCAAAACACGTTATCGTCATATTCTACATCGACGTATTGCATGGATGTTGTTGCTAATTTTGGTGATTGGCGCCTCTTTAGTATTAGATTTTACAATGGGCCCATCAGGGTTATCTTTATCTGCTCTCTGGCAGACTCTGGTTTCACCGGAGAGCATGGATGCAGGAACCCGGGTAATTGTCTGGGATATCCGATTACCTTATGCCTTGATGGCGGTAGTGGTTGGCTTATCATTGGGTCTGGCGGGGGCAGAAATGCAGACTATTCTGAATAACCCGCTGGCCAGCCCGTTTACTTTGGGTGTTTCTCATGCCGCCTCTTTTGGTGCGGCATTGGCAATCGTACTGGGCATTGGTATTCCGGGTATACCTGATCAGTGGCTTATTTCTGCAAATGCATTTCTTTTTGCTTTGTTAGCAGCCCTGATGCTTGATGGTATTACACGCTGGACAAAAGTTGCCACCTCTGGCGTGGTGCTTTTTGGCATTGCTATGGTTTTCACCTTCAATGCACTGGTTTCTATGATGCAGTTTATTGCAACGGAAGATACCTTGCAGGGGCTGGTTTTCTGGACAATGGGCAGCCTTTCAAAAGCAACATGGTTAAAACTGGGCATTATGTTACTGGTGTTCCTGCTCCTTATGCCTATATCGATGATGAACTCCTGGAAACTGACTGCGTTACGTTTAGGTGAAGATCGGGCGATCAGTTTTGGTATTAATATCCGTCGCCTTCGTCTGGAAACATTGTTACGTATCAGTATCCTGACCGCATTAGCAGTGGCATTTGTCGGGCCGATTGCTTTTATTGGTCTGATTGCTCCCCATATTGCCAGACTCATGTTTGGTGAAGATCATCGCTTCTATTTACCGGCAAGTGCGTTAATTGGGGCGTTGGTATTATCAATGGCATCGATTGCATCCAAGAATTTAATCCCCGGAGTCATCATTCCTGTCGGAATTGTGACATCTTTGGTGGGAGTACCCTTCTTCCTGAGCATTGTCTTGCGCCATAGGGGGAGTGTATGAGTCAGGGGTTAAAAATAAGCCGGTTCACTGCCGGTTACACTAAGCATCCTGTTATTGAAAATCTTGATGTAACTCCATTACCACGCGGGAAAATCACTGTATTACTCGGGCCTAATGGCAGCGGTAAATCAACATTACTGCGCTCACTGGCTGGTTTAAATAAAGCTGATGGTGCTTTACTGCTGGATGGGCAGGATTTGATGCAGATGAGTTTTGCCCAGCGCGCACAGAACGTTGTTTATTTGCCTCAGTCATTACCTGCGGGAGTCCATCTGCATGTGTTGGAGTCTGTTATCGTTGCTCAACGGGCATCTGGCGGAGTCAGTGGTGACCAATGTGAACAGGAAGTCATGGAGCTGTTACGTCAGCTTGGTATTGAACATTTAGCTTTAAGCTATTTAGATCAATTATCCGGTGGGCAAAAACAATTGGTTGGTTTAGCACAATCGCTAATCCGAAAACCAGCACTATTATTATTAGATGAACCATTAAGTGCGCTGGATTTAAATTACCAGTATCACGTGATGGATTTGGTTGCGCGAGAAACACGTCGGCGTAACATTATTACTGTCGTTGTTGTACACGATATTAATATTGCGTTGCGTCATGGCGACCATATATTAATGTTAAAAGAAGGTGAATTAATTTCTGAGGGATTACCAGAGCAGGTTATTACGTCTGATAGTCTGGCTCAGGTATATGGCGTAAAAGGACGAATTGAACGCTGTTCGCAGGGAGTGCCTCAAGTATTAATTGATGGTCTTGTAACGGATTTGGCCAGCTAAAATAATAAAAAGCATAAACTGTTTTATTAAAACTGTTGAGTAAATAAAAATAACACTGGTAGGGATAAATTATTATCCCTGCACATTGAGTTTATGTCGATTATCCAGATTAATTAATTCTATTCTACCTTTTGGAGAATCGGGAATGGTTGTTTTCGCAAAGAAAAAAGTCGTCTTAGGTATTATTACTGCTATTTCATCCACTGCTGTTCTGACTGCTAATGCAGCGAGTAATGGCGAAGATAAAATTATTGTTACTACCGCTTCAGGTTTCCAACAAAAAATTGAAGATGCGCCTGCCTCTATTTCAGTGGTCAGCCGTGAACAGTTGGAAACGAAAGCCTACCGTGATGTGACCGATGCGCTGAAAGATGTGCCGGGGGTTATGGTTACAGGTGGTGGTAGCGGTAGTGATATCAGTATTCGTGGTATGTCATCAAAGTACACGATGATTCTGATTGATGGTAAGCGTGTTGATACTCGCAGTACCCGACCAAACAGTGATGGCTCGGGGATTGAACAAGGCTGGTTGCCACCCTTAGCATCAATTGAGCGTGTTGAAGTGGTTCGTGGGCCAATGTCTTCCCTTTATGGATCTGATGCAATGGGTGGTGTGATCAATATTATCACTCGTAAAGTCCATAAAAACTGGAATGGTAGCCTACGTGCAGATACGACCCTGACCGAACGTAAAAAATCCGGTAATAGTTACCAAACCAGTGCGTATGTAGCTGGGCCATTAATTGATGGCTTGCTGGGATTAAAGGCCACAGGTCTGTTTTCTCACCGTAATGAAGATAAATTTGTTGGTGGATATAAAGAACAAGAGATGCGTAATGGTTCTGCATCTTTATCTTTAACACCAGATGAGCAAAATAGCGTTGAGCTTGAAGCTGGTCGTTATGAGCAAGATCGTGATTCAACAATCGGTAAGACTCGCACTTGTAGAAAAGGCGTTTGCAAAGATGATACCAGCCGTTATACGCGTAATAATTATTCGATAACCCATAATGGGGTTTATGACTTTGGGACAATGACATCCTATATTCAGCGGGATGAATCAAATAACCCTGAACGTGAGATGAAATTCGCGGATACGATGTTTAGCAACCAGACTACATTTAATTTGGGTGATAATACATTAAGTATCGGTGGGCAATATCGTTACGAAGACCTGAGTGATCGTGAAAATGAGACGATGGCCGCAAAAGGGGTAAATAAGATTACTCGCTGGAGCTGGGCGCTGTTTGTTGAGGATGAGTGGCAAATCACGAATGATTTCACTCTGACAGGAGGTGCTCGTCTGGATAAAGATCAGCTTTTTGGCAACCATGTGACTCCTCGTTTATACGCAGTCTGGCGTGCGGATGAGCAATGGACAATTAAAGGTGGTGTCACAACCGGTTATCGTTCTCCTGAATTACGACAGGTTGCACCGAACTGGCTGCACGGAACGGGAGGTGGGTACAGCAACGGAGTGATTGAAAGTAACCCGGACCTCAAACCAGAAAAAAGTGTCAATGAAGAAATTAGTGTTCTCTGGAATAATCAGGAAAACCTTAATCTCGGCTTAACAGTTTTTAATACTGACTTCAAAGATAAAATCACTGAATTTAATTTTTGCAGTGAAGAAAACGAATCACTTCCATCATGTTCGTCCGTTGGTAGAGGTAATTATGATTTTGTTAATAAAAGAATGAACGTTGATAAAGCCAATCTGCGTGGTATAGAAGCTACCATGAACTGGGATATTGTAGAAAACCTGTCATTAGCCGCTAACTATACTTTTTCCCATTCAAAGCAGAAGAGTGGAAAGTTTAAGGGGCAGCCGCTGAACAAAATGCCAACCCATATGGCGAACGCTACCTTGAATTGGCAGGCACTGCCTGAAATGGGAACATGGGCACGTGTTAATTTCCGTGGAAAAACAAAAAACTATCAGTATCGTTCAGGAATGCGAAGCGGCACACCTTCATACGCTTTTGCTGATATGGGTGTGACTTATAGCATAATGAAGAACTTGCGTGTATTAGGCGGTGTTTATAATGTCTTTGATAAACAAGTGACTAATGAAAACCACGGTGCAACCCTCGACGGTCGCCGTTACCAAGTCGGCATTAATTATGACTTTTAATTAATATTTCGTTTTTTATTAATTAAATTCATTACAATTAGCATTTAAATAAATATTAAATCTGCTCTTTATCAGAATTATGATTAAGAGCAGATTTTTCATTTCATACTGTTCATAATTAAATAGCCAATAATTTACTTTTATGCTACAAGTTTATCCAATGTCTACCAGAGAATAGACAAGCATTATCTTCACGAATTCTTTTGCTAAGAAGTGGTTTCTGTAGGCTCTTTAGTATTGTAAAAAATAATGCATTTTTAGTGTGTTGGGTCTTGCTATTTCTGAACTTGAAGTGCAAAATGCCGTCCACTAAAAATAACTGATGCTTAATTATGCATCAGTTATTTTTTTTGCATTGAATTATTTTTTACAATACCGAGAGGCCGGATATTTTCCGGATCGATACTGACCATAAGCAGCGATTATTGAAAAGGCTGCTGTACTGAGGAACGCAAATATGGAGCAATTATTCGCTTTTGCACTTGTGCCAATCGGCGCTCGCTGCTGCAACGATGACTATGGGGCATGGTCCTCTGTCAGTTCATTACCTTCCAACTCTTCTTTCTTTTCTGTTTTCTATAGACAGATGCGAAGTCTCCCCAGTAACTATCGATTAAGTAGTTGTAGTGATGCCCAGATCGAAGTTATGGGAGGTTTCGCCCATGTCGCATAATCCTACAGTCACTCTGGGTACTGTTCAGGCAAGTACCAGCAATCGTGTTCAACTGAGAAGAACACTGACCTTATTTCAGGTAGTCATGATGGGCCTTGCTTATATGCAGCCGATGACTATTTTTGACACCTTCGGTATTGTTTCTAAATTGACGGATGGGCATGTTGCAACATCTTATGCCATTGCGTTGATTGCGATTTTATTTACAGCTTTGAGCTACGGGAAACTGGTCAAAAGATTCCCATCAGCAGGTTCCGCCTACACATACGTACAAAAATCAATGAATCCCCATCTTGGGTTTATGGTAGGTTGGTCATCTTTGTTGGATTATCTGCTTATGCCGATGATCAACATCCTGCTGGCAAAAATTTACCTTCAGGCGATTTTTCCGGGTATTGATCCGTGGGTCTTCGTGGTTGGTCTGGCAGTATTAATGACCGCTTTCAATCTGAGTGGCATCAATGTTGTTGCCAATCTTAACGGTCTTATTGTGGTTGTACAGATTGCGGTTATGGTCGTATTCGTCGGCTTGTTAATGCACGGTATACATAACGGCGAAGGCGCAGGTGAACTATGGAGCGTCCGACCATTTACATCAGAAGAAGCACAACTAATTCCAATGATTACGGGGGCGACGATACTTTGCTTCTCATTCCTTGGTTTTGATGGCATTACTTCTCTGTCTGAAGAAACCCCTAATGCGGGTAAGGTAATCCCCAAAGCGATTTTCCTTACAGCACTGATTGGTGGTGTTATCTTTATTGCAGTATCTTATTTCCTTCAGCTCTATTTCCCTGATGTATCCCGGTTTAAAAACCCGGATGAATCTCAGCCGGAAATTATGCTGTTTGTTGCCGGAGCATTATTTCAGGCGATTATTCTGGTCTTCTCCTGCGTCACCGTAATGGCTTCCGGTATGGCTGCACACGCTGGTGTGGCTCGGTTACTCTATGTGATGGGGCGTGATGGTGTCTTGCCAGAGAAAGTTTTTGCTTATGTCCATCCAAAATGGCGCACGCCTTCAATCAACGTTATTCTGGTCGGAATTGTTGCATTATCAAGCGGGTTTTTAGACTTAGTAACAGCGACAGCGTTGATCAACTTCGGCGCATTGGTTGCATTTACTTTCGTGAATTTGTCGGTAATTGCTCAATTCTATGTCCGTGAACGCCGTAACACGACGTTGAAAGACACCATCAATTTCCTGCTCCTGCCTCTGTTTGGTGCGGGAACAGTGGGTGTGTTGTGGACAAATCTGGAAGCCAGTTCTATGGAATTGGGGCTGATTTGGGGTACTGTTGGTCTGTTTTATATGTTCTGCCTGACTCGCGGTTTCAGTAAGCTGATGCCGCAATTCAGTGAATCACGATAAGACACACGGCATACATTCATACAAAACAGCACCATTAACAGGTGCTGTTTTTTTATGGATAAAAAATTAAAAAGTCACAATAATAGACTAAGTTTTATCCTTTATTAATTTCATCACTTATATCCCTATCTGGCTCTGCATAAGGTAAAAAAACCATTATGAATGATGCTAATATCCCGCAAAATCGGCAACTCATTGCAACTCTGACCCACATTGTAGGTGCTGCTCATATTCTCACCGAGCCACAAAAAACAGAACGCTATCGCACAGGTTTTCGCTCTGGGCAGGGAGGTGCTCTTGCTGTTGTTAGCCCCGGCTCATTGTTGGAGCAATGGAAAGTTTTCAAGGCATGTGTCGATGCAGACAAAATTATTTTAATGCAGGCAGCGAATACAGGGTTAACCGAAGGATCTACTCCTAATGGCGATGATTATGATCGCGACATTGTTATCATCAGCACATTGAGAATGGATAAGATACAGATCCTTGAATCTGCCAACCAAGTCATTGCTTTTCCCGGCAGTACATTGTGGCATTTAGAAAAAGTGCTGAAACCGCTGGGGCGCGAACCGCATTCAGTGATTGGCTCTTCCTGTATTGGTGCATCAGTTATAGGGGGAATTTGTAATAACTCTGGTGGCTCTTTAGTGCAACGCGGCCCTGCTTATACAGAAATGGCTTTATATGGGCGGGTGAATGAAAAAGGTGAGGCTGAACTCATCAATCACTTAGGCATATCACTGGGCGATTCTCCGGAAGATATTCTGATCAATCTGGAAGAGCAGCGTTATCGTGCAGAAGATATTCAACAAAATGGGAGAGTAGCTTCTGACCATGAATATGCGCATCGTGTACGTGATATTGATGCAAATACTCCATCGCGTTTTAATGCTGATGAACGCAGATTATTTGAAACTTCCGGTTGTGCGGGGAAATTAGTTGTTTTTGCTGTGCGTTTAGACACCTTTCCGGCAGAGCCTTCCACACAGGTATTCTATATTGGTACTAATCAGCCCGAAGTTCTGACCACATTGCGCAGACATATTTTATCGAATTTTAAGCACTTACCGATCGCCGGTGAATATATGCATCGGGATATTTTTGATGTTGCTGAAATTTACGGCAAAGATACATTCGTTATGATTGATAAACTCGGCACAGATAAAATGCCTGCATTTTTCAGTTTAAAAGGGCGGATGGATGCCATATTTGAAAAAGTTCCTTTTTTACCATCGCATTTTATAGATCGAGTAATGCAGCGGCTAAGCTACTTACTGCCTTCACATTTACCAACACGGCTTAAAACTTATCGGGATCGTTTTGAACATCATTTAATGCTGAAAATGTCTGGTGAAGGGATAAAAGAAGCCAGTGAATGGCTGGATAGTTATTTCAAGCAGGCTGACGGCGATTATTTTTCCTGTACAGCAGAAGAAGGCGCTAAAGCTTTTTTACATCGCTTTGCCGCAGCAGGTGCGGCCATTCGTTATCAGGCAGTACACAGTAACGAAGTGGAGGATATTCTGGCATTGGATATTGCTTTGCGGCGTAATGATCAAGAGTGGTTTGAGCATTTGCCGCCAGAAATTAATCAAGCATTGGTTTATCGTCTATATTATGGACACTTTATGTGCCATGTATTTCATCAGGATTACATTGTCAAAAAAGGTACGGATATTAAGGCGCTGAAAGAGCAGATGCTGGAAATATTAAATAAGAGAGGGGCAGAATACCCTGCTGAACATAATGTTGGCCATTTGTATAAGGCCAAATCCCAGCTTAAACAGTTTTATCAGATAAATGATCCTACCAATAGTCTCAATCCCGGAATTGGGAAAACATCTAAACTGAAAAATTGGGGAGAAAACTCTGATAAATGTTCTGACCATCAGCACAGCTAGTGGTGTATTCTGCAATTAATGACATCACTTTGTATTCCCACGGTAAAGCCACTTAAAAGGTTTAGCTAATACCCGGTTGTAATATTCGATATATTTTAAAATGCATGTCCGTAATATCGCTTTGCTGCTGACGGAAAGCCGCCTGAGCAAATGTCGGGAGACCAGACTGAACCAACATTCAATTTGATTTAACCAGGAAGCGTGTTTGGGGGTATAAACGAATCGGATCCGATGTGTCGGGTCTGATAGAAACTGCATGCGTGTCTCCATGGATTGAAGCGTTCCCCACTGGCCTTTCACTCCCAGTCCCTCATTAAGACCACAGGCTTCGGCAATGAAT
>NZ_NIBU01000037.1 GCF_002632485.1 Xenorhabdus innexi | reverse complement strand
ACTTGTCATTGCTGCGGTCATAAAACGGAAGATATGCCTTTGTCGGTTCGTCAGTGGGATTGTCCATCTTGTGGCACTATGGATATAGACCGCGACTTAAACGCGGCTCTCAATATCCGTGATAAAGGCATTCTGGAATTAAAGGCGGCTGGACGGTCGTTTCTGCTTATGGAAGCTGCGTAAGTCTCGATACTATCGAGCAACGGCTAACGAAATAAGAAGCATCGCCCGATAGGGTGGTGAGAAGTCACTTATTGTGAATAATTCTCCGTTATATACCCGCCTGATTTGGCGGGTATGCAAGAATAGACTATTCATTTCTTTTATTAATCGGTAATGTCAGTGACTGTGTTTTTCGCTCCGTTATCAGTAATAATAACAACCCTACCAATGCGATAAAACCGCCCGAATAACTAACCATCTCATACCCTAATCCCAGTGATAAGACGATTGCACCCAATGCTGCGCCAATGGCGTTCCCCAGATTAAATGCACCAATATTGACAGAAGAGGCTAATGACTGAGCTTCAGATGCTACCTGCATTACTTTTAGTTGTAATGGCGGGACAATGCCAAAACTGGCTGCTCCGCACAATATCAATATAATACCGGCAGTAATACTGTCCTTCGCAATTTGTGGAAATAACATCATGGTCAGAAACAATAAGGTAAATAATCCGTAGAGCGTTCGCGACACGGAACGATTCGCCAGAATACCGCCGATATAATTTCCGACTGTAAACCCCACGCCAACCAGAACCAGCATGATACTCACTTGTGTTTCTGGGACATGAGAAATAGTCATTAACACTGGCACGATATAAGTATAGAAAGTGAACATAGCGCTGGCTCCAAGCACCGTACAGAACAGAGCTGTCAGTACTGGTGGTTTTAATAAAACCTGTAGTTCACGGCGTAAATTAAACGATTGTCCCGACATTCCCCGAGGGAGCGCGAATAACAGAAAAATCATGGTAATAAATCCCAATATACTGATCAGGAGAAAAGCCTCCCGCCAACCCAATACCTGTGATAAACGCGTAATTATCGGAACGCCACCAATATTAGCGATAGTTAATCCCATAAACATACTGGCAATTGCACTGGCTTCTTTCCCCTTCTCTACTACCCGAGTAGCGACCAGAGCACCTATGCCAAAAAATGCACCATGATTTAAACTGGTTATAAAACGGGCGATGAGTAATAGCGAAAAATCGGGTGATAGCGCAGATAAAATATTGCCAAATGTGAAGATACCCATCAAAAAAATCAGTGCGGCTTTTGGAGAGCGTTTAATCAGTAATAAAGTCATCACTGGAGCGCCTAGCATCACACCAATTGCGTAGACCATTACCAGAATACCCGCTGTAGGGATAGAAATGGTCAGATCTGAAGCTATCTCCGGCAACATACCCATCGGCGAAAACTCTGTAGCTCCGATAGCAAATGCTCCAATTGAAAGTGATAACAGAGCGGTACTCGTGCGCATAGTTTCCTCATATTTTTAATCTCAGCATTATTGCTGAAACGACATCACTTAAAGGAAAGTGATTGTGTCAGGTTGGTATTTGCAGAAATAGCCATTAATATGAGAAAAACTATTGAGTGAAATGCAAAAATGAAAATTACTCTGGAAGAGATGCGGGCATTTATTGCAGTGGTGGATAGTGGTTCAATAACCTCTGCGGCTGAATGGCTGGGGCTGACCATTTCTGCCACCAGCCGGGCATTATTGCGCCTTGAAGAGAAAATGGATAGCACGTTGTTATACCGAACTACCCGACGTATAAAGTTAAGTGAAGAAGGCGCGGCATTTCTACAAAAAGCCCGTGAGGTGGTCAAACTTGCACAAGAAGCAGAAGAAGTTTTGCTGAATCACAAAAATATTCCATCCGGAACACTGCGGGTTGATGCATCGACGCCTTTTCTGCTACATGTTATTACACCACTGGTCGCTCAATTTCATGAAATATATCCACAGATAACGCTGGAACTGACTAATTATGAAGGTGTCACTGATCTGCTGGAAAAGCAGACTGATATTGCCTTTCGCATTGGAACTCTGACAGATTCTTCTCTGCGCGCGACATTGTTAGGCCACAGTAAGTTGCGTGTCCTGGCAAGCCCTCTCTATTTACAGCGCTTTGGTGAACCGAAAGCGGCTGAAGATCTGCAACAACATTGTCTGCTTGGGTTTACTGCACCGGAAAACCTTAACGAATGGCCACTTTATCATGGTGATAAAAAGGGGTTTAAAATTACACCGACGATTGCCGCAAGTAGTGGTGAAATATTATGTAATCTGACCCGCAAAGGTGTTGGTATAGTGTGTCTGTCGGATTTTATGACTTATGAAATGAGAGAAACAGGAGAATTTAAACAAATACTTTCTCATCTTACTTTTGAGCAAAAACAACCGATTAATGCAGTTTATTACCGTAACCAGACACTTTCACCACGGTTACGTTGCTTTATTGATTTTATTAAAAATAATAGCTTATGTCTTAATCGGCTGTGAGGTTCCGTCAACCCTATGAGAAATTCGATATAATCAATTGAATTTATTCTTGCGCTCTTTTCAGCACTTGGTTAATGCTGACAGGAAAGAAATTATTAACGTCGACACCAACGTTAATAGCTCTGGGGCCGAGCACACTTAATCGTTTATATTGGTCAGGATCTTTGCCTGCGTTATGAACGTGTCCGTAAAGATGAATAGCATTACGAAAATAACCCTGCCATTCAAGAATCGGGTAGTGAAACATCACGATTTTTTGTTTCTGATAATCCATTTCGTAGTAGTCTTTTACCCACTCAAACATTGAAGAATCAAACTCTGGATCACTCAGAAATTTATCGTGGTTACCTCGGATCAGAAATTTTTTACCATTAAGTCTACGCAGAATCTGATTAGCATCAGTTCCGGTTCCACGATAAAGAAAATCGCCTAAGATATAAATTTCGTCTCGCTCGGTAACACAGGCGTTCCAATTGTGTATTATCGTATTATTCATATGATGTACACTTTCAAATGGTCGCCCACATAAATTTATAATGCTGGAGTGGCAAAAATGAGTATCAGATGTGAAATAAATCATAATAATATTCGTATAGAAATAAAAAGTGTTCCAGCCTAACAAAAAAATAACAAAATTTCTTGAGTTATGTACTTATCTAAACCCAATAAGGCTATTCTTTAACTCACTGATAGTACTTCACATAAATGTATATTGGTGAGTTTATTATCCAAAATAAAGCCCTTATCTTGTTTTTTTCAGTTTATAAGTCAGTGACATTTCAATACATATGCTTAGCTCGTCTATGGGTAATTCTGCTTTAGGATCTAAAACAATCGCCCGATTTTTTGAATAAATTAGTTCAGGAAAGAGGGTTCTGAAAGTATCAATCAGTGTCGTCTGGCAGTGAACAAAGATAGCTATGTGTGAATCACCAAAACGATCCAGTCGGATAGTCGTTCCTGCTCCTGTTTCAAGAGTAAGGTAACTGGGTTGCCCCCACTTTAAAGCCTCAGTAATCAAGCCCACCCCTTCTGTTTTTGCGGCGACCTCAAATATGAGTTCTCTTACTTTTAATAATGGCTGTTGAAACCCTTCAGGATAGTGTTCAAATACCGAGCGAACTGCGTGACTCTGAAATGCTGTCATAAGATTGCTACCTTATCTGTTAATTCGTATATTGAGTCTGTCTCATACAATATTAACTTAACTGGGATCGTCAGAACATAATGAAAAAAATACTGATTTGTATCGTACTTGTTTTAACCTCAATATCTATGCAGTCCGTGGCTGAAGAAAGCAGTTATAGTTTACAGGGAAATGATGGTAAAAATATTACTTACTATCTGATACAAAAAAATAGCATACCTTCTGAAAACCTTCTCGTTCTCATTCAAGGTTCCGATTGTATTAGTGTTATTAATAATCGGAAGATGATAGAAAATTTTGGTTCTGTTTTTCCTGAAAATGATATTCTTTTGGTAGAGAAATCAGGGCTTGATAGTAGTCTGGGTAAAAATGGGGGTGAAGTTGATGATTCAGACTGTCCACAGGCCTATATTCAGAATGATTCTCCTTTAAAACGTGTAAAAGATTATCTTGCTGTATTAGATAAACTAAAAAGCAACTATCGTGATATTATTTTACTTGGCGGAAGTGAAGGCGCTATTGTCACTAATCTGATAGTTTCAGAAAAAAATACAGATTTTATTTCTGCCGCAATTGCAATAAATGGTGGCGGACGTTTCTTTATTGATGATGTTATCCATAGTATCAGGTATCAAACTCCGGCAGAAAAATTGGATGAAGAAGTTAATAGTTTTAAGGTGTTTGCAGGAGAAGCAAAAAAACAGAAGATGCCCGTAGGTATGAACGTCAGTGGTCATGGCGGAAATTGGTGGTATGAATCATTGTCGATTGATAATCAGAATTCGATTCAATCCAGTAAAATACCGTTATTAGTTATCCAGACTATGGAAGATAATAATGTTGATGCTGCCGGAGTACGAAAAATGATGACTGAGGTTAATAATCCAATGGTTTCTTTCAAGACTTATGATGGGTTAGATCATTTTTTCATTGATAGTGATGGAAATTATCATGCTGAAAGCATTATTAAAGATATACAAACTTGGTATCAGCAACAAAGTGAAAGTCATTCTTCATAACCCCAATATGTCAGAGCAGTGCAAAAAAGCACTGCTCTTCATTTTTATAGATTTGTTAAGGCTAATTTTTCAAGAATATCTTTTGATTTTCGCCAGAGTAAAGAGCCTCCTTCATCGTCGAAAATGACGTGTTCTGCATTAGGAAACCGTGTTGACAGAATTGCACCAAAATCTGGTGAATGAACGGCACTGGCATCCTGTCTTCCATACCATAGATGGACAGGACAGGTTATATCTTCTGGCTCATAAGGTCACTGCCCGAAAGTAAGCAATAGATCCTGAGCATAACCCTCTGCCCCCTGAGAAAAACCTTCATTTAAACACTGACGATAAGCCTGTAAAAATCTTGGCTGGGAATAGAGTGACAGATCCACTTCTGAACTGTGTTCCATAATAAAATTCATTAACCAGTCGGCAGTGATATTATCCGAAACCCATTGTTTGAGTGTATCCGGTTCGGTATTTCTCTGCTTAACCAAGTTAACAATATCCTGATTTAACAGTTTTTGCGTGGCCGGATAACTGAACTGATCCTGTCCGGCTACGATTGCCAGCCCTGTTACTTTGCAGATGTTTGCCAGTGCCAGTGCGAATACTGCTCCCTGAGAGAAACCTAAAACCATGCATTTTTTTAACCCGCAGTACTTCAGCATCTCTGCAACATCTTCGGCAAAACTGACTAAAGATTTATTAGAATGTGACGATGAATTTCCCAGGCCGGGACGATCCGGCACGATTAACCGGATATTTAGTCGGTCTAAGTCTTGTTCTCCGAAACCCAGTGAGCCGCTCATGCCAGCACCAGTGCAAAAAATAAGTGGCCTGCCGGTGACTGGCCCCCATTCGTACCAGTAAAACGTACGAGTGTCAGGAAGAGATAAGTTACCGGTTCTTGTTGCGGGTTTTATGTTGTACTCAACCATTTTTCCCTCAAAATAGATTACAGATTGTAATTTTTATAATAACTTAATTCGATATTGAATATTTATTTCTTTATCAGATTATGTTTTTTTAATATTTCTTTGACCTTCTCTTTGGGAATGGCGTAAGAGGTATTATCATTTCTTCCGACCATTGTCTCTGCTGCAAACATAGCGTTAATTATGGCTTCTTCTGTTGCATTTACCGTTGCTTCATATAAAGGGTCAAGTTTATCATTTGGCAATATTGTGATTGTTTTTATATCTTCTCTGGAAAATGCATCATTATTTGCAGTAGAAAATGCAATAAATATATCCCCACTGGTATTTCTGGCAACTCCACCCACCTTAGCAAGCCCAAGAGAGACTCTTTTAGCGATTTTTTCTAACTGATGAGGAGCTAATGGCGCATCTGTAGCAACCACCGCAATGATAGATCCTGCATCTTTTATTTGTTTTTTATCTCCGTGATATATCGGGAGCATTTCTTTGATTTCTTTACCAACCGGAATACCTGAAATAATCAGATCACCTCTGAATCCGAAATTACCCTGAACCAGTACGCCGACAGTATATCCGCCTTCTTTTTTATCCAGTATTCTCGATGATGTACCTGTTCCTCCTTTAAAATCAAATAGATTCATACCTGTTCCACCTCCAACATTGCCTTCTTTTATCATCCCTGATTTAGCACTATTCAACGCATGATAGACATGTTCTTTTTTTACATGCATCCCATTTATATCATTGAGCAATCCATCCCATGTTTCTGCTACCACAGGAAGTAACCAGAATAAATCATCCTTAATCGGGGATACCAGATTATTATCAACCAACCAACTGATTGCTGAGTCTCTGACAATTCCTACACTGTGAGTATTCGTTATTAATATCGGTGTTTCCAGAAAACCACTTTCCTGAACCCATTGGCTGCCAGTCATTTCCCCATTCCCGTTTAAAGAGAATATACTTGAAAATACCGGGCTGAATTTTTTTCCTCTGGGTAATATTGCAGTCACACCTGTTCTTACCGGCCCTTTTCCAATTTCCAGTTTTCCATTACCTTTGATGAGTGTTGAATAACCAACGGTTACACCACTGACATCTGTGATTGCATTATATTTTCCGGTTGCACCAGAAAAAGGGATGCCAAAATCTCTGGCTCTAACTTCATTGTTAGCAAAGGAAGCTGAAGTTATTATTGTTGAAATAAATAAAATTGCTATTCTTATTTTTTTTATCATAAACATTCCTTATTGAATTTTTAATAAACATGTCACTTAAATGGCTGTTGGTTATAATATTATTGAAATATTTGATTAAATCATGGTTTATATAAAAATATAGAGACATAAAAAATAACACTGCTGATACTATTTGATAGAATCAAATCTTTAGTATTTAATTTAAAAGGTGTAATAAATTAATTTCAAAGTGCCACTAACCAACAAAAATATCAGAGAATAAAAATGCATGATTACGGAATCTGGACGATTGTTACACCTGTCGTGACCATCATATTAGCCATTCTGACCCGGCAGGTAATGCTGTCATTGATGCTGGGAATTCTGGTTGGGTTCACGGTAATACATGATCACAACATAATATTAGGAATAAAAAGTACGCTCGAAGGTGTTATTAACACTTTTACATCATCAGGAAATACAAAAACGGTTATTTTTATGGTGATGATTGGCGGTATTATGCGACTGGTAACTATCACTGGTGGTGTACAGGCTTTGGTTCAGCTATTAACTGACCGAACAAAAATCATTAAGGGTAAAAAAAGTGTACAATTTTTGGCAATTCTTATTTCTGCACTTATTTTTATTGAAAGTTGCATCAATCAATTGGTTGCTGGCGCATCCACTAAGAATTTAGCCAGAAAATATGCTGTTCCTCCTGAAAAAATGTCCTACTTAATTCAGACTGCTGGTGTTTCTGTCTGCTCTCTGGCAATGATTAATGGCTGGGGCGCTGTCATGATGGGAATAGTTGGTGTGCAAATTTCTAATGGGTTAATTTCAGGTGAGCCTTTTGATATTGTTGTACATTCTCTGCTGTATAACTTAATGGCATGGTTCTCTCTTGCCAGCATATTATTTTATATTTTCACCAATATTTCCTGGGGGCCGATGAAAAAAGCAGAGCAGAATGCTTTGCATAAACATAATATTCCCGCGCCAGATAGCGAAAAAGCAGCATCCAATGAAGTTATTGAGCACTCTAACAGTAATAATGTTCTGAATTTTTTTATTCCGATTCTGTCAACAGTACTGATGGTTCCTGTTGCGCTCTATATCACAGGCGGAGGTGAATTCAGTAAAGGAAGTGGTTCAACGTCTGTTTATTGGGGAGTCATGTTTGGAACGGTTGTTTCTTTCGTTTGGTTTTTGAGCCGCCGGATTTTATCCATTAATACTTTTTTTGAAGAACTTTATATTGGCTATGCCAGTATGCTGAAAATCAGCTCTATTATGATTCTGGCGTTTTTAATGGGAACGGTATCCGCTGATCTTAATACGGGGGCGTATATTGCGCAGATCACGCATGGGGTGCTCCCTGTGGGTTTTTCTATCGGTTTTATTTTTGTTATCAGTGCGATTATGTCTCTGGCAACCGGTACATCATGGGGAACTTTTGCGATTATGATCCCGATTGGCGTACAACTTGGTGTTTCTGTCGGAATGCCGGTGGAATATATGATAGGTGCTGCGATTTCCGGTTCTATTTTCGGAGATATGACTTCACCTATTTCCGGTGATGCAATAGTGGCATCAATGGCAACGGATTGTGATCATATTGAGCATATCCGTACCCAAATGCCCTATGCACTTGTGACAGCCGGCATTGTACTGAGCATCTATATCTATTTAGGGTTCACCTATTGATCACTGTTCTTGCAAATAACTCTTGCGAACAAATATGGCGGCTTTATCAAAATAAGCCGCCAGCCAAATCAATTAATAATTAGCATTAGGCCAATCGATATAACCTTTTTCTCCATGACCGTAATGAGTGTCGCTATTTGTACTGGTAAGCTCAATACTATAGCGCAGACGGTTTACCAGATCAGGATTAGAAATAAACGGACGCCCAAATGCAACCGCATCAATTTTGCTTTCTGAACGCCGGGAAATTGCCATTTCGAGGTCATAGTTATTATTCCCGATATAAGCCCCCTCAAACAGCGATCTCAAAATATCCAAATCAACATTTTCAGGCGCTATGCGATCTTTCCCTGTTGTTCCTTCCACAAAATGCAAATACGCCAACTTGAATGGGTTTAGTTGTTGGATAAGATAGCCATAAGTTTCCATGATATTACTATCAAGCGGAGTATTACCGACTTCGGTTGTTACCGGCGATAACCGGATACCAACCCGACCGCTTCCCCATACACCAGTGACAGCTTCGACAACTTCCAGAACCAGCCTCACCCTATTTTCAATAGAACCACCATATTGGTCAGTACGGTGGTTGGTTGAATCACGGATGAATTGCTCCAGCAGATAATTGTTGGCTGAATGAATTTCTACACCGTCAAATCCGGCCAGTTTAGCGTATTCAGCTGCGTGTCTGTATTGCTCAATAATACCCAGGATTTCGTCAGTATTCAGAGCGCGTGGTATGGAAGGTTCTTGTATGCCCTTTGCGGTGTAAACATTTCCTCCTGCTTTTATCGCAGAAGGCGCTACCGGTGATGCTCCATTAGGCTGGAGATCAACATGGGAATTACGACCGACATGCCACAGTTGCATCACGATTTTGCCTCCGGCAGCATGGACAGCATCAGTCACTTTTCTCCACTCTGCCACCTGTCGCTCCGTCCAAATACCGGGTGTCATGGCATAGCCCCGACCCTGCGCTGAAATATTGGTTGCTTCTGAAATGATCAGCCCAGCGCTGGCACGTTGTACGTAATATGTTACATTCAGTTCGTTCGGCACACCTTCCTCATTAACACGCCCGCGTGTTAATGGTGCCATAACAATACGGTTTGCAAGTTCAATCTTCCCTAACTTCACCGGTGAAAAAAGGTCGGTACGAGTACTATTGTCAGCCATAACATTTCCTTTTAATAATTGACCAGTCGTCTAGGTTTTATTTTATAAATTTTACAACTCTATATAACGCGAAAGTCTGTATCTAATGCATTATTGATGAATTTTGTTTATATACTATGGATTTCACATATCTTCCTTTTATATTGGAGGCCTCGTATATGGAATCGTTACCACTTATCAGAAGATTAGAAAAAAATGATGTTAAAGATTATCGAGAAATTAGGCTTGAGTCCTTGCATACCAATCCAGAAGCTTTTGGAATGACCTATGAGGAAGAATCTGCCCACAATGAGCAGGATTTTATTATCAGAATAACCGACTCCTTGATATTAGGTGCTTATTTTAATAACAAATTAGTTGGAACGATTGAGTTTCAGAGGAATAATAAATATAAAACTTCACATAAAGGAACTATATGGGGTTTTTATGTTAAACAGAGTTACCGTAGTTTGAAAATCGGCGAAAAACTCATTGAGAAGTTAATCATTTTACTGAAAGAAAGTAATGTGAAACAGATATCATTATCTGTCGTTGAAGAAAATGTATCTGCTATTTATTTATACAAAAAAATGGGATTCGGGATATATGGAAAAGAGCCAATGTCATTGAAGGCTGATGAAAAAACATACGTGAATGATGTGTTGATGTGCATGATCATTTGATGGCTTCCCCCTCACATTATTTAATAGATTTACGGCAGATATTGCTAAATATCAATTCAAAATCCGTTAATCACGTTTCAATTTTTTTACAGGGAAACGTGATTTTTTTGTGAAATTTAATCTTCGTCACGAATAGTTGTTTTTTCAGACAAAAGATCTGCGGCACGATGACATAGCTCTGTAAATATAGCAATTTCCCCTTGAGACATATGGGATGTAACAATATCAGCCATACTGTGTGTACTTGCTTCTGTTCGCTGCAAAAATACTAATCCCTTAGGGCTTAACTGAGTAACCAGCTCGCGTTTATCATTTTCTCCTGATTCTTGCTTAATAAGCTCCTTATCTTTGAGCGAGCGTAGAATTTTAGATGTTTTTGAGCGGGTGAAGCCGAGTCTTTCACCAATAACACTGGGATTCATTGATTGATGTCGCCGGAGTAAATGTAAGACATCATATTGTGACCAGGAGATACCTTCCGGGTTTATCATCGTTCTTCTTGCCACAAGAACACACTGGAGACTGCTTAATGCTTCTTCAAAAGGTGTTGTTACCACATTGTGAGTGTTCTGATTATCCGTTTTCATGTAACGCTTTTCTTTCAGTGATCAAGCTAAACTATATGGCAGGAGAGAATAAACCTGCCATCCTTCCATATGAAACACATGGATTTATCTGATTCTAACAGTCGAGAATGACAATTTTTGTCAGCAATCTAATTTCCAAAAAGAAATCATCATTGATGTTTGTTAAAAATTTTACGGAGATTATATCCGTTATTTCAGGATTATGGTTTCCGTTTGGAAAATATATTTTAAAGTTAAACCTTCATTTCTCTTTAATGAAAGACTTCACAAATATGAATACAGGCTGACAATATTTTTTACTTTTTCCAGTACGGTTTGCAGGGATTTTTGTTCTATTGAACCGATAGCCAGACGAATTGCATGCGGCACATATGAAGATGTGGCGAATGGTTCGGCAGTTGATACTGATATTTGTTCCTTCATTAATGCCATCGCAACCTGATCTGCCCTTACCCCCTCATCCAGCGGAAGCCAGACAAAATAGGATGATGGATGGCTGATATATTGCATCTCTTTGAAGACGTTTTTAACAATGAGTTGACGTGCCTGTGCATCGTGACGCTTATCTTCCTCCAATTGTGTAATCATTCCGTTAGTTATCCATTCACATGTAATGGCGGTGATTAAAGCTGGCGTATTCCATGTTGTTACCCTAATTAACCGCTCAAGTGCGGGGATTCTATCTACCGAAGCAGCAATAAAACCAACACGTAATCCGGTCGCTATACTTTTGGAAAAACCTGAAACATAAATCGTGAATTCAGGGGCAAGTTCTGCTAATGGCGGTGGCGCATCCTGAGCCAGAAAAGCGTAAGTACCATCTTCAATGAGGAGTAAATTATATTGCTGGGCCAATTTCGCCAGACGGAGCCGATTTTGCAGGCTCATTACCCAGCCTAATGGGTTATGTAAAGTAGGCATAGTATAAAATGCCCGGACAGAGCGACGCTGACACAATTTTTCCAGCGCATCCAGATCAGTCCCCTCGCAGCTGGCAGGAATTGAAACAAGTTCCAGGTGATAGGTTTTTGCCAGTGCTTTGAACCCCGGATAAGTCAGCGTATCTACTGCAACTACATCACCGGGGTTCAGCATAGCCATCACTGTTGTAGCTAAACCATGCTGTGCGCCACTAACGATAAGGATGTTATCTGTACTGATACTCTTTAATCCTCTCGTTGTCAGGTATTGCGCTATAACTGCCCGTTCATGGGAGCGCCCGCCATGTGGCTGGTAGCGGAGTAACGCTTCAAGATCGCCGGAAGTTGCCAATTGGCGGAGGGAGTTCCGCAATAATTCTGTCTGGGAGGGAAAGGAGGGATAGTTAAAACTCAGATCAACCATATCTGAAGCCACATGATGCTCTATCCCCAAATCAGGAGGTAACGATATTTCCCGCACGAATGTTCCCCGCCCTGTCTCGCCGCTCACCAGACCCATTGCTTCAAGTTCAGCATAAACCCGGGTTGCAGTAACTAAAGACATTTTTTCATCAATCGCCAGTTGTCGGTGAGTCGGCAGGCGTGTACCGGGAGGTAAGCGACCTGTCCGTATATCAGCTGCAAATTTATCAACTATAAATTTATATCGAGAGTGAGCCATCGAAAAAAACCTCCGGTTTCAGCGCAGTTATTATCTCCCTGCATAACGCTGAAGTTTATCGGTCGGTATACCTCATTTGTACGAAAATGTATTCATGACAATAATTTGATTGTCATGAATGTGAGCAATATCATGATTTCTCGTTATCAGAGGTAGGGTAATATTTCATTTATATCCCCTTTGTCTTTCAAGTGGTTTGAAATCCATTGGGCATAGACTTCGGCTATAAAAACCCAATTACATGAGGTTACAGAACAATCATGAAAAGTATAATCATGAAGCAGGACAGAACGAACGGATGGTTTAATGGCTTTCTTGGTGTATTGATTTTCAGTGGGTCTTTACCTGCAACAAAATTGGCAGTGATGGATTTTGACCCGGTATTCCTTACTGTTGCCCGGGCTTCCATTGCCGGTTTATTGGCTCTTGTCATATTATTAGCGTTAAAAGAGAAGCGCCCTAAGTTAGAACAAATTGCTTCTCTGGTTATTGTTTCTATTGGTGTAGTGGTTGGCTTCCCTCTTCTTACTGCACTGGCACTACAACACATAACTTCAGCCCACTCCATTGTATTTCTCGGTTTATTGCCTCTGGCAACAGCCATCTTTGGTGTATGGCGAGGAGGAGAACGCCCCCGTCCCGCTTTCTGGGTGTTTTCTGTTATCGGCAGTGTACTGGTGATGGGGTTTGCCTTTACGCAGGATGCCACCACTTCACTGACCGGAGATCTGTTAATGCTGGCATCTGTGATTGTGTGTGGTCTCGGTTATGCGGAAGGTGCAAAAGTTTCCCGTGAATTAGGAGGGTGGCAGGTTATATGCTGGGCTTTACTCATTTCATTACCCATCATGCTTATCCTGACATTGGTTTATATGCCGGATTCATTCAGCAATGTCAGTATGCCTGCCTGGATAAGCCTTGGATATGTTTCCCTCTTTAGTATGCTGATTGGGTTTATTTTCTGGTATCGGGGTTTAGTTCAGGGAGGCATTGCCGCTGTTGGTCAGCTTCAGTTACTGCAACCCTTTCTAGGACTGGCTTTAGCCGCGGGTTTGCTTGGCGAACCTGTCAGCTTTCTTATGGTGATTGTCACAGTTGGTGTCGTTTTTTGTGTCTTTGGTTCCCGACGTTTTGCAAGGTAGCCCCTTCGATCTGGTGAAACCATCTTCTTATTAGTCTATTAGGAAGATGGTGTTTATATGCTATTAACCTTCAACCAGTTGGTAGGAAAGGCGATTATGCTGCTCAATAATTACCGGAACGTCCACCGTGGTCACTTTACCGTCTTCAACTACGATACGACCGTTGATGATATTGTACGCCACTTTGCCCGGATTACAGAACACCAGTGCTGAGACCGGATCGTGCTGCGCGCCTGCAAGACCAATGCCTTCGAGACTAAACACAGCAATATCAGCCATCATGCCCGGAGCCAGTGCACCTATATCGTCCCGGTTAAGGTTTTTCGCGCCCCCAAGTGTTGCGATTTCCAGCGCTTCGCGTGAAGTCAGGGCTTCAGGGCCGAAACCAACTCGCTGTAATAGCAGCGCCTGACGCACTTCCGCCATCATATCTGAGCTGTCGTTAGATGCGGAGCCATCGACCCCCAGCCCTACCTGTATTCCGGCATCCAGCATATGCCGCACCGGTGCGATACCGGAACCCAGACGCATATTGGAACAAGGGCAATACGCTACGCCGGTACCGGTTCGGGCAAACAGCTTTATGCCGTAGTCATCAAGCTTCACGCAATGTGCATGCCACACATCGTGACCAACCCACTCAAGGTCTTCCACGTACTGGGCTGGGGTTTTGTTGAAGGTTTTTTTACTGAAGTTTATGTCGCTGATGTTTTCTGCCAAGTGCGTATGCAGTGAAACACCGTGCGCACGGGCAAGTTTTGCTGAGTCTCTCATCAACCCTTCACTGACCGAGAACGGAGAGCAAGGGGCAACCACAATACGGATCATCGCGCCACGCTCTGCATCATGGAACTGTTCAATCACACGCTGAGTGTCTTTAAGGATAAATTTCTCATCTTCAACGATAGAATCCGGTGGCAGACCGCCCTGTTTTTTGCCCAGACTCATGCTGCCACGGCAGGCATGGAAACGCATCCCCATTTCCTGCGCAGCTTCAATACTGTGTTCAAGCCTGATGCCATTCGGATAGACATACTGGTGATCGCTGGAAGTTGTACAGCCAGAAAGCATCAGTTCAGCCATCGCCGTTTTGGTTGCTACTTTCATCATTTCCGGAGTCAGTTTTTCCCAGGTCGGATACAATGCGGTCAGCCAGTTAAACAGCTCAACGTCCTGTGCTGCTGGCACTACGCGCGTTAACGTCTGGTACATATGATGATGGGTATTAATCAGACCCGGAATGACAATATGTCCTTTGAGGTCAATAACTCTGTCGGCTGTTTGCGGGACTTCGCTTTCTGTTCCGACAGCAACAATAGTATTACCTTTAATAAAGATACAACCTTGTTTAATTTCACGCCTATCCTTATCCATAGTCACAACCACGTCAGCGTTTTTCAGCAGCAGTGTTTTTCCGGCTATTGGGGGCGTATCGGTTGATTGATTCCCGATGAAAGATGACAGTAGTTTTTCTTTTGCGGCAGCAGGAAGTGTTGTTAACAAAGGAACCAGCAACGGAGCTTTTACTAATAAACGACGTAGCTGATCGGGTTTTTGATCTTTCATAGCTACTCCTGTTTTAAATGGTAGTGATGTAATGAACGCCCTCTTTTTCAGTTGCAGACAGCGCTATCTTTGACTTGATATACACTGCTATTCAACGCGTGGATGTGATCTCAGTGACGGAATGGAAAGGAAACACTCCGCCTTTTATTTTGTAATTTTCTATGCGGTTACTGTATCGATCATTTTAAATTCAATAACAACAACTTCCATTTCAGGTGAAAACGTTCCTTCACGTTCAAAAAAACGTTGATGTTCCTGTTGCCAATGCTTCACTGAACGATCACCCTCTCCTTCTTTCCAGGCCAGTTCAGTAGTCATTTCTGAAAATCTGACAAGATGCAGAGCCATTACCCTGACAACACAGGTTGGTTCGTTTCTACTATTCAATACAATGTATTCGTTACCGATGACAATACTATTTCCACTCTGCCTATAGGAGGCAAACGAACAACTGGTCGCAGTTTTAATCTCTTTGGTGACTAATCCAGCAAGAGCATCCTGTAATTCAGCAGAATCACCAAATTGCCAGTGCTCTGCTGTCGGATATTTTTCTTTAATCATCTTCATCATTTCATGATATTCCATATTCCAGACCTGTTACAATTTCATTAAGGTCGAATATTTTATCATTATTTTGAAAGAGATAATGCCTGCTTAACTTTGTACTTCAAACTCAACCGCATTTATTTTCTTATTTCATGAAAACTCCACCATACCCCAAATTTTTTCTCTCTTTTTTCTTTATCTATAACATTATATTTTTTAAGTGTTTTATAGAATTTCTCAGTTGACCCAAATTCTGCAAATGTCATAAACATTAATCCTCCATCTGTCAGGTAGTTGCGGTACTGGCTAAAAAGAGTTTCTCCGTAACTTGATATGGAATGTCCCGCCAGACTTTTTTCTGACCAAGACTCGGGAGAAATTGGACCATTAGCAAATATGTAATCATATTTACCTTCGACTGATTCAAAGAGATTGCTCTTCATAAAATGGATGCCGGTGATCTTATTCAGATCAGCATTCTTTTTAGCCGCGTATAATATATGCTCATCGATATCTGTTGCTGTTACCAAAGATGCACCATTGAGAGCTGAGTAAATAGCAAGAACACCACTACCAGTTCCTATATCAAGGACTTTTTTCCCCATGAAGTTATAATGCTTAATATTTTTTATAAGTAATGGTGTGGAATGGGTTTGTCGTGGGGATGGAAGAAACGCCTGAGGAATAACTGATAATTTAATCCCTGCCAGTGTTATTTTTACAGGTAATGAATTGTTTTTTCTTGATTTTTCCTGTTCTAACCACCATTTTACATAATTTTTGCTGTTCTTATTCATGGCAAGCTCTTTTTGTTAGGGTTATTTTCAATTATTGAGAATAGATACAATCAAAGCTTTTCATTTCAGATAGCATAGTGGTGCTGAAAATTTATTTGTAATCTCTGAATATCGCAGTCATCAAGCCTATCAACATATTGTTAATGGCGACTATTACAAAATTTGTTGCGGAAGATTGTTTTGAAGAGGACTTTACTGCGCTACAAATAATTTGAGCGGCGTTATGCCGCTCAATAAATTATCTTGTTATTTAGTGGTTACTCGGGAAATAAAACTGAGCTGCTTCATGGCGTTCGCGTTTGATCCAGCGTTGAGTGACAGTTTTACGGCGGGTGTAAAAACGGACACCATCCGGGCCATAAGCATGTAAATCACCAAATAATGAACGCTTCCAGCCGCCAAAGCTATGATAAGAAACCGGAACAGGTAAAGGTACGTTAACGCCGACCATGCCCACTTCAATTTCATTGGCAAATAACCGGGCAACTTCGCCATCATTGGTAAAAACACATGTGCCATTTCCGTATTCGTGGGCATTGATTAATGCAATTGCGTCTTCCAGACTCGGCACTCTGACAACACACAAAACAGGCCCAAAGATTTCTTCCCGATAAATCCGCATTTCTGGTGTGACATGATCAAACAGACAACCACCGATGAAGAAACCATTTTCGTGCCCGGTGACAGATAAATTTCTGCCGTCAACAACCAGTTCAGCGCCGGATTTCAGGCCATCCGTCACATAATCTGAGACTTTCTCAAGGTGGGCTTTTGTAATCAGTGGCCCCATATCCAGACCACGATTTGTTCCCGCCCCGATTTTCAGTCCATTAATCTGAGGTTTTAGCTTTTCAATAAGCGCATCAGCAACCTGATCGCCGACGCAAACGGCAACAGAGATAGCCATACATCGCTCACCACAAGAGCCATAAGCAGCGCCCATCAGTGCATTGGCAGCATTGTTTAAATCTGCATCAGGCATAATTACAGCATGATTTTTCGCGCCACCCAGAGCCTGTACCCGCTTTCCGCGGCGTGTTCCTTCGCTATAGATATATTCCGCGATGGGCGTGGAGCCGACAAAACTTATTGCCTTAACATCGGGAGAGGCAAGCAGGCAATCAACCGCTTCTTTATCACCATTGACTACGTTCAGCACACCATCAGGCAACCCGGCCTGATGGAGTAACTGTGCAATAAATAATGTTGAACTTGGAGCACGCTCGGAGGGTTTGAGAATAAAGGTATTTCCACACGCAATCGCCAGTGGGTACATCCATAAAGGAACCATAGCCGGGAAATTAAACGGCGTAATGCCGGCCACAACACCGACGGCGTGAAAATCACTCCATGAATCAATTTCCGGCCCGACATTCCGGCTGTACTCTCCCTTCAGTAATTCCGGCGCACCAACAGCAAAGTCAATATTTTCAATACCTCTTTTCAGTTCTCCGGCAGAATCTTCCAGTGTCTTACCGTGTTCTTCGCTGATTAGGCTAATAATTTGTTCTTCATGTTGCTCAATCAATTGTTTGAAACGAAATAAAATCTGTACACGTTTAACCGGAGGAGTATTGCGCCAGTGAGGAAGTGCCGCTTTCGCGGCAGTAATTGCATTTTGTACTGTGGTGGTATCCGCCATTTCAACCTGCCGGATTGTATTTCCGGTAGACGGATTAAACACTGCCGATGTTCTGTTACCACCAGCAGTCATTTCGCCATTAATAAGATGTGTAATTATTTTCATGCTACTAATTCCCGTTTATTTAACCTGATGCAAAGCATCACCCACTGCATTGAACACCCGGTCAAGATCTTCAGGTTTAGCATTAAACATCGGGCCGAATTGCAGACCATCGCCCCCAAAGCGAACATAGAAACCGGCTTTCCATAATGCAATACCGGCTTCAAAAGGCCGTATCACACTATCGCCATCCCGTGGTGCAATTTGGATAGTACCAATCAGGCCGCAGTTACGGATATCAACAACATTAGGACAATGCCTGAGCTCGTGCAGGCGTTTTTCAAAATGAGGCGCTAATTCAGCAGATTGTTGGATCAGGTTGTCTCTTTCCAGCAGTGTTAACGTTGCCAGACCCGCAGCACAGGCAACAGGGTGAGCGGAATAGGTATAACCGTGGCTGAATTCAATCATATGCTCAGGAAGAGACTGTGACATGAATGTGTCATAGATCTCACTGGAAACAACAGCGCCGCCAAGCGGGATAGCACCATTTGTGACCTGCTTGGCAAAAGTAAGAATATCTGGAGTGACTCCGAAATATTCAGCGCCTGTCCAGCGCCCTAAACGGCCTAATCCGGTAATGACTTCGTCAAAAATCAGCAGGATATTATGCTGAGTACATATTTCCCTTAAACGTTGCAGATAGCCTTGTGGCGGGACAATCGCACCGGCAGAACCGGCAACAGGTTCAACAATTACCGCGGCGATGTTGCTGGCATCATGGAGTTCTATCAGCTTCAGCAGCTCATCTGCCAATTCGATACCGCCGGTTGGCGGAACGCCTTTAATGAAGGCCATACCACTTTGTAACGTGTGTGACAGATGGTCAACTTCCATCAATTGACCGAACATCTTGCGATTTCCGCCAATACCGCCAAGGCTGGTTCCCCCGATATTAACACCGTGATAAGCGCGCATTCTGCCAATCATTCTGGTTTTAGTCGGCTGCCCTTTTATCCGCCAGTAAGCCTTTGCTATTTTTACTGCGGTATCAACGGAATCTGAGCCTGAGTTGGTAAAAAACACATGATTTAAATCACCGGGCATCAGGCTGGCGATTTTATCTGCCAACCGGAATGACAGCGGATGAGCATGCTGGAAACCGGGAGAATAATCTAATGTGCCTAACTGCTCAGAAACCGCCTGACGGATTTCTGAACGTGAGTGCCCTGCTCCACAAGTCCATAAACCAGACAAACTATCATAAATACGGCGGCCTTTATCATCCGTCAGCCAGTGACCATCCGCCGCAACAATCAATCGTGGATCTTGTTGAAAATGGCGATTAGCACTAAACGGCATCCAATGTGCTTTCAAATTCAGGTCTTGAGATGGGTTAACATGGAAGGAACGGGTTTGAACGGTATTGCTATCTGACATTTTTTAACTCCTCGCACTAAAATGTAACAAAAAGTCGTAACAGTGAGTTTGCAATAAAATGATATTCAAGTTAAATCTTATTTATTGAATCATTAGTTATGAGTTTACTCACCTAAATGAAACCTGCAAATTTTAGTCAAGTAACTGATTTTGATTTGAAATTATTACGTATATTTAAGGTCGTCGCAGAATGTGGCAGCTTTTCAGCCGCGGAAAGCCTGCTCGGTATCACACGTTCAGCAATCAGCCTTCATATGGGGGATTTGGAAAAACGTTTGGGAATGCGCTTATGCCAACGCGGTCGCGCTGGATTTTCTCTGACTGATGAAGGACGGGAAATTCTGCGAGCCAGTGAAACCATGATGGCGTCGATTGAAGAGTTCCGCCAGCATGTTAATCAGATACATAAACAGCTACGGGGAGAGTTTAACATCGGCATTATCAATAACCTTGTCACACAGCCGATGATGCGGATTACTAACGCACTGGAACGCCTGCGTTCAGCAAGCGACAATATTCTGATTAATATCAGTATGTGTACGCCGACAGAAATTGAACGCGGTATATTGGACGGAAGATTGCAGATTGGCGCCCTGCCACTGATCACGCCATTATCGGGATTAAATTACTTACCACTCTATGATGAACGGTCATATCTTTATTGCAGTGATAAACATCAGGCATTTTTGCTTACGGACAACTTTGATACTGAGCAGTTAAGCCAATTAGATGCTGTCATACCCAGCTACCGTATAAGTACTGAAGCAATGAATCATCATAAATTACTGAATAGCGCGGCAACCGCATCTGATCGTGAAGGTATCGCATTTTTAATTCTTACAGGTAAATTTGTCGGGTTTCTGCCGGATCACTATGCTCGCATATGGGTAGAAAAAGGGATTATGAAAGCACTATTGCCTGAGCAAATTTATTATGATTCTAAAATTTCCATTGTGACACGCAAAGGAAAAGGTACAAATTCGATATTAGGAATATTTTTAAGCGAGCTGGGATATTAACCCCGAAACCATATTTAATGAGACATCATAAAATCAATAAGACCGGTCTAAAAATGTATATTAAATATTCAATTTAAGTATGCTATGGTGGCGTTGAATTTAAATATTGTCAGACAAACACATTAAACCATCAAAAACATCATTACTAAATGAACTATGTTGAGTGGGTTAAATGTTATGAATAAAAATCCTTTCTTGAGAAATATTTTTTTAATATTATCGATTATATTTATTTTACCGAAAATTTCTTTCGCTGAAGAAATAATTAAATACAGAGTTGATACATCACAGTCAGAGAATGATCAAAATTATAATCCTGTCAGTGCTTACGGAGGAAGCATTATTTATACAATTCCACCCGGCGGCGCTATAGTTCGTGTTTCATTTGATGAACATAGTCATGTAATTGATTATACAGATCAGATTGCTCTTGCTGTTGATTACTGGAGGAGGTTTATCCGGGATGTATATCCTCAATTAACTATTAGGCAAGTTCGCTTCGGAGAACAGGCTAATTTTTCCATAGGATACTCATTATCAAATCTTATATCTAGAACAACAGCTCTTGAACCTGCTATAGCCTATATTCCAAACAGTGATAATATAAACACGACTGTTATGGCAGGATATAATCTCGCCAATCAATATGGAATATATATTGATAATTACATAACAGTAATTAATGATGAAACCATCTCAACGATAATGAGAAGTTTTAGAGATGTTCATAATAGCGGGGACGCAGTAAAAAGATTCATGTATATATTACTTGTCAGACACTTGGGATATGCTCTTGGTTTCGTTCCCGATAATCCAAATGTTGATTTGTTTCGTAATATGATACCTTGGTATTCTCCAGAGCTTTATTATATATCATTAAATGATAGTGCATCACCTCGCCTTATGTATAGGAATAATACATCTGATTACATTCAGGATTTAGTTAGTTTTGATGAAGAAGAAGATGCGCTTGATATTAATAATATACATCTTTCACCTCAAGAAGAAATGGTTGCAAGAATGTGCTTAGGTTTTGATGTGGTTATGGCATTGAGTAAGAATAATAGAGAAAAAAATCGGCTATGTAACACCAAGACAATAACATATCCTTTAATTGCCCGTATTATGGTGATTGTGGGGTAAATAAAAATAGTTATAAACAGGAGTGCTAAGTTAACCATGAAATTAAAACTCAACAACCACCGACTAAAGTCGGTGGGTTAGTGATTAACGGACTGAAAGTCCGGATACGCATCGGCTGAACGATGCGTCAATTATCCAGCCTGAAGTTATCATTCGGGTTGGGTTCAAAATGATGTTCCAGATAGGCCTTTATCATCTCTTCCGTTAACTGGCCTACCGTTGCACAAAAATAGCCTCTACCCCAAAAATGCTGACCCCAGTAGCGCTTTTTCAGGTGAGCAAACTCTTCAAACAACTTGCTCGCTGTCCTTCCCTTTAGTCGCCTCATGATTTCTGACGGCGCTAAGCTCGGAGGACAACTGACCAGTATGTGTACATGGTCTTTGCTCACGACACCTTCGACTATCCTGATTTCAAAAGCTTCACAGGTCTGACGAACTAGCTCTCGCACCCGTAGGCCAACTTCACCTATCAGTACTGGGTACCTGTATTTCGTTACCCACACGAAATGATACTCAATCTGAAATACCGTGTGGCTGCCATATCTGTAATCCATATTGCACCTCTCGTGCAACAGAGTATCGCAGCTAAAGCTGACCGACTAAAGTCGGTGGTTTTAACCTTTCACATGGAAAAATAAAGCCCTACTTGATGAGCGTGACGGGCAATTACGCACCCCGCTCATGCTGGCTACACAGCATAACTATACTGAAATTGCTATTTTTCTAATCCAATCCGGTGCTGATGTTAATGCAAAAGATACACTACTCGATACTCCCTATTTGCTTGCCGGAGCACAGGGCTATAATGAAATTCTCATTTCAACCTTACATCATGGAGCCAACCTGAAGGATACCAACCGCTACGGAGGAACAGCACTGATCCCCGCAGCAGAGAAAGGATATCCTGAAACCGTACAAATTCTGCTGGATGCTGGTGTTAACCCAAATCATATTAACAAGTTAGGGTGGACGGCATTAATGGAGGCTGTCGTATTAGGTAATGGTTCTTCTGTTTATGTCGATATCATTAATCGGCTTATCAAGGGTGGCGCTGATGTGAACATACCGGATAAAAACGGGGTTACAGCGCTTACACATGCTCGTAATCGTGGATATAAAGACATCATTAAACTATTGGAAAGTGCTAACGCTGATTAATCAGCGAAAAATTCTTTAACAAAATCAGTAAAAATACAGTAAGATTGGCGCCCAATCGTTAGTATTGATCTGGATCAATAGTTTGTTATCACTTTTTCATCTATCACAGCGCCGAACACCAGCCCTGATTGCTTTATTGGCAATTCTGATGCTGTTCATTGCTCCTGTGGTATCAAAAACACTGGAACATCATCGCGGTGGTATGAAAAGTGAAGCATGTCATGGTATGCCAATGCCTGATATGCAAAACAATCATCATCAATCAGATAGTATGAATCATCATGGTATTGACCATGTTCATATGGGGTTGATGGATGATATTGCCTGTGGCTATTGCCAGCTATTGATTAACCTGCCGTTATTGTCAGGGTCGTTTATTCCTTTCATTTTGTTGACCCTGATGATTTCCCGTGCTCCACCAGCCTCCCGTTTTTCTGGTCCGGTTATCCGGTTGTTCTATGGTGATTCACAACCGCGCGCACCACCCCTTAATTAATCTGCTTATCTGAATGAAATAAAACATCTGTTTTCCTTGCCTGAAATCATTTTGACAGGGCAAGTCGCTATTTTTTTAAGCAAATTCAAAAACAGGATTTGTGATTAATTAAGGAATATTTTTCATGTCTGCTACACAATTGTTTCGCGTATCGCCTCTGGCTACCGCTTTAGCTATTGCACTCTTCATTCCAAATAGTCTGGCTGCAACAAAAGAGCGCGTTGAAGAAACAAAAGACTCACACTCAGTGCGTGAAAATACCGTTCATGGAAATGCAACTTATGAGCATGAATCAGTGATCACGGTAACTGCTCCGGCCACGTCACCCCTTAATATTTTTTCCTCACTTAAAACGCCTCGTCAGCCTGTACCCGCCAGCGATGGCTCGGATTATCTGAAAACTATCCCCGGCTTTTCTCAGGTTCGTAATGGCGGAACCAATGGTGATCCTGTATTTCGTGGAATGTTTGGCTCGCGTTTACGTATGCTGATTGACGATGGCGAAGTTATGGGTTCCTGTCCATCACGGATGGATGCACCCAGCTCTTATATTTCGCCTGAAAGTTACGATGTATTGAGTTTGGTTAAAGGGCCTCAGACTGTCCTTTGGGGACCGGGAAATTCAGCGGGAACGATTCGTTTTGAACGCTCCCGCCCGCAATTTTCAGAACCGGATGCTAAAGGTAATATCAGTACAGTCGCCGGATCTAATGGACGCTGGGATGGTAATGCTGACCTGAGTTTCGGCAATCAGTATGGTTATATGCGCCTTATCGGTAACAAATCCCGCTCTAATGATTATAAAGATGGTGACGGATATCGTGTTCCTTCCCATTGGAGTAAATGGAATACCGATGTTGCATTAGGTTGGACACCTGATGAAGATACTCTGCTGGAGTTAAATGCCGGACAGGGAGATGGCAACGCCCGTTATGCCGGTAGATCAATGGATGGTTCTAAATTCAAACGTGAGAGTTTGGGTATGCGTTTTGAGAAATACAATATCGGCGATGTATTTGACAAGTTCGAGACTAATTTTTATTACAACTCCACGACTCATGTCATGGATAATTTATCCCGCCCTTCTCCTTCTGCAATGAAAATGGGACAGGGTGACAGCCATATGGCGCACGGCAGCCATCATATGAACAGTGGTCATATGAGCCATGGCGGACACAATAGTCATGGTGGTCATGGTGGTCATGGTGGTCATGGTGGTCATGGTGGTCATGGTAGCGGCATGAAAATGGCTCATCAGCTGGATCGCCAAACTTTTGGCGGACGCATGATGGGCACATGGGTTTGGGAGGATTTCAAACTGCAAAGCGGTATGGATATGCAGGCAAATACTCACCGTAATCAATCACAAAAAGATGCCCGTTTCCGCGATTTCGGGATTTTTAGTGAGCTGACCGGTGATATTAATGCACAAAGTAAGGTCATTGGCGGTATCCGATTAGACCGTGTGCTGGTGGATAAATATCCTCGGGAAGAGCAGAAAAATCGGGAAGAACGAACCGATACGTTACCGGCCGGTTTTGTTCGTTATGAGCATAACCTGAAAGAGGTTCCGGTAATGTTCTATGCTGGTGTCGGTTATACTGAACGCTTCCCTGATTTTTGGGAGTTATTCTGGTCAAAGGGCCGCGTTTTCAATCAACTGAAAACAGAGAAAACAACCCAGTTAGACATTGGTGCGCATTATAACGACCATAACCTACAAGGCTGGGTTTCAGCTTATGCCGGTAAAATCGATGATTTTATTCTGTTCCATTATTCTGACAAAAATAAAAAAGTCGATAATGTCAGTAACATAGAAGCCACTATCTTTGGTGGAGAAATGGGCGTTGGCTATCACCTGAGTGAAAATTGGAAAACAGATGCAAGTCTGGCTTATTCCTGGGCAAGAAATAATTCAGACAATCGCCCATTACCACAAACTCCACCACTGGAAGCTCGCTTTGGTTTAGGCTGGAAACAGGGAGACTGGAGTGCTAACAGTTTATTGCGACTGGTTAGCAGCCAGAACCGGATTGCAATTAATGAAGGAAATGTGGTCGGAAAAGATTTCGACCGCAGCGCAGGTTTTGCCGTTCTTTCTGCGAATGCCGCCTATAAGGTGACTAAAAATATTCAGGTAAGTGCTGGTGTTGATAATATTTTTAATAAAACTTATAGCGAACACTTAAATCGGGCAGGAGACAGTGGGTTTGGTTATTCTGCCAACACATCTATTAATGAGCCGGGCCGTACTTATTGGGCTAGATTTAACGTGAAATTCTAATTTCTGACCTCCCGGACTTTGCCCTGAATCCTGTCGGGGCAAAGTCTCTTTTCATTTCTTAATGAACTTTTTACTAAAGTTATTTTCACTTAACATTAAGAAATATCTTTTATAAAAGATTATTCTAAAAAAAGAAAAATTATCGGACTAATCTTAAATATCTGATTCATTCGTTAACAACCAATGCCGTAATAGCATAGCCAACTGCTCTTGTTGTTCATGCGATAATGCGCTGAGAATTCCTCTTTCGTTTTCCAAATGACTTTCAACAGCTTTATCAATCAGCTCCTTTCCCTCTGAAGTTAAAGAGACTTTACAACTGCGCCGATCTTTATCATTAGCTGCTCGTTCAACCAATCCACGCTGTACCATATGTTCAATACGGGTACTCATCGCGCCTGAAGTTAACATAACTGACTGATACATTTCGGTTGGTGTGATTGGCGTGTCATAACGACGCAGTGTTGCAAGAATATCAAACTCAATAGCGCTCAGGTCAAATGTTTTGAATGTAGCCTGTAATCTTTGTTCAATAATTTTATTCACCCGGTTTAAACGCCCGATAACACCCATCGGTGATGGATCAAGATCTGGACGTTGCTGCTCCCACTGTATAAGTAAACGGTCAACGTGATCGTACTTCATGGTTTTTCCCTATTCATTTATTTTTGTGAAAAGATACTTGATAAAATTTGCATAGGCTATTACTTTAATTTATCTTTATGTAAAGATACTTTTCAAGATGAAATTCAAGGCTGTTTTTTTGGCATCTGCCACCTATGGATTTCAAGTTGCAGCCAAATAAAGCAGCAAATTGAAAAACGATGGATAAAACCATAAACAAAGAAAAACCACACAGGAAATTATAATGCTCCGTAATCTTATGTTTACCGCATTAGCACCAGTTATATGGGGAAGCACTTATGTTGTTACTACTGAAATGTTACCTCCTAATACTCCCTTACTGGCCGCCACTCTCAGAGCACTGCCAGCCGGAATTTTATTATTATTAATTTGCCGTACTTTTCCTAAGGGAGTCTGGTGGTTACGCTTGGCTATTCTGGGGTTGTTAAATATCGGTGCCTTTTTTTATTTCCTCTTTATGGCAGCATGGTACCTTCCCGGCGGAACAGCCGCTTTGATTATGGCCTGCCAACCTATTTTTATTATTCTGCTGAGCACTTTTCTGCTCAAAACCCCGCTGACTAAAATGCATATTACTTCAGCAATTCTTGGAGTGATAGGAATTGCCCTACTCGTGACAAATGCAGATACTCATTTAAACTGGCAGGGAATTATTGCTGGTTTTATGGGATGCGGTTGCATGGCATTAGGTGTTGTTTTAACAAAATATTGGAACCGACCGACTAATTTATCACTACTCAGCTTCACTGGCTGGCAATTAATGTTAGGTGGATTGATGCTATTGCCTGTGGCTATTTTAACTGAGGGAATACCGTCTCAGATTACATTAGTCAATATCGTCGGCTATAGCTATTTATGTCTGATGGGGGCAGTATTTTCTTACATTGTCTGGTTTCGGGGGATTGAAAAATTACCCGTCGTCACAATATCTTTTTTAGGATTTATGAGCGCATTATCGGCTTGCATACTGGGTTTTATTTTTCTGGAGCAAACATTTTCTGTGCTCCAATTTGTCGGAGCCTGCATCATTATTATTGCTGTCTGGGTTTCTATACCCAGAAATAAGATCCCAACAGTTTCACAACCCTACAATTTGAAAAATGCAAATTAAGAATAAAAAGGAATACAGCATGAAGTTAACCTTAATTTCTGGTAGTCAGCGTCAGAATTCCAACAGTCAGCGTGTAGCCCGTTATTTACAGAAATTGAGTATTGAATATGGGTTTACTGATACCAAGTTTCTTGAGTTATGCCATGTTGAGCTTCCTCTTCATGACGGTTATACAACCGATATCTCAGCGGAATCACATCCGTGGCAGGCAATTGCTCATCATTTAAGAGATAGTGAAGCTTTTATTTTTATCTCTCCCGAATGGCATGGAATGGTGCCACCAGCACTGAAAAATTTCTTGTTATATTGTTCTGTGACCGAATTGGGGCATAAACCTGCATTATTAACCAGTGTTTCCAGTGGCCCGAACGGAGTTTATCCCCTTTCTGAACTGCGAATGACGGGTTTTAAAAATAACCATGTCTGTTTCCTTCCTGATCATTTAATCTTCCGTCAGGCTGGTGATTTAATTACGCCTGAGTTGGTCTGTAATGATACTGCATTCGAAAGTCGGGTTCACTATACACTGAAATTACTTCAATCTTATGCCGAAGCACTGAAGCATGTGCGTGATACTATCGGTGAGGAAAATAAAAATTATCAGTACGGAATGTAAATATAAACACCAGTCGATTCTCCTAAGGATTGAATAAGAGGTGGAAGCCTCTTATTTAATTTCTGTCTTATAACACCACTATCTTGTAACACCATTCGATTAAAACTCATCCTGTACCAAATGTGCTAAATTTAATGGTGCGGCTTAAATTGTTTCGTTTATCACATTAAAAGCCAGTCATTTTGCAATCCATTGCTAATTTCTATTCAAGAAAACAAAGGAGCTAATTTAATGGCTTGGTTACATGAACTTTTTAGCCTTTCTCCTGAAATTGCACTTTTTCTCGCTTTGGCTGGTGGCACATGGTTGGGGAGGTTCAAACTGGGTGCATTCCAACTGGGGGGTGTAGCCGGTGCACTGGTCGTCGCCGTATTGATAAGTCAGGTTGGTGTCACTATCGGCGACGGAATTAAGAATGTCTTATTTGCTCTGTTTATTTATGCTGTCGGCTTTGATAGTGGCCCTAAATTTTTCTCCTCGCTGGGTCGTCAGACACTACGTGAAGTCGCACTCTCTTTGGTACTGGCAGTAAGCGCCCTGCTGACACTGTTCATCATGGCTAAACTTTTCTCTCTTGATCAAGGCACTGCTGCGGGCATCGCCGCAGGCGCACTCACACAATCCGCTATCATTGGCACTGCCGGTGCAGCCATTGCCAAGCTTGATCTCGCTCCGGCGCAGATACAGCAAATGCAAGGCAATGTTGCCGTTGGTTACGCGGTGACTTACATTTTCGGTTCCCTTGGCACCATCATTATTTGCGTCAATATTCTGCCGAAAATAATGAGACGTTCCATTCGGGAAGATGCGATGAAAGCTGAACTGGATTTACTCAAAGGAGCGCCTTTATTAGCAGCAGATCAGACGCCTGCACTACCGGATATTGTTGGTCGTCTCTATGAAGCCGGGCCTGTGAAAAATAAACGTGTTGCTGAACTGGAAGCACTGGCTTCCCCTCAATTCCCCGTTACGCTGGAAAGACTCAAACGTGGAGGAGAAGAAATTCATGTTACGGCAGATCTTCAGTTGATGGAGAACGATATTCTGCTGCTGGTCGGCCGCCGGGAAGGTATTGTCGCTCTGGCTCAGTATCTGGGTAAGGAAATCCTGACAGAGCATGGTCCATCGATGGTTATGAAGACCAGTGAAGTCCTGATGGTGAACCCGGCTTTTATTAATAAGCGCCTTGTTGACCTCCGCAATCAGATGGCTGCCGATATACGGCACGGCATCTATGTTATCAGTGTAAAGCGCGGAGAAAATATTCTGCCCGTTTCTGATGAAACAGTCATAAAACATAATGACGTGGTGACTCTTTTCGGCAGCGAACAGGATATTCAACGCGCGATATCACTGGCCGGAGCCTCACTGGTGAAAAGCATTAAAACTGACTTGCTTTTTCACTGCCTTGGTATTGCAGTTGGTTTGCTGATTGGCCTGCTGATAGTGCGTATCGGCTCAGTACCGCTTACGCTGGGTAGTGGCGGTGGTGCACTGCTATCCGGTTTGCTTTTTGGCTGGTACCAGTCGCGTAAACCTTTGAGTGGAAATATACCTCGTGGTGCCTCTGCTATTCTTCGTGATTTGGGGCTGGCCGGTTTTGTGGCTGTCGTAGGGCTTCAATCTGGTTTGCAAGCAGTTGAAACCATTCGTTCAAGCGGGATCTCCATTTTTCTTATTGGTGTGGTGGTCACAGTTGTACCGTTGATGATTACGCTGTTGATCGGACGCTATCTCCTACGCTACAACAATGCCGCCATTTTTGCCGGAGCCTTGTCGGGAACCCGTAGTGCCAACCCCGCTTTTGGTGAGGTTCTCAATAAAGCTGGTAATGCCATACCAACAGCATCTTTTGCTGTGACGTACGGTTTAGCCAACGTATTCCTGACTTTATTAGGCCCACTCATTGTTGCTATAGCGTAAGCCAATGTAACCTTTACAAGTGGAGTAAATTACATGTCTAAACAACAGGATAAGTATGCTGCTCTCAGTCCTTTTGAACTTAAAGATGCCTTGATCCAGCTGGCTTCCAGCAAATCCGGACGTTTGATGCTCAATGCCGGACGTGGTAATCCCAACTTTCTGGCAACCCTGCCGCGTCGGGCATTCTGGCGTTTAGGGCTATTTGCCACTGCAGAAGCCGAGCTATCCTATTCCTATTTGCCGCATGATATCGGAGGTTTACCCCGGATTGAGGGTATTGAGGCACGCTTTGATGAATTTCTGTCAGAAAATCACGAACAACCCGGCATCGCTTTTCTTGCCAGAGCCGTCAGTTACGTTCGTGATCAACTTGGCTTATCAGCTTCTCAGTTCCTGCATGAAATGGTCGAGGGAATTCTCGGTGCTAACTATCCGGAGCCTCCGCGTATGCAGCGGATTAGTGAGCAGATCACCCGGGAATATATTGTAAAAGAGATGGTAGGCGGTCAGGTTTCAGCACAAGATGTAGAACTTTTTGCGGTTGAGGGTGGCACGGCGGCAATGACTTATCTGTTCAATAGCTTGCGCAATAATGGGTTAGTGGAAGTCGGCGACAAAGTGGCGATAGGTTCCCCTATCTTTACACCTTATATCGAGATCCCGCAGCTTGAAGATTTTCAGCTTGATACTGTGATGGTGCATGCATCGCCGAAAAACCGCTGGCAGTACCCAGACAGTGAACTGGAGAAATTGTTAGACCCTGCGGTTAAAATATTCTTTTGTGTTAACCCCAGTAATCCGGCTTCAGTCAAAATAGATAAACAGGGTTTGGCAAAACTGGCAGATATTGTCCGTCAACGGCCTGATCTGATTATTCTTACTGATGATGTTTATGGCACTTTCGCTAATGATTTTAAATCCCTCTTCGCCACCTGTCCGCAGAATACTATTCTGGTTTACTCATTCTCCAAATATTTTGGCGCAACCGGATGGCGCCTCGGAGTGATTGCTTTGCACCGTAATAATATTCTCGAGCAAAAACTGGCTACATTACCTGCCAGTGAGAAAAAGCGGCTGAATAAGCGTTATCAGTCTCTCACTCCGGATGTCAGTGCCCTGCGCTTCCTTGACAGAGTTGTTGCAGACAGCCGCAGCGTGGCGCTGAATCATACTGCTGGATTATCTACGCCTCAACAAATCCAAATGGTATTGTTTGCCTTGTTTTCCCTGATGGATAGCGATAATGGCTATAAATCCTCTGTTACGAAGATTATCCGTCGGCGTCAGGCAGTGCTGTATCGTGAACTAGGCATTGTTCAGCCCGATAATGAAGAATCCGTTGATTACTATACGCTGCTTGATCTGGAGGAGATATCCCGCAGCCTTTATGGTAGTGCCTTCGCAACATGGGTGAAAAGCACGATCGACTCAACCCAGTTCCTGTTTAAAATCGCCGAGGACACAGGCATCGTCATGCTGCCGGGTTCAGGTTTCGGCACACTGAAACCAGCAGGCAGAATATCACTGGCCAACCTTAACGAGTATGAATATGCCACTATCGGCAAGGCACTGAAAAAATTACTTGAGGAATATTTTGTGATTTTCACAAAAAAGGGAAAGCACAAACCAAGTATCTCCTCGAGCAAAGTGAATAAACGTGATCGTTCTAAAATAGATAGTTATTAAATGTCATCAAATAGAGTGCAACATTTGCACTCTATTTTTTCAGAGTTTTGCTCAAGGTAAGTTAATGTCTTTTCCCGAACAAGTCATGCCCGATTCAACACTCGTAACAGCCAAAATGCAACAAAAGCAGCGGCGGCGTTATAGAATAACCCACTGACTAACGCGTTTTGATACCCAATAAAAGCGGAAATACCTGCAATATCTAATTTCCATTGAACCAGAATACTGACTATAGCGACCCCAAAGGCAGCGCCAACTTGCTGTAATGTCGAAACAATACCCGCAGCCATTCCCGCAAATCTGATATTAACAAAAGCCAGAACGACGTTAAGTAATGGCGTCATCACAAACCCCTGCCCATACCCCAAAATGGTCACAATCGGAATAATTAACAGTAAGTTAGAATTAATCTGTAGCCGGGAAATAGCGACAGTCAACACAACAAATGAGACAAAATACAACAGTGATCCCGCCACAATAGCGGTATTCCCGAATCGTTTAATCCAGTAAGGAGCACTGAGCGAAGATAAAACAAATCCTATACTGGCAGGTGCAAAAATGAATCCGGCATCAATGGGAGTCAGGCCCAGACCACTTTGTAAAAATAAAGCAAAAACAAGAAAAAATGAGCTGGATGTGGAATAGACACACAGAACCAATAAGCAGCCCAAGCGGAACTGTTTGTTTTTCAGTAACTCGAAATTGAATAATGGTGTTTTCCCCTGATAGACATAACGCTTTTCATGCCGCACAAATTGTGACAGTGTCACCAACGATAAGAAAAGTAATAGCCAGCACCATGCTGGCCATCCCAATACAGGGCCAACTAAAAGTGGTGACAACAACGCAAAAATACCAATACCAGAAAGTGCTACTCCTCCCCAGTCTAATTCTGTTTTTTCTTTTGCTTTACTTTCAGGAATATAACCAGCAAAAATCAGTGCCAGTATTCCAACAGGGATATTAACAAGAAAAATAGATCGCCACTGTAAATCCCAGATATTGGCGGATATCATCCATCCACCTAAGGTTTGCCCTACGATGGCTGCAAGACCTAAAGTCATACCCAGTAACCCAAATGCCCTGCGTGCATTGTCGCCCTCAAAGTTAACACGAATGCAGGCATAGACTTGTGGAAACAATAGTGCGGCGGAAAGCCCTTGTAAGAAACGAGCGATAATTAACGTATTCGCGGTTGGTGCTAAACCACAAAGTAATGATGTCAATGTAAAAGCCAGAATACCTAACTGAAATAACCGCCTTCTGCCAAACAGATCGCCTAAACGCCCACCGGTAATCAGCAATAAACCGAACCCAATCTCATAGGTCACAATAACAAGCGTAACCTGAAATATACTTGCCTGTAAGTGAGTCTGAATATTGGTAACGGCAATATTGACAACAAACAAATCAAAAATCGTTACAAATCCAGCTAATAATAGTACTGACAGGGCTAAATAATCCCTTTTAGTCATAATAGGAACCCTCTCGTTATTTGGAATTAAGAGGAGTTTAGTTCTCATATTATCCTGTTACAATTTAACCAGTTATACTATTACTAAAAGCAATGGGATTGAGATAAATGTCAAAATTAAAAAGAACTCGTACTGAACTGGCTAATTTTTTACGTACAAAAAGAGAAAGTATCAGCCCTGAATCTGTCGGGCTACCGCATATTGGCCGACGTAGAACATCAGGCTTAAGACGTGAAGAAGTCGCCGCTTTAGCTGGAGTTGGCCTGACATGGTATACGTGGTTAGAACAAGGACGGGAGATTGGAGTTTCCGCCACTTTTTTGGATAATCTTGCCGGCGTTTTTAAACTGAATTCAGCAGAACGACGCCATCTGTATTTATTGGCTCATATGCGTGAACCTATTACAACCAGCCAGACACGAAGTTTTATTTCTCCTCTTATCCAACGGCTGATGGAGGATTTATCTCCTCATTTAACTTACGTATTAAATTTGTATTGGGATGTGTTGGCATTTAACCAGCAGGCTGATGAGTATTTTCATTTCAGTCAGGTAAAAGATGAACAACGCAATTTATTATGGCTGCTGTTTACCAATAGTTATTACCGTGAATTATTGCCAGACTGGCAACAGGATGCTTATAAGATGCTCGCCAGTTTCAGGCGTGATTATGCCATAGCTTCAAAAGATAGTTATGTGCAGGAGCTGGTGAATAAATTACTTAAAATCTCCCCTGATTTCTATGAAATGTGGCATCGGCATGAAATTTATGAACCCTGTAACGGATTACGGTCATTGAGAATTAATCAACAAATTATTCCTTTTGAATACACCTCAATGACCATTGATTTAGAAAAATATCTACGTTTAATTGTTTATGCAAAATTGGCACCCTCTTCAATCTAAAAAGCAGGAAGTTCCGGCGCCTCAATAAAAATTAGTACAAATTGTCTTTAAGCCGCTGGGGTAATTGAGCATCATACTCAACGTCATCAAACTCGCTTTTGCTCAATGCCTTGAGAACATAACCCGGACTGGGTAAAGCACTACGATCAATCTGGGTTGAAGCATCCCATAAACCTGAACGCATAATGGCACGGCTGCATTGGAAGAAAACGGCATCGACTGTAATCCGCAATACAGACTGTGGTAAAGCGTTACGATGGGCAAAACGTTCTAATATTGACGGAGTAACCAGAATTTCTGCCCGACCATTGATACGCAGTGTTTCACCAATCCCCGGAATTAACAGCAATAGTGCAACACGGTTGTCATGCAGAATATTGCGTAAACTATCAATACGGTTATTTCCCCGCCGGTCAGGTAAGATTAACGTTTTTTTATCTTCAATGTGAATAAAACCCGGTTGATCTCCACGTGGAGAAGCATCCAGCCCGTCTTTACCCGCAGTTGCCAACATTGCAAATGGTGCTGCTTCAATAAATGGCCGATAAGCCGGATGAATATGGTCAGTTTCTTTAAATACAGAAGCGCCCGACGGTTTTCCGTAAATTTGTTCAAGCGTAGTAATATCAGTAACAATGTTATCCATTATGGAGTTTCTCCTCGTATCTACCCGTAATCAGTTTATGTTTTATATTTTTGAATGTGAGAAAACGACAGGTATAACTCATTACGAAAACGCATCACATACTCAGGATGCCCTGTCGTCTCATCTTTATTTTCTTCTGCTACATAAAACCCTTGTGACAAATAAAAATGATAACTACTTTTATTTTCCTGATAGACGGATAAGGTAAGTTCAGCTCTGCGACTTTTAGCATCCGTGAGTAATGTCTTACCAACTCCCTGCCCCTGACTATCCGGTGACACAAAAATTGCCGCTAATATATCATTATGTAATGCATAAAAACCGATGGCCTTTTGGTTTTGAGTATAGACATAGACTTCAGATGCCGGAATATAGATATTCCTCATATTTTCAACCTGAGATTGCCAAAAATCAGCCGCAACGAAATGGTGCGCTTTAATGGAAGCTTCCAGCCAAATTACCAGAACATCCTCCATATCCGTTTTTATAAATTTCCTGATCATTTTTATATATCCCTAAGATTTTTTATAGAATTAACTTCTTAATGAAATTACAGATAGTTGTAATACGATATTTTGCTTCAAGAATGTTATAAGATCGATAAAAAATTTTAGATAACTCATTTTCTTTATATTCTCTCGTACACTAACCTCTTGTTGGATTGATAAAATCATGAATGAGATTTGTATCCGGATTAATTATCTATATTAACCTTTTTTAACAGTAGACTTTTTGTGTATTCATAACTAAAGACCCAAAAATAAAAATAACACATCCTTTTGTGATTAATTAATTACTCCGGTTAATATTTGAAAAATAATCATCCCAACAATAAAAATTATTATTACTTTAATTGAATTGAATGTTTTTCAAATAAATAAAAAACAAAAAACAAAATCATCTCGAAGTATTTTTTTTGGTTAACTCATAATAAAAAATGATTGTATATAAATGTAAAATAATGGAAAATATAAAATATGCCTTTGATTTATAAAGTAATTAATAATTAATATTTTGTTAATAATATGTTTTATTTAAGTTAAATTAGATCTTGCGTTTGTATGTGAAATATTATTTGATATGAATCACTGGCGTTCTTTTGATATTAATAATTTTCATATTAACTCTTATTTCAAGAATTATTTACGCAATGAGTATTTGTTGCGGAATAGGCTTCTGCTGCCAGTTATATAACTAAAAATATCTTTTTATTATAAGAGGCTTCTGAGTTGTTATTTATTAAATAGTAATTCGGAATACTCCACTATATGGAAAATAGGCCTATTTCTATGAAAAAAAACAATTCCGTAAAACCTATTGTTTTGTGGGTAACACTATTGTGTGGACTTTTACCTGCTACCGCTTCAATCGCGGATAACGGGTATCAAGAGCAGGGGCAGTTAAATTCTCCTGATAGCTGGTTATCAGAAGAGTTTAAACGTCAATGGGGATTAAACGCGATTGGTGCACATTATGCCTATGCCCGTGGCTATACCGGGAAAGGCATTAATGTGGGGGTTCTGGATGAAGCCGTGACTCCTCATGCTGAATTCGCAGCAAAACTGAAAAGATTAAGTCCTGAAGATCCGGTCAACTATGACAAAATTCTTTGGGGTTATTTCATTGAATTCGGTGCTCACGGCAACCATGTATCAGGCACGATTGCAGCAAATCGAGACGGCGAAGGAATGCACGGTGTTGCATTTGATGCGGGCCTGATTACCGGTAAATATTTGCAGAATGAATTCAACCGTACAGAAGCAATGATCCAAAGTAATGCCAGAGTGATCAATAACAGTTGGGGTGTTCGACCTGGCTATGAAAAAGATGAATTGGGCAACCCCATACGCTGGCCAAATGGAACAGTTAAATATAATGAAGTGACACTAAACGATGTCATAAAATATGTTGAACCGATTAAAGAAAAATTAGATCAGTTAAGCCGCGCCCCCATCCCAGAGTTAGATGATTATACAACCAGAACCGCGGGCTTATTACGTGCTGCGAGACATGACAAGTTAGTTGTTTTTGCGGCGGGAAATGCCAATAACTATAACGTTACCTGGTTACATGCCGGTATGCCGTTTTTCTTCCCTGATGTCCTGAAGAACTTCCTCAGTGTCGCCAACGTGACTCAAGAAAAGGTTCTTGCTCTGTCATCAACCAGTTGTGGGTATACCGCCAGTTATTGTTTATCTGCGCCAGGTACAAGAATTTATAGTAGTACCGGTTCTTTTGTTTCAAAAACAGGTGGCTCAATAAACGAAGAGGCCCTGAATAAAGGCGATCTTGAGATTGATTCTACCTATGATACCTATACCGGCACATCTATGGCCGCACCACATGTAGTGGGAGCTGCGGCTGTCCTGATGCAACGTTTCCCTTATATGACCGCAGCCCAGATTTCTGATGTGCTTAAAACCACCGCGACAGATTTGGGTGAAAAGGGGATCGATAAATACTTTGGCTGGGGCATGCTGAACCTGAAAGATGCCATTGATGGCCCGAAAATGTTTATTACTGAGAAAGATATTCCTGCGGAGTTCTATATTCCCGGCTCCTACACCGATACTCAGTTCGTTGCAAATATCACCGGTATTGGCGGTATCGTTGAAAAAGGCACAACGGTAGAACGCGTATGCGACACTATCGAATGTGCGTATGATTTCTGGAGCAATGACATTTCAGGCCACGGCGGGTTAACGAAAACTGGTCGCGGTATGCTGGAACTGACAGGTAAAAATAGCATCTATAAAGGCCCGACATTGGTTGAACAAGGTCAGTTGCAAGTCAGTGGTGGTATC
>NZ_NIBU01000036.1 GCF_002632485.1 Xenorhabdus innexi | reverse complement strand
CAGTCACTCTTCAAGACTTTAATCTTTTTTGCCTTTCGGCATGTCGATAGGGTCTTGCGAGTGCCCACACAGATTGTCTGATAAATTGTTAAAGAGCGGGGCAACCGGAAGATTTCTTCCGTGTTGCGAGGCTGCGTATCTTACGCTTTCCTCTCTGAGTGTCAAGCCTTTATTTTCGTGGCTTTCAACTCTTGTCATCTCGACTTGTTTGTGTGTTTGTCGTGACAACGGATGCGCATTATAGGGAGCCTCTGAATTAACGCAAGCGTTTTTTACAATTTCTTTTTCAAGCGCTTACAATTTAAACTAAAAGGCTATTTTTGCCTATTTTTTATCACATTTGGCAGGTCAGAAAGGCTATTAATGACCAAATCAGCAGACTGTTCTGCTTCTGTTGTGACAGGTTTTCCTGTACGCACTAGCACTTTTGTTCCAACACCTGCGGCATTCGCTGCCAACATATCTTCTATTTTGTCACCTACCATATAAGAAGACGCCATATTAATGTGTAGTGTTTTCTGTGCATCAAGTAACATGCCCGGTTGTGGCTTCCGACACTCACACGTCTTTTTATAGTGTTCATCATTTGCTTCAGGATGATGCGGGCAGTAATAGATGCCATCAAGATCAACACCCCGGTCTGCTAATGACCAATCCATCCATTCTGTTAACTGCAAGAACTGATCTTCAGTAAATATTTCCCGGGCAATCCCAGACTGGTTTGTTACTAATACCAGTGCATAACCCATTTTTTTCAATTCAAGCATGGCTTCAATCGCGCCATCAACAAATTGAAAATTGTCTATTTCATGAACATAGCCATGATCGATGTTAATTGTGCCGTCACGATCTAAAAATACAGCGGGAATACCTTGAGTCACCTGATTGCTCCAAGAATGTACAAAGTCGACAGTATCGCATGATTTGTTAGTGAATGAGAATGCAGCATTTAATTTATTCCTAGTTGACTTAGACGTCTAGACGCCTTAACATCCACATCAATTCATGACTTGTTGCAAATGCTTTCAAGTTATTCACTTTTATATCTCATAAGAGAAAAAGAATAAAAATGATAAAACTGAACCAGGTAAATAAAGTATTTCAACAAGGAACGCGCTGTATAAAAGCACTTTCTGATATCAATCTACATGTCCCACAGGGGCAGATTTACGGTGTTATTGGTTCTTCTGGTGCAGGAAAAAGTACATTAATCCGCTGTGTAAATATGCTTGAATGTCCTACCTCGGGTCAGGTTCTTGTTGACGGGCAGGATTTAACATCTCTTTCTGAGCGTGAACTGACTCGTGCCCGTCGTCATATTGGCATGATTTTCCAGCACTTTAATCTACTGTCATCCAGAACAGTATTTGGCAATGTGGCGTTACCGTTAGAACTGAATAACACGCCAAAAGCAGAAATAAAGAAAAAAGTCAGTGAATTACTGGATCTGGTCGGTCTCTCTGAAAAACATGATGCGTATCCTGCTAACTTATCCGGTGGGCAAAAACAGCGTGTCGCTATTGCACGAGCTTTAGCAAATTCACCAAAAGTCCTGTTGTGTGATGAGGCCACCAGCGCACTGGACCCTGCAACAACCCGTTCTATTCTGGAATTATTGAAAGACATTAATCGTCGTTTAGGGTTAACCATCCTATTGATTACCCATGAAATGGATGTCGTTAAGCGCATCTGTGATCAGGTTGCCGTTATCAGTGGCGGGCAGCTAATTGAGCAGGACGTGGTAAGTGCGATCTTTTCCCATCCGAAAACACCAGTGGCTCAGGAGTTTATTCAATCCACATTACATTTGGATATACCTGAAGATTATCTGCAAAAGCTACAGTCTGAGCCTGCATCGGATAAGTGTCCATTAGTGAAACTGGAATTTACAGGCAAATCGGTTGATGCTCCATTAATTTCCATGGCAGTACGTCGTTTTAATATCGATATCAGCATATTGAGCTCTCAGATGGACTATGCCGGAGGGGTTAAGTTCGGGGTTATGCTGGCTGAATTGGATGGTGAAAACAGCAGTATTGAATCAACCATTACGTTTTTAAAAGAGCATCATGTAAAAGTAGAGGTTCTCGGTTATGTCTGAAGGAATGATTTTATTATTAACTAAAGGAGTCTGGGAAACGCTTGTGATGACTTTTGTTTCCGGCTTTTTTGGCTTCGTGATTGGTTTACCTGCGGGAGTACTTTTGTATGTCACCCGTCCTGGTCAGATCATAGAAAATGGCACTTTATACCGTATTCTCTCTGCGCTGGTGAACATCACCCGTTCTGTTCCGTTTATTATTTTACTGGTATGGATGATCCCATTCACCCGGCTGATTGTAGGCACATCAATCGGATTGCAGGCTGCGATTGTGCCTTTAACAGTGGGTGCAGCACCTTTTATTGCCCGTATGGTAGAAAATGCTTTATTAGAAATTCCATCAGGGCTGATTGAAGCAGCACGCGCAATGGGTGCCACTCCACTCCAGATTGTGAAAAAGATTTTGTTGCCAGAAGCATTACCCGGTTTGATCAACGCGGCCACAATTACCCTGATTACGCTTGTTGGTTACTCAGCGATGGGTGGTGCTGTCGGTGCCGGTGGTCTGGGTCAGATTGGCTATCAATATGGTTATATTGGCTACAATGCAACTGTGATGAATACCGTACTGGCATTATTAGTTGTTCTGGTGTTCCTGATTCAGTTAGGCGGTGACTATTTAGTTAAGGCCTTGAATCGTAAATAAGATTATTTCAACAAAAGGTGCCACTATCGGCACCTATTATTAGGGCTTGCATTCAAAAAGCCTCATTATAGTAGTACGCGTTTGATAAGACAGGTTATTAATCAGTATTCAATAGGGGTAAAAATATGTCAGTGAAATTGAAATCCATTGCAGTCATCGGGGCTTTATTAGGCACACTAGCACTCACAGGCTGTGGTCAGGAGCCAAAAGATCCAAACCACATTAAAGTCGGTGTTATTGCAGGCCCTGAATTACAAGTTGCTGAAGTAGCGAAAAAAGTGGCGAAAGAGAAATATGGCCTTGATGTTGAGCTAACAACATTCAATGATTATGTACTGCCAAACGAATCTCTGAGCAAAGGAGATATTGATGTTAATGTCTTCCAGCACAAACCTTACTTAGATCAGCAAGTGAAAGAGCGTCACTATAAACTGGCAATTGTTGGTAACTCTTTTATTTTTCCAATGGCGGCATACTCTAAAAAGATAAAATCATTGGATGAACTTCAGGATGGTTCCCAGATTGCCATACCAAATGATCCGACCAATCAGGGTCGTGCTCTGTTGTTACTGCAAAAACAGGGCCTTATCACACTGAAAGCGGGGGTTGGTCTGCTGCCAACCATTCTGGATATCACCAGCAATCCTAAGCATCTGGATCTTGTTCAGTTGGAAGGACCACAGCTGCCCCGCGCTCTGGACGATCAAAAAATCGCGCTGGCTCTTATTAATAATACTTACGCCGGGCAGATTGGGCTGACAGCAGAGAATAACGGTATCTTTGTTGAAGATAAAAATTCACCTTACGTGAATATCATCGTAAGCCGTGAAGATAATAAAGATGCCGAGAATGTCCAAAATTTTGTGAAAGCCTACCAATCTCCTGAAGTTAATCAGGAAGCACAGAAAGCTTTCAAAGGTGGAGCAGTAAAAGGCTGGTAATCTTTCATATTTAGATAATCACGATTAGAATTCTGGGGCGGATACTTTATCCGCCCATTTTATTGGGAAAAATAAATTTATATCCGTTTAATCGATACTCAAAGAATCTCACACTCACTGATGCAACCGTAATAAGGATAAAGCTCAATGCGTATGTTACCTGTCTGTTTCATCGCGCTTTTTATAGCTGGGTGTACTTCATTGCCAACTCAGATTAATCAAACTGACAGGCAAAATTCTGAAGCTGAACAATATCCAGCCCTCAGAAATCAGGGGGAAACTTATGTCCGGCTTTATAAAAAGCCAGATGAACTGTTAGGCTCACCATTTAAAGATCTCGGTACCGTGGCCGGAGAATCCTGCCGTAATACATTTCAGGACCCTCCGGCAAGTATTGCAACTGCGCGGCAAAAAATGCTGGCCAAAGCTTCTCGCCTGAATGCAAATGCTGTCCTGCTTCACCAATGTGCCATTATGTCTGGTCAGGGCTGTTATCAAATTGCCATCTGCGAAGGTACGGCAATAAGAACCACAAATTAGTTATTCATTATAAAAAAACTGGCAATTAAACAGACTTATGGCAGATTTTCATTTTACTCAAATAGGAACCATTCATTCTCCCTATAAAGAGAAGTTTGCCATTCCCCGTCAGCCGGGTTTGGTAGAAGATGGTACAGGGCAACTCGAATTACTTGCTCCTTATAATCAGGCAGATGCTGTACGGGGTTTAGAACAATTCAGTCATTTATGGATTGTTTTCGTTTTTCACCAAACGATGAGTGGCGGCTGGAAACCGCTGGTTCGCCCTCCCCGCTTAGGTGGCAATGCCAAAATGGGCGTATTTGCCACCCGATCAACTTTCCGCCCCAATCCAATCGGAATGTCTTTGGTTGAACTGAAAGGCATTGATTATCAGAACAATCGTATACTACTGCAACTTGGCAGTCTGGATCTCGTGGATGGAACTCCTGTGCTCGATATCAAACCTTATCTGCCGTTTGCTGAATCACGTCCTGACGCGAAAGCAGGCTTTGCTCAGGAAGCACCAGATACAGATATGGAAGTCTGTTTTTCTTCAGGTGCAGAACACCAACTTTTATGCCATCAGGTAAACTACCCGCAATTACGACGCTTTATCTGCCAAGTTCTGGCTCAGGATCCGCGCCCGGCCTACCGTAAAAAAGAGCAGGAGCACCGGATATATGCTGCTCATATTCTGGATTTTAACGTACGTTGGTTAATTAATGGCACCGTAACAGAAGTCGTTTCTATCGAACAATTCTATCTCTAATAGATTTCGAGTTACATCGCGGCGGCAAGGGAGTGAGTCCCGGGGAGCATAGATAACTATGTGACTGCGGTGAATGAGCGTAGCCAACAATGAGGCAATTTGAAAGATGAGAAGGATAAAACTCCTTTTGACATTACAAACACACTGGTAGACTAACGGTTTACTTTATTTTTGGGTTCGGTGGCTCTGTCTTCATTTGCCACCTAGAAGCAATTTGCTGTCCAATGGAAACTTACTATGCGTACTAGCCAATATTTGCTGTCTACTTTGAAAGAGACGCCTGCTGATGCAGAAGTAGTCAGTCATAAACTGATGCTTCGTGCAGGAATGATCCGTAAGCTCGCTTCAGGTTTGTACAACTGGATGCCGACCGGTGTCCGCGTGTTGAGAAAAGTTGAAAACATTGTTCGTGACGAAATGAATAATGCCGGTGCGATTGAGGTTTCCATGCCGGTAGTTCAACCAGCAGATTTATGGCAGGAAAGTGGTCGTTGGGTACAATATGGTGCGGAATTACTGCGTTTTGAAGATCGCGGAGCCCGTCCTTTTGTTCTGGGGCCAACCCATGAAGAAGTCATTACTGATTTGGTTCGTAATGAAGTGACTTCTTATAAACAACTGCCGCTATGTCTGTATCAGGTTCAGACCAAATTCCGTGATGAAGTTCGCCCACGCTTTGGCGTTATGCGTTCACGAGAATTCATCATGAAAGATGCTTACTCTTTCCATACTACTCAGGAATCTCTGCAAGAGACTTACGATAAGATGTACGATGCTTATAGTAAGATCTTTACCCGTATCGGTCTGGATTTCCGGGCTGTTATGGCTGATACAGGCTCTATTGGTGGAAGTGCATCTCACGAATTTCAGGTTCTGGCGGCCAGCGGAGAGGATGATATCGTTTTCTCCACGGAGTCTAACTACGCAGCTAATATTGAACTGGCTGAAGCCGTTATGCCATCCACAGAACGCGCTGCTCCGGCAGAAGATATGCGTGTGGTGGATACGCCAAAAGCGAAAACCATCGCAGAACTGGTAGAGCAATTCAACCTGCCGATTGAAAAAACAGTCAAGACTCTGATGGTTCATGCCACTGAAGAAAGCGGACACAAGTTGGTTGCTTTGCTGGTTCGTGGTGATCATGAATTGAATGAAGTCAAAGCAGAGAAACTGGCTTTAGTCGCCAGCCCGCTGCAATTCGCGACTGAAGAAGAGATTCGGGCTATCGTTAACGCAGGCCCCGGCTCTTTAGGCCCGGTAAACCTGCCTATGCCTGTTATCATTGACCGTTCTGTCTCCGTCATGAGTGATTTTGGTGCCGGTGCCAACATTGATGATAAACACTATTTCGGCATTAACTGGGAACGTGATCTGCCTTTGCCAGAAATTGCAGACATCCGCAATGTGGTTGAAGGCGATACCAGCCCGGATGGTCAGGGCACACTATTGATCAAGCGTGGTATTGAAGTCGGTCATATCTTCCAGCTCGGTACCAAATATTCAGAAGCACTGAAAGCCACTGTACAGAACGAAGAGGGTCATAATCAGGTTGTGACGATGGGATGTTACGGCATTGGTGTCACCCGTATTGTTGCGGCGGCTATCGAACAGAATCATGATGATCGCGGCATTATCTGGCCAGATGCAATTGCGCCATTCCAGGTAGCAATTCTGCCAATGAATATGCATAAATCTTTCCGTGTCAAAGAAGTGGCAGAAAAACTGTATGCAGATTTACGTGCTAATGGTATTGATGTCATTTTAGATGATCGTAAAGAGCGTCCGGGTGTTATGTTTGCCGATATGGAATTAATAGGCGTACCACATACTGTCGTTATTGGTGATCGCAACCTCGATAACGAGGAAGTTGAATACAAATACCGTCGTACCGGTGATAAGCAGCTGCTGAAACTAGAAAACGTGGTTGACTACCTGAAAAATAATACCAAATGATCCTGATGAAGCCTTGATTCTGCTATCAGGCAACATCAGTAAATAAAAAAACCTGCGTATTCAATGCGCAGGTTTTTTTATATGCCTAGTACATTATCCAGCAAAAACGCCTACTTCTTATTTTTTAGCCTGACAAGAAGACAATTTATCAAAATGGATTTTACCCGTCTGAATTAGCGCGTTATCAAACAACCCATCTTCCATTGAAGGACGAAGCGTATAATACCCCTCGACTTCAACATAAACAGGATCACCACCTTCAACGCCTGTTGCACTGTAACCCCGCTCCAGATCGATATTTTCCGAGGCATCGTAGCGTTTTCCCGTACGGCACTCAGTAAAAGTAGCCGTGTCAGCGAAATAAATATATTCTCCTGCCACTTTTTTAGGTGTCACTTTTGCCAGTTGATAATTCAATTTCGACTGGATTGGCTCACCATGAATATCCAGCATCACCAGATTTTCGCCCTTCATCTGATAATAGGCTTTTTCACCCTCTTCGCTGGTCAGGTTTACTTTTTTACCATTGATAACCCAACGGCCTGTATCAAATAAAGGCTCTTCCTGCCCGGATTTAAGATAAGTTTGCTCCAGAATATACGAGCCATCTTTCGCAAGCTGTAAGGTCGTTTCAATACCTTCACAATCAGCACAAGGTATCACACCGTGAAACACTTTCTCATTGATTGTAAGTTGATTCGCAGATGTCGGCTCAACCTGATGTACAGGAGGGTTATTCTGACATCCAACCGCAGTCAGTACACCCGATGCGACCAAACCAAGCAATATGTTCTTATTCATCATTTTCATCCAATAAATGTAGCTGAAGCTCCAGTTTTAACATGAGTTACATATCAGACATGAACAGCTTTGACATTACTTTACCGTATCTTAAAATGCACGGTAAAAATCCCGCTAATATGACGCAATTTTGTTGTTTAATAATGAGGTTGAAATTTAGCCTATTGGCTTTTTCATGTTACTCAACAAACTTATACAGTCACAGTCATCAGGAAAAACTTACTGTGCTATAGTCGTAGTTAGCATTTTTTTACATCTGAGTTTGGTCAATCGCGGGCGGCACAATAACCGCCACTAACACAGTGGTGAGCGAATATGTCTATAGATACTGAATATCAACCCATAAACTGTGATGATTACGAGAGCCTTGAGCTAGCTTGCCAGCATCAGCTTCACTTACACATCCAGCTGCGGGGTGGTGAGATTTTTGAAGGGAAAGCGGCTCAGCTGATTTTGAGAAAAAAAGTCGAATATATTATCGTTGAATCAAATGAAGAAACCCGTGAATTAAGATTGGATCACATTATCAGTTTCAGTAATCCAGAAATTGGCACGATTGTTGTTGAACATTCTGCATTGTAAATAACGTGGTTAACTCGTTTACTACACAACAAAGGATTATTTAATAACAAAAGTCCTCGTTTAATTGAGGACTTTTGTTATTGAGGAATATACTCTTTTCATTGTTATGGAAACCAGATTTTCACTGAATTGAATTGTGGTCCTTTATACGAATCTGAACCCCATGTATTACATCGAGATCCATAGTCATCATCATAGAGTGCCACCATCTGCCCACTAGCCTGAGCAGCCAGAATAGTTGCATAAGCATTCTTTCCGCTATCATAGTCAGTACTTAATTGACTATACTCCCAATATATTTTGGCCTTCCCTCCACTCCAACGTCCATCTGGTGACAACCACACTGCCCACTGATTCCACTGATTAGCATTTGACCATACACCAACCACATAACCACGTCCACACTCTAACATCAAACTGATCCCAGGTTTCGCAGCAAGATTGCTACCTTTTGGTTGATGAACAGGATCAGATTTCTTAGCGGACACACCGTTATTTTCTACATTATTTCCAGCATTAGCTGAAATAGAATAAATCAGTGCAATAAATACTAATGCTAAATATCTATATTTCTTCATAACAAAACCTTTTTTATTTTTAAATGGCTATGATAAATAACTCCACTACGAGCTGCTGTGGACAGATTTTAAAATCATATGATTATTAGTTAGAATACATTTACATTCCATACTAAAGATAAAGAAAGATTAATCGCAAGATAAATGTAATGTATCAATTTATTTTTAATTACTCATTTATAAATCAATACATCATTCTAAAAATAATAGGGGCACACCAGAATTATTTGAGAAATAACATTTTGAATCTCCATGAGAGATTTTATTTATATTAACTAAGTTAACAAGCAAGATTTCTCATTAAGAATTATCCTACACTTTAAAATTTAGTACATAGATTCATACTTTCAAGTATAAATAGTATTTATTTGATCATTTCTTGACTAGAGAATATTAACTTACTAAATAATAAAAGATTACATCATCACTGATGTAACCTACCCGCACCATCATCCAAAATTTTATCGCTGAATCGCTAAAATATGCAGTCAAAATTTCTGCCACAGAACCGAACATTGCCGATCATCAGCCAGACACTGCCCTTCTTTCGTCACAAAAACACTCAGTGCTGCAATCAGTTTATCATCGTAGTAGAGCAACGGTGTTCTTTCCCTGAGCCAGGGAGCGACACCAAACTCCTGCCACAATTTTTTACTATGGCGGGAGTGCTGTCGCCCTACTATGCTGATATTCGCCTGAATCCCAAAGCGGATAGTCACCTGTTCGTTATCTCTCGGTGCTCTGATATTAACAGCGTCCCTTTCTGCTCCCTTATCTTCAGAAAGGAGAAGCACCCCCAATCCATCCGGTAATTGCAGTTCATTCTCTGTATCCCATTCAATCACCACACCAGTAAGGGGCTGGTGCTGAGGAACCAACCATAATTGCTGCCGATAACGACGAATATCAAGCAGCCCTAACCGGAAACGAGGCTCTGCATCCCGCCGGGCAAGTGCGACTTCTGACCAGATACGCTGGAGTTGTTCACGTGCTGGCATTTTGACGCCATACCGATTAAGCCATCGGCGCAATAGTGCATTTCGTTTCGCCTCAGAAAACGTTGCCAGAGGAGAGATAGCCATTGCTCCTTCCGACGTTATCAGTGCATTTAACAATTCTTCCAGCAACTCATCCAACAATTGCTCCTGCTCTCCACACAAATCAGCACTACGGGAAACGGCCTGTGAAAAATGTGGCCAACGCTGATTGAGTAACGGCATAACATTCAAACGAAGAAAGTTGCGGTCATAACGATCATCCTGATTACTATCATCTTCAATCCATTTCAATCCGTGTACCTGAGCGTAGCATTCTAATTCTGCACGGCTGATATTCAATAACGGGCGAATTAATGTCGTCCCGGAAAATGACATACTGGAAGGCATGGAAGACAACCCAGCAGGGCCACTGCCCCTTTTTAGTGCCAGCAGAAATGTTTCCGCCTGATCGTCAAGATGTTGTGCTGTCAGCAGAACTTCACCCTGCTGCAATTCATGTTTAAAAGCCTGATAACGGGCGTCACGGGCGGCGGCTTCAATGCCTTTTTTACGACTATCCAGAATCACGTTTTCAACCCGAAAATCAACCTGCCAGTCTGCACAAATCTGGCGACAGTGAGCAACCCATTCATCTGCTTTTACGTTTAAGCCATGATGAATATGCATTGCCCTTAATGTGACTGAATTCTGTTCACCACCACAGGAGCCCGAAAATTGCTGGCGCAGGCGAACCAGTAAATGCAGCAGAACGGTGGAATCTAATCCACCGCTGAACCCGACTAAAATTTTTTTATGTGCCCCTATCTGATCAGCTAATGTCAGCATCAGAGACTCATCTTTCTTATTCATTATGGATTAAACTCTTTTTTCGCCTCGGGATCTCAATCCTCAATAAAATCGTCCGGCAGTTTATTTTGTGTATCCGCGTTATTCTTTGCGCTGATGCAAAGTATGCCGGATATGATGACAAGCCCTAATCCCACCACATAGGCCGGAATAAATTCATCACCAAAGAACAAAATCAGCCACATCATCGACAATATCGGTGATAAAAATAATATGGACGCTATTTTCGGTGAATCGGGGCTGTTCATGGCCTTGAACCAGATAATATAGGATATGCCATTTAATATGATGCCATTCAGCAAGGTAGGCATCAGTGAGTCTCCCACAGGCCAGTTGAATTTGCTGAATGCCAGTAAAAAGATGAGAGAAACTAAGGTTGAATTAGCGAAAACCCAAAATGTGCTGATATAAGGATCAATGGCAAAATGCTTTGATAAAACAGACAGCAAAGCAAAGCAGAATGCTCCGCTGAATACCAGTAAAAGGGCTTGCGGATGCTGCACGGAAATTTGGGTAATATTTCCCTGAGTAAAAGTGATCACAACGGCAATAAACCCAATTGCCATGCCTATCATCTGTTTAATGGATAACTTTTCTTTAAACAGGAAAAAGGATAACCCGATTATCATCAACGGCCAGCTATATTGAATCACCAGAACAGCAACACCGTTTTCGATGGAGTAACCATAATAAAGCAGCAGGTAGAAAAAACAGTCCAGCGCACCTAATACGAAGACCTTAATCATGACAGGAAAGGGAACAAATAAAAGCTGTTTCCAGTTTCTTCCCATCATGACTGCAACCACAAAAACAGCCAACACGGATAGCACATTTGACCAGAATAAAAACTGGAAATGGTCCATCTCTTTCTGCCCAAAACGCGATATAGAAGGGATAAAACTCCAGATAAACACACAGGAAAACGCATAAATAATAAATTTATATTTGGCCATAGAAAAACCCGGTTTGTTATTTTTTAAACGTTACACCTTTAAATCTATTGAATATATACACTTCATCTTTCAAGCTGCCTCTTTGTTGGCTGCACTCGCTCACCCCGGTCACTCCGGTCACTCCGGTCACTCCGGTCACATAGTTATCTATGCTCCCGTGGTTTACTCCCTTGCCGCCGAGATGCAATTTGAAATCTATTGTGTATAGTTTTACTGATTTTTTATGATACTCAATAAAACAGGCGGAAATAGTGAAGAGTTATTCTTCAATACTTCCACCTGCAACAGAATGATTTACTCTGTACCCGTCGTCTTTCAAGTTGCCTCTTGTTGGGCTACACTCATTCCCCCCAGTCACATAGTTATCTATGTTTCCGGGGATTCATTCCCTTGCTGCCGCGACGCATCTTGAAATCCATAGGGTATATGTATGTCAGTAATGGTACTCAATAACAGTATCAGCAGTAGCCATACTGCATTAAGCGTTCATAACGACGGTCAACCAGCTCTTCACTATTCAGTTCACTCAGCTCATCAAGATCAGCCAGCAGATGTGCTTTCAGTGATTCGGCCATTACATCATAGTTGCGATGTGCTCCACCCAATGGCTCAGAAATAACTGTATCGATCAGTTTCAATTCTTTTAAGCGTGGGGCAGTATTTGCCATCGCTTCCGCTGCCAAAGGTGCTTTTTCTGCACTTTTCCATAAAATGGAAGCACAACCTTCTGGAGAAATGGTAGAAAACGTACTGTATTGCAGCATATTCACTTTATCACCAACACTCAGCGCCAGCGCACCGCCGGAGCCACCTTCACCGATAACAGTACAAATAACCGGCACAGAGAGGCGGGACATTTCGCGCAGGTTACGGGCGATAGCTTCCGACTGACCACGCTCCTCAGCACCCACACCGGGATATGCGCCCGGAGTATCAATAAAAGTAAGAATAGGCAGTTTGAAACGTTCAGCCAGTCCCATTAACCGTAAAGCCTTGCGATAGCCTTCCGGCGATGGCATGCCAAAGTTACGACGGATTTTTTCTTTTGTTTCACGGCCTTTCTGGTTCCCGATAACCATCACCGGGCGACCGTCAATACGAGCCAGACCACCAATAATGGCTTTGTCATCAGCATAAGCACGATCACCCGCCAGCTCTTCGAAGTCAGTGAAAATGCGCTGAATATAATCCAGCGTATAGGGACGGAGAGGATGACGTGACAGTTGGGAAATCTGCCATGCACCTAAATCCGAGAATATCTTGCGGGTCAGCTCAACACTTTTCTCCCGCAGACGCTGGACTTCTTCATCCAGATTGATATCTAGCTTTTCATCTTGACGGCTAACCGCAGTGAGCGAATCAATTTTCGCTTCCAACTCAGCAATCGGCTGTTCAAAATCCAGAAAATTCAGACTCATAACGTTCCTATTTTAGTCAAATTCTAATTCTACCTGCTCGCTACCCAGCAGAGTTCGCAGATCTGTCAAAAGGGTATCCGTTGGAGTTACCCGCCATGTTGCCCCGAATCGTAAACGGGCACGAGCATCTACCCGCTGGTAATAAAGATGAACCGGTATCGTACCTGAACGATGTGGCTCCAGTGCGCCACGGAGACGGTTCAATAATTGCTCATCAATTTGCCTGTCTGATAACGAGATAGCAAGCCCGCGTGCAAATTTTTCCCGCGCCTCACTAATATCCATTAATTCCCGGGCTGTCATTTTAAGCCCACCGCTAAAGTCATCAAAGCTGACTTGTCCGGTTGCGATTAAAATTTTGTCCTGTTCCAACAAGTGCTGATATCTTTCCAGTGCATCAGTGAACAGCATAATTTCCAGCCGCCCTGAACGATCATCCAACGTGCAGATACCAATACGATTACCGCGTTTAGTCGTCACAATTTTGGATGCCAGTACCAGACCGACTACAGTTGTCACCTGTCCACGGGGGGTTGGGTTCACATCTTTTAGACGTAATCCATTCGTATATCGTTCAATTTCTTTTAAATAACCCGTGATAGGATGACCTGTCAGATATAATCCCAGCGTTTCACGTTCACCATCCAATACCACTTGATCCGGCCATTTAGGTGTACTTGCATAGGAGCGTTCAATCTGTTCAGGCTCCTCAGCCAGCACCCCGAACATATCTGCCTGCCCGATGGCTTCAGCCTTAGCGTGTTGATCCGCAGCTTTCAGGGCATCCTCCAGTGAAGACATCAAAGCGGCACGATGTGGCCCCAGCCTGTCGAATGATCCGGACATAATCAGCTTCTCCATCACACGACGGTTCAGCTTTTTAGTATCAACTCGGGCACACAGGTCGAACAGCTCTTTAAAATGCCCGCCTTTCTGACGAGCTTCGATAATGGCTTCAATCGGCCCTTCACCAACGCCTTTGATGGCACCGATGCCATAAACAATTTCGCCTTCGTCATTGACGTGGAAATGGTATAGCCCGCTATTAATATCAGGTGGCAGGACTTTCAGCCCCATACGCCAGCATTCATCCACCAGACCAACGACTTTCTCGGTATTATCCATATCGGCTGTCATTACAGCCGCCATAAATTCTGCCGGATAATGCGCTTTTAACCATAATGTCTGATAAGAAACCAGCGCGTAAGCCGCAGAGTGAGATTTATTGAAGCCATAACCTGCGAATTTCTCCACCAAATCGAAGATCTTCATCGCAAGTTCGCCATTGACGCCCTGACTAATGGCTCCTTCTTCAAATACTGAACGCTGCTTTGCCATCTCCTCCGGTTTTTTCTTACCCATCGCACGGCGAAGCATATCTGCTCCACCAAGCGTATAACCCGCCAGAACCTGTGCAATCTGCATGACCTGTTCCTGATAAAGGATGATGCCGTAAGTTGGCTCCAGTACAGGTTTCAGGGATTCATGCTGCCATTCGACATCCGGATAAGAAAGTTCTTCCCGCCCATGTTTACGGTCGATAAAGTTATCTACCATGCCTGATTGCAATGGCCCCGGACGGAACAATGCCACCAATGCAATCATATCTTCAAAACAGTCAGGACGAAGACGCTTGATCAAATCCTTCATGCCACGGGATTCAAGCTGGAACACAGCCGTTGTTTCGGAGCGTTGCAGCATATCGAAACTTTTCTGATCATCCAGTGGGATTGCCGTAATATCAATGGGCTCCAGATTTTTTCTGGTGCGGCGGGCATTCACCATCTCAAGTGCCCAGTTGATGATGGTCAGGGTTCTCAGGCCGAGAAAGTCAAACTTCACCAGACCGGCATATTCCACATCATTTTTGTCGAACTGAGTAACCGGGTTCAATCCTTCCGGATCGCAGTAAATAGGCGCAAAATCGGTAATCTTAGTCGGTGCGATGACCACACCACCAGCATGTTTACCTGCGTTACGAGTGACCCCTTCCAATTTTCGCGCCATGTCTATCAGCGCTTTGACTTCTTCATCCGCTTCGTAAATTTCAGGTAACTGAGGCTCTGCGGCAAAGGCCTTTTCCAGTGTCATACCCGGATCAGGCGGAACCAGCTTCGATATCCGGTCAACAAAGCCATAAGGGTGTCCGAGTACCCGCCCGACATCGCGGATAACCGCTTTTGCCGCCATCGTACCGAAAGTAATGATCTGCGATACTGCATCACGCCCGTATATATCAGCAACGTGATCAATCACCTGATCACGTTTTTCCATACAAAAATCGATATCAAAGTCAGGCATAGAAACACGTTCCGGGTTAAGGAAACGTTCAAACAGCAGGTCAAACTCCAGCGGATCGAGATCGGTTATTTCTAATGCATAAGCGACGAGGGAGCCTGCACCGGAGCCACGCCCCGGCCCTACGGGAACACCGTTATCTTTCGACCACTGGATAAACTCCATCACGATCAGGAAGTAGCCGGGGAATCCCATCTGGTTGATAACTTTCAGTTCTATATCCAGACGATCATCGTATTCCGGCCGCTTTTGCGCCCGAACTTCCGGATCAGGGTAGAGAAACGCCAGACGCTTTTCCAAACCCTGTTTAGATTTTTCAATCAGGAAATCTTCGGTACTCATATCTCCCGTAGGAAACTGAGGAAGAAAATACTCGCCGAGACGGATTGTGACATTACATCGCTTTGCTATTTCTACGCTATTTGCTAATGCCTCAGGGATGTCAGAAAAAAGCTCACACATCTCCTGTTCACTGCGTAAATACTGCTGTGGACTGTAATTTTTCGGGCGTTTGGGATCGGAAAGTGTATAGCCGTCATGAATAGCTACGCGGATTTCATGCGCTTCAAAATCATCACTTTCCAGAAAACAGACATCATTAGTCGCCACGACCGGCAGGTTTTTTTCTGTCGCCAGCTCAACCGCAGCGTGCAGGTAGGATTCTTCATCCTGACGCCCGGTGCGAATCAGTTCCAGATAGTAGCTATCTGGAAAGTGTTCCTGATAAAAATCCAGACATTGATCGACTAACACGCGATTGCCACGTAGCAAAAACTTGCCCACATCACCCATGCGCCCGCCTGACAGCAATATCAACCCTGCCTTGTGTTTAACCAGCCATTCCTGTCTGATAGTCGGACCAATTGCACCATAGCCTTTCTGATAAGCCTCAGAAATCAGTAAAGTCAGGTTCTGATAACCCTCATTATTACGGGCCAGAATGGTCAGATGGGCATACTCATCACCCAACTGCTCACTTTCCATATAGAAATCAGCCCCGATAATGGGTTTAACTCCTACGCTATGGGCACTGCCATAAAATTTCACAAGGCCACACAGGTTGGTAAAATCAGTGATTGCAAAAGCTGGCATCCCCAATCCGGCGACTTTTTTTGTCAGCAGGCCGGTTTTGGCTAAGCCATCAATCATTGAATAATCGCTGTGAACACGTAAGTGTACGAAACGTGGTTCTGTCATAGTCGATACTTATTCCAGATCTTTATCCAATTGCCAGTGCGCGTTTAACTGGCGCAAAACTTTTACGGTGGTGTTCCGTCGCACCCAGCAAAGCGAGTTTTTCCAAATGCAGGGCAGTAGGATAACCTTTGTGTTTTGCAAAACCATATTCAGGGAACTGTTTATCCAGCTCGGCCATTTCTCTGTCCCGTGTCACTTTAGCCAGAATAGAGGCGGCACTGATCTCAGCCACCAGACTATCTCCCTTAACGACAGCCTGTGATGACATCGGTAATGCCGGGCAGCGGTTTCCGTCAATCAGGACATAATCAGGTTGAATTGCCAGAGCCGCAACAGCCCGTTGCATTGCAAGCATTGTGGCGTGAAGAATATTGATTTGATCAATTTCTTCCGGTTCTGCACGTCCGAGACTCCAGCACAATGCTTTTTCTTTAATTTCGAGATAAAGCGCTTCGCGACGTTTTTCTGTCAGTTTTTTCGAATCCATTAAGCCGGTAATGGGGTTGGCAGGATCAAGAATAACTGCCGCAGTCACGACTGCTCCTACCAGCGGGCCACGCCCGACTTCATCAACACCGGCAATCAGATTTGCCTGCGGATAAACAAAATTCATTATCTTCTCGCTAATTCCAGTACCGCCTGCGCCGCCTGTTCATCAGCATCACAGCGAATACTTTCATGCAAATGCAGGAAGGTTTCTTTCAACCCTTCCACCTCAACACCACCACGCAACAGCGGCAATAATGCTTCCGACAGTGCCTGAGGCTCACATTCATCCTGTAGTAATTCTTTGACTAATTCTTTACCTGCCAGCAAATTAGGCAGAGAAACATAGGGGGTTTTCACCAGACGTTTTGCCAGCCAGAATGTAAAAGGCTTCATCCGATAACCCACGACCATCGGGCATTTAGCCAGCATACACTCCAGTGCTGCCGTACCGGATGCCAGTAAAGTTGCATCACTGGCGATCATGGCTGCACGAGCCTGACCATCTAATAAGTGAATGGATAAATCCGGCGCAACTTCATTTCTTATGCGCTGAAATTGCTCACGCCGTCTGGTATTGACCAGTGGAACCAATACATGCAGATCAGGCAGTTTATTCCTGAGTAACTGCACGGTTCTCAAAAAATCGGCGCTCAGCATTTCGACTTCAGCGTGACGGCTGCCCGGCAGGATAGCCAGACAATGAGCATCCGGCGGAATACCCAACTCTTTTCTGGCTGCTATTTTGTCTGTTTGCAATGGCATCGCATCAGCCATTGTATGACCAATAAACCGGCACGAAACATTAAACCGGTCATAAAACGCTTTTTCAAAAGGCAGAAATGCCAGTACCAGATCTGTTGCACGGCCGATTTTGAACACCCGCTTCTGGCGCCATGCCCACACAGATGGACTGACATAATGAATCGTCCTGATCCCCTGCTGTTTTAAACGGCCTTCTAAAGTGATGTTGAAATCAGGGGCATCAATACCAACAAAAACATCCGGTTTTAACGCAGTAAAACGGGTGGTTAAATCTTTGCGGATTTTTAGTAAACGCGGCAAACGCCCCAGAACTTCAACGATCCCCATGACCGCCAGTTCTTCCATCTCATACCAGACTTCACAGCCTTCAGCCTGCATAAGAGGACCTGCGACACCCACAAAACGGGCATCAGGAATTTTAGCTTTCAATGCACGGATCAGCCCCGCCCCAAGGATATCACCGGATGTTTCTCCGGCGACTAAGCCAATTGTCAGTGGGCGCTGATGGTTAACAGAAGAAATGGTAGTCAAAGGAGCACCCTTTATCTACTTAGCGAATGATGCCGCGGTTGGATTTTGCTGAATTCACCAGAAAATCACTGAATAATTTCACATGTGGATTGTTTTCAGCCAGAATTGCGAGCTCACTTCTGGCCTCTTCCAACGTTTTTCCACTGCGATAAAGTGCTTTATACGCATTGCGAATAGCGTGCAGCGACTCTTTATCAAACCCACGACGTTTCAGGCCTTCAATATTTAAACCGAAAGGTGTGGCATGATTCCCCTGCGCAATGACATAAGGAGGTATATCCTGAGCAACACCGGAACAACCGCCGACCATAACATGGGAACCAATCTGACAAAATTGATGAACGGCTGTCATGCCACCGATGATCACGTAATCACCGAGGATAACATGCCCGCCCAAAGTACCATTATTAGCAATGATACAACGATCACCAACAATACAATCATGAGCAATGTGGGCATTAATCATCAACAGATTATCACTGCCGACTTTAGTTAAACCACCACCCTGTTCAGTACCACGGTGAATAGATACACTTTCGCGGATACGGTTACGATCCCCGATTTCAACCCGGGTCGGTTCACCCTGATATTTCAGATCCTGATTGACCTCACCAATTGAAGCAAATTGATAAATTTGGTTATCCCGGCCAATCTTGGTTATCCCGTTGATCACAATATGGGATTTTAATTCAGTCCCTTCACCGATTTCTACTTGCGAACCAATATAACAAAATGGGCCAATGCGGACATTGGCACCAATAATAGCTCCCTCTTCAATAATTGAAGAAGGATGAATAACAGCGGTCGGATCAATCATGCATTAAGCCTCACGGCGGCGGGCACACATCATTTCAGCTTCGCAAGCCACTTCTCCATCGACTTTCGCTACACCTCTGAAACGCGCAACACCACGGCGTTCTTTAATAAACTCTACTTCCATAATCATTTGATCACCTGGCAGAACCGGACGCTTAAAACGCGCTCCATCAATAGCTGCAAAGTAATACAATTCTCCCGGCTCCAGCGTACCAACACTTTTAAATGCCAGAATACCTGTCGCCTGAGCCATTGCTTCAAGGATCAATACACCGGGGAAAATAGGTTTACCCGGGAAATGCCCCTGAAAAAATGGTTCATTAACCGTTACATTTTTAACTGCCCGCAGAAACTTGCCTTTTTCGAAATCCAGGACTCGGTCTACCAGCAGAAATGGGTAGCGATGTGGTAGTAATTTCAAAATTTCGTCAATTTGCAGAGTATGATTATCACTCATCTAAATACTCTTCCTGTCTATATCCAATCGTAGTATTAAAAATATGCACTAAAACTAATGCAGTATAAAAACAAAGCACTAATGACGCGGCCTGCGTTAACCCCGGTGGAGTTATCAAACAGGCCGCAAAAATAAAAACTTAACCAACAAAAAGTTCGTATGATTACTTGTCGTTACCTTCAAGCTTGCGTTCAACAGATTTCAGCCGCTTATTCATTTCGTTGATATTCATTACCAAAGCAGCCGTCTTACGCCAGACTTTATTCTGTTGTAGCGGGATACCTGATGAGTATACACCAGGTTCAGTGATTGGACGCATTACCATGCTCATGCCAGTCACAGTTACTTTATCACAGATTTCCATATGCCCGTTGATAACGCTGGCTCCGCCAATCATACAATAACGGCCGACTTTCAGGCTGCCCGCCATAATGACACCGCCCGCAACTGCCGTGTTGTCACCAATTGTAACGTTGTGGGCAATCTGACACTGGTTATCAATGATAACACCATTACCGATAACAGTGTTATCCAGAGCACCACGATCGATAGTGGTACATGCGCCTATTTCAACGCGATCTCCAATAATTACCGTGCCTAATTGCGGAATTTTAATCCAATTTCCGCGATCATTCGCATAGCCGAAACCATCAGATCCTATCACAGCACCTGACTGAATGAGACACTGCTCACCAATTTCGACATTATGATATACCGAAACATTGGCCCAAAGGCGGGTTCCTGCACCAATATGGGTATTTTTACCAACAAAACATCCGGCACCAATAACGACTCCGTCACCCAGTACAACACCCGATTCGATGACAGTATTTGCTCCGATTGCAACATTTCTTCCCAATGTCACCTCTGGAGAAATCACTGCTGATGAGTGGATATCCTGCGCTGGCTGTGGCGTTGTATCCATAATTTGCGCCATACGCGCATAAGCCAGATAAGGGTTATCAACCACCAACGCAGCAACCTTGCAATAAGGAAGATCAGCTTCGCGCAACACAACTGCCGCAGCCTGACACTCTGCAAGTTTATCGGTATAACGGCTATCTGATAAAAATGTAATTTGTTCGCTGTTTGCTGAATACATAGGGGCAATACCAGTGATGACGAGATCGCCATCACCATGTAATTGCGCATTCAACTGCTGAGCAAGGTCAGCCAATCGAATTGAAACCATTTACTTATTTAACCTGCTTCATTACGTCTGAGGTAATATCTTTACCGGATGTAGTATAGACCGCGACACTTGAATCCAGAACAATGTCATAGCCTTCTTTACCTGCAACGACCTTAACCGCATCCCGGATACGATTCACGAGCTTATCACGCTCTTCCGCCTGACGACGGCGGCTATCATTGTCAAGAGACTGTGCCTTTTTCGCAAACTCATCACGTTTAGCAATTACGTCTTTTTCCAGTTTTTCGCGTTCACTCGCTTTCATCGTTGAGCCATCACGCTGCAATTTCTGGATTTTAGCCTGCAAATCAGATTCCATACGCTGTAAATCGGAAGCTCGGCCTTTGAATTCACTTTCCAGTTGCTTTGCAACAGCTTCATGAGCTGGCAATTGTTGGAAAATTTCAGCAACATTCACAACAGCGATTTTGTCTGCTGCCTGAACACCGGCAGAAAACGCTAATGCAATACCAAGGCTTACTGCACACAGTACTTTCTTCACTATAAACTCCTTTGACCTACGCCATTTTACACGTTGGGATATTGATACCCGTTGTCTTCCAAGCTGCCTCTTTTTGGACTGCGATGCAACCCGAAACTCACAGGTCATATAATCGCCTTATCCAATAATAAAGCGATTTTCCACCAATAACGATTGATTTCTTACCATGTCCCACCAATATTGAACTGGAATTGCTCTGTTCTATCCCCTTTGTAATCTTTAACTGGCTTCGCATAGGAGAAAGAAAGCGGGCCCAATGGTGATAACCATTGCAGTGCGATACCTGTAGAAACACGGACTCTATTCGGTTTACCGTAGTCAGGTAACCCTGCGTAACTGTTATCCCAATTGGTATCCCATACTGTTCCCGCATCAACAAACAGAGAAGTTCTTACTGAATTGGCATATTTTGCATCCAGGAACGGTGTTGGCGTAATCAGTTCGAAGTTGGCAACTGCCAGTGCATTACCCCCTACTGCATCCTGAGACAGGGATGCTTTTGTCATATCAGGCTTACCGTCTGCACCTTTTACCAGATAAACCGCTTTTGGCCCGATATTGTTAGGGCGGAAGCCACGGACGCTATTGGAGCCACCCGCATAAAAGTTTTCATAAAACGGCAGTTCTTTGCCACCAATGCCGCCGCCATAACCCAGTCGGGTACGACCCATCATGACCCAGGTACGGTTATCATCAATAGGATAGTAAGCAGAAGAGTTCAGCGTAACTTTATAGAATTGGTTATCGGAACCGGGCACCGTGACTTTAGTATCCAGACCGGCTTTAACACCGGAAGTCGGGAAGAACGCGCGGTCAAGATTGTTATAGCTCCAGCCAACCGTCATTGTTACGTCATTAGCATCAAACCTGGCTTTTTCCTCAAAATCCGGCTTTTTATGCATTTTCTCCATATAACGCCACATCGCCAATTGAGGGCGTATATTAGACAGGGAATTGTTAACATAACCTAACCGGGCATACAGTGAGTTATTCTCATTGAGAGGAATGCCGAGCGTGCCATCTGTACCATATGATTTATTGGTATAGTTAGAAAGCGAAGCGTCATCCGCGCGGAAATCATTATAAAATACCCGCCCTCCTAAACTTACACCGTCAATCGTGAAGTAAGGGTCCGTAAAGGATAAATCGGCTGATGTTGAGTAATCATTCTTACTGGCATTAATCCCCACAGCATTACCTGTACCCAGCCAGTTATCCTGTTGAACTCCGACCTGAAAACTCATACCGCCTTCAGTACCGTAGCCTACCGAGAAGTTCATGCTGCCTGTATTACGTTCTTTGACTTTATAAATTACGTCAACCTGATCCGGACTGCCCGGTACACGCTCGGTTGCAACATCAACAGTTTCAAAGTAACCCAGACGATTGAGGCGTTCTTTACCATATTCAACTAAATCATTACCCAGCCATGCCCCTTCCATCTGACGCATTTCACGACGCAATACCGAATCTTTACTGGTGCTATTGCCAGAAAAACGAATATTACGTACATAGAAGCGGTTACCGGCATCTACATTGATGTGCAGTTTCACAGTTTTGTCGGCATCATTGATTTCAGGCTGTGTCATGACACGGGGATAAGCATAACCATAACGGCCAAGAAGATGTTTGATGGCCGTTTCTATGTGGGTGACTTCTGTTCCGTTATACAGCGAACCCGGCTTAATTTTCGTCAGTTCTGTGATTTCAGACTGATAGCCCGCCAGATTACCATTTACATCAACACCTGAAATTTTATATTGATCACCTTCAGTGATGTTGACAGTAATATAAATCCCTTTTTTATCAGGTGTCAGATTGACCTGAGTCGAATCAATATTAAACCGCGCGTATCCTCTATCAAGGTAGAAGCTGCGCAATTTTTCAAGGTCGCCCTCTAATTTCTGTTTCTGATATTTCTGATCAGCCGTCAGATCCCACCACGGAACATCATCTCTGAGTTGGAAATTATCGAGCAATTTACTCGTTGAGTAGGCTTTATTACCAACAATGTTAATCTGCTGTATTTTGGCAGAAACACCTTCAGAAAAAACAAGTTTCAGGTTAACCCGGTTACGGGGAAGTGGTGTGACAACAGCCTTCACTGTAGCGTTGTATTTACCGACACTATAGTAAAAATCTTCCAGGCCCTTTTCGATATTCGACAGCATGGTGCGGTCAAGAGCTTCACCAACACGAACGCGTGATGCTTCAAGGTTACTCTTGAGCATGTCATCTTTCACCGCCTTATTACCGGAGAAAGTAATGCTGGCAATGGTTGGACGTTCTTTTACCTGAACAACCAGTGAATCACCATCACGCAGGACACGAACATCTTCAAAATTTCCAGTCGCGAACAGGGCATGAATCATACGACTGATATCTTCATCGCTGACTGTATCACCTACGCGCACTGGCATATTCAATAATGCTGCACCAACGGTGACACGTTGAAGACCCTCAAAATGAATGTCCCGAACTACGAATCCGTCTGAACCGTATGCAGTGGCGCTGCCGAACAGCAGCGACGCTATGAGCAACTTTTTCATCGCCATCGTTGTTATGCGTTTTCCTAACTGGTCTCCCACCTAAAAGCGGGAGAAATCATTGAAAAGTGCAAGCCCCATTAATAACACCAGCAATATAGCACCAATGCGATAACTGAAGTCTTGTACACGCTCGGAAACCGGCCCTCCTTTAATCTTCTCGATAGCAAGGAAAAGCAAGTGTCCACCATCTAGTACAGGTAATGGGAACAAGTTTATGATCCCAAGATTGACGCTGATTAACGCCAAAAACATCAAATAATACACCAAGCCAGAATCCGCCGACACACCAGCTCCCTTGGCGATGGAAATAGGGCCACTCAGATTATCAAGTTTCACATCCCCGACAATCAGTTTGCCAATCATATTTACGGTCAGCTTGATCAGCTGCCAGGTTTTCTCCCCGGCTTCATAAACAGAATAAAAAGGCCCATACTGTTGAACTGTTCTGTATTCATCAGCCAGTGGGATGACTTTTAATTCAACGCCAGCAAACCCCTCTTCACGTCCATCGGAAAGTTTTCTGGCTTCAGGTATCAGTGACAGAGCCATCGTATTGCCAGCTCTTACAACATCCAGTTTCAGAGGAACATTTGGATTCTTCCTGACGTAAGATGCAAAAGGATGCCAGATATCTACATTCTGACCATCGACTTTAACTATCCTGTCCCCGCTTTGTAAACCTGCTTTTTCTGCCGCTGAACCGGGATAAATGTTCTCTACCTGAGAGCTAGGGTACGGAATAACCGGCATAATACCTAAAGACAGCAGGATATCCTGTCGGGATGGATCAAAAGCCCAGTTCCGTAAATCCAGCGTTCTTTGAATGGATTCCGAAGAATCCTCCGGTGCTACATCCAGCGACACAGAAGATTCTCCGACTTTACTTATTAAAGCGAGCCTTACTGAATTCCAGTCAGGAGTTTCGATACCATCAACGGCTTTTAGTTCCATTCCGGGTAAAATATTTGCCTGAGCCGCAATAGAGTCGGGTTTGATATCCAAAATCACCGATCGTACCGAAGGTACGCCGATCACAAAAACCAGCCAGTAAGCGATAACAGCCAGAATAAAGTTTGCGATTGGCCCGGCACTGACAACGGCTGCCCGCTGCCCGATCGTTTTATTATTGAACGCCATATGGCGGCGTTCAGGGGCAACCGCCTCAACTCGTTCATCGAGCATTTTGACATAGCCGCCCAAAGGGATAAGGGCAATGACGAATTCGGTTCCCTGTTTATCTGTACGACGCCAAAGTGCTTTACCAAACCCGATAGAAAAGCGTTCAACGTAAATACCACACCGTCTGGCCACCCAAAAGTGACCAAATTCATGCACTGTGACAAGCACGCCCAATGCAACAATAAATGCAGCCAGATTCCAGAGAATATCCATTGCTATACCTTCAAAGACCAAACCCAGAAGAAACTAACATGACCAGCCCCGCAAAAACAGGAACTGCCGCCGTTAAACTGTCTACCCTGTCCATCACACCGCCATGCCCCGGAATCAACTGGCTACTGTCTTTAATACCTGATTCCCGTTTGAACATGCTTTCGGCCAAATCACCAAAAACAGAGGCAATAACGACAACAACAGAAATCAGCAGTAAGTTCTCTGGCATCGCAGAGACCAGAGCGTACTTACTGAACAACCAGGAAATAAGCGCCGCTGTCAGCAACCCGCCCGCCAGCCCTTCAAGGGTTTTACCCGGTGATACTTTAGGTGCCATTTTATGCTTACCTAATGTGCGGCCGAAAATGTAAGCGCCTGAATCAGCAGCCCAAACCAACAGCATCACATACAGCAGCCACCACGCACCATTGTAAGTATTATTTTCATAGCCCTGAGTGCGGAGAACCATCATCCCGCAATAGAATGGCACAATCGTCAGAAAGCCGAATAACAAGCGCAGTATAACGGAAGATTTCCAAATAGAAGCTGAGGCAGGGTAAGCAACAACTAATAAGACAGCCACAATCCACCAGAGCATTCCCGCCCATAATAGATACAGAATTTGTGGTTTTTCAGTAAGGTGAGTGAAATCTGTCAAAGAATATTGCAAAGCAAGCAGCCCCGCGGCACACAATACGGCCAGTGCTACACGTTTGGCCTGAGTGAATAGCCCGGCAAACTGCCCCCATTCCCATGCCGCAAGTGCTGAAACTGCGATGACAACCAACCCGAATCCTGAAGGAGGAAGTAAAAACAGAGCTGCAACAACAAGAGGAATTAATATTAACGTAGTTAAAAGACGGTACTTCAGCAAGTTCTCCTCCTATGATCCCACTTCGGCATCGTCTGGCGTTCCGCCAAAACGGCGTTCTCGTTTAGTAAAGGCATTAATAGCACCTTCAAAGGCTGTTTCATCAAAATCAGGCCAAAGTATATCGGTAAAATATAATTCTGCATAAGCTATCTGCCATAACAGGAAATTACTGATACGATGCTCGCCTCCGGTTCTGATCACTAAATCAACATCAGATTGCTGACTCAGACTCATGAAGCTGCTCACGGTTGATTCGGTAATCTCTTCAGGTTCAAGCTGATCTGCCCTGACTTTTTCAGCAATCTGCCTGACACTCTGAATTAAATCCCAGCGACCGCCATAATTGGCAGCAATATTAAGCTGCAATCCGGTATTGCCCGCCGTCAATTCCACGGAACGGCGGATACGCTCCTGCAACCGTGCGCTAAACCGACTAATATCACCAATAACAGACAATTTCACATTGTGCTTATGTAAGCTCTTCACTTCATTATCGAGGGCAAAAACAAACAGTTCCATTAATGAACTGACTTCTTGTTGTGGTCGATTCCAGTTTTCACTACTGAAAGCATATAATGTCAGTGATTCGATGTTATTTTTAACCGAAAAGCTCACAGCACTCCGCACAGCCTTAATTCCTGCACGATGACCAAAAACTCTTAATTTCCCACGCTTTTTTGCCCAACGGCCATTACCATCCATAATAATGGCAACATGTCTGGGTAATGGCAGCGATGAGTCACAATCACTCGGAGATATCACTCAAACTAATCCTTAAATAATTAAGCTGGCATTGTATAGCTCAAGAATTTTCACACACGAAAAAGCCGTGCCAACAATTATCACGGCTGTTTCTGGCATATACCTGATAGAAAACCCTTATCTCTGATACATGGTTCAAAAACGTGAGCCAAAATACGCTAAATATTGAACTGGCTATTATAGCAACTACAATTTACCTGCGAACTATACCATTTGCCAAAATGCAAACAAACATATACTTATTAACAAAATTCGCTAGTTAACAGAGGCCCCAATTGCCTCTTTCGCCAGAGTTCTTGCTATCTGGTCGATTTCTAAGACCTCTTCAATACTTTGAGGTTCAGGTAAATTTAATTTTTCAACAACCTGCCGATTTACCATCGCAATATCAGTAAAACGAATTTTATTCTGCAAGAAGGCACTGACTGTTTCTTCATTAGCGGCATTCAGCCCGGTTGTTGCTGACTGACCTTCATGACAGGCATCAATTGCCAGTTTAAGACATGGGTAACGACGATAATCCAGTGCTTCGAAAGTCAGTGTGCTGAGTTCAGTAAAATCCAGCGGTCTGGCACCGGATTCAATCCGGTTGGGATAAGCCATGCTGTAAGCGATTGGTGTACACATATCCTGTGTTCCCAACTGTGCAATAATACTGCCGTCCTGATAGCGCACCATTGAGTGGATCACCGACTGCGGGTGCAGCAGAACTTCCATTTCATCAGCAGAAGCATTGAACAAGTGACGGGCTTCAATATATTCCAACCCTTTATTCATCATTGTTGCAGAATCAACGGATATTTTGCGTCCCATTGACCAGATTGGATGAGCACAGGCTTCATCGGGTGTGAAATAAGGAAATTTTTCCAGTGGCGTTTTGCGGAATGGGCCACCAGAACCAGTCAGAATAATGCTGGAAATGCCATGATCTTTTAACGTTGCATTACCAAGGTTGTGCTGGACTGACTCAGGCAGGCTCTGGAAAATGGCATTATGCTCGCTATCAATCGGCAGCAATTGTGCTTTGTATTGATTAACAGCCTCCATAAATAAGCGCCCGCTGGTAATTAGTGATTCTTTATTTGCCAGCAAAACCTGCTTACCTTTGCGGATGGCTGCCAGAGTTGGCAGTAAACCTGCGATACCAACAATCGCAGACATAACCTGATCGACATCATCCAGTGCGGCTAAATCACAGATAGCTTCTTTTCCGGACAGAACTTCAGTCTGACAGCCCTGTTCCTGCAATAACCGCCGCAACTCTGTCGCTGAATGTTCATCTGCCATTGCAGCATACTGAGGCTGAAACTCCAGACACTGCTGAGCCATGATCCCGCTATTTTTCCCGGCAACAAGTGCTACTACACGGAATTGCTCCGGGTTCTTCCTGACAACTGAGAGTGTACTTGTCCCGATGGACCCCGTTGAACCGAGGATAGTTAAGCGTTTCATATTAATACTCGAGTATTCTACTGATATAAAATCGCAATAGTTTGATCTGTCCTGATCACTATGTCCATTGCCTGAGAAAGAAATGTGATACGAAATGTAATATTGATAATATTAAATGATAAGAATAACGCCGCAGGGCTGCGGCGTTGAGTTATACCCGCCATCTTTCAAATTGCCTCTTTATTAGCTACGGTGCAACTCGAAATACGCTGGGTATAACCGGATATAGCAAGGAAATGGTTATTAGAAATCCATCAACTCAGCTTCTTTGTTCGCCAGTGCTTCATCAACCTTTTTAATGAAGGTATCAGTCAGTTTCTGAATATCGTCCTGTGAACGGCGTTCTTCATCTTCACTGATTTCTTTATCTTTCAGCAGGGCTTTCACTTTATCGTTAGCATCACGGCGAATATTACGAACCGCCACACGACCCTGCTCTGCCTCACCACGAACAACTTTGATGAGATCTTTACGACGTTCTTCAGTCAGCGGTGGCAAAGGAACGCGAATAATCGTACCCGCAGAAGATGGGTTCAGACCCAAATCAGAAGCCATAATCGCTTTTTCAACAGCCGCAGTCATAGAACGATCAAATACTGTGATTGCTAAAGTACGTGCATCTTCGGCAACAACGTTCGCGATCTGACGCAGAGGAGTCGAAGCGCCATAATATTCGATGCTGATGCCATCCAGCAGGCTGGGAGAAGCACGGCCGGTACGCACCTTGCTGATTTGGTTTTTCAGTGCTTCGACGCTTTTTTCCATGCGGTCTTGTGCGTCTTTTTTGATTTCATTAATCACGTTATAAACCCTTGGGAGCTGGTTATTTTCTAGACCATAAATGCCGACACGGCGTACTATGGCCCTGTGTCATTAAATTTGGCGCATCAGGACGCTGATCATACCGTCAAATCTCACTGATGTCTCTGAATACAAAAAATCAGTCGTGAGAAATCAGCGTACCTTCATTTTCACCCATTACAACACGACGAAGTGCGCCTGGTTTGTTCATATTGAAGACACGGATTGGCAGGTTATGATCACGCGCCAGTGTAAAGGCAGCAAGATCCATAACTTTCAGTTCACGCTCCAATACATCCTGATAATCAAGTTTGTTATAAAGAACAGCTTCTGGATCTTTTGCAGGATCAGCGGAATAGACCCCGTCAACTTTGGTTGCTTTTAATACAACATCCGCTTCAATTTCAATGCCGCGCAGACAGGCTGCGGAATCTGTCGTAAAGAACGGGTTGCCAGTACCTGCCGAGAAAATAACAACACGACCATGACGCAGTAAGCTGATGGCTTCAGCCCAGCTATAGTTATCACAGACGCCATTCAGTGGAATAGCGGACATCAGACGGGCGTTCACATAGGCGCGGTGTAAGGCATCACGCATAGCCAGACCGTTCATTACTGTTGCCAACATGCCCATGTGGTCGCCGACTACACGGTTCATTCCTGCTTCAGCCAGACCGGCTCCACGAAACAAGTTACCTCCGCCAATAACGACGCCGACCTGAATACCCAGCTCAACCAGTTCTTTGATTTCCTGAGCCATGCGGTCTAAGACGCTAGCATCGATACCAAAACCTTCTGCGCCTTGCAGGGCTTCTCCACTGAGCTTAAGCAGGATTCTCTGATATACGGGTTTTGCATTGGTTGCCATGGTGTTCAGTCCTAAGCAGATAAGGATTATTGGGGGTTGCTACAATTATTCAGTTAATACACATCCATGCTATACAGCCGGATGTAAAAGTACTTCTTAAATAAAACAGAACCGCCAATCGGCGGCTCCGTTCAGACAATTAAGACTGTTTGCTCATCGCAGCAACTTCTGCTGCGAAGTCAGCTTCAACTTTCTCGATGCCTTCGCCAACTTCAAAACGGATGAAGTTGATAACTTTGGCATTGTTCTCTTTCAGCAGAGCGCCAACAGTTTTGCTTGGGTCCATCACGAAGTTCTGACCATTCAGAGAGATTTCGCCGGTGAATTTGTTCATACGGCCAGAAACCATTTTCTCTGCGATTTCGCGTGGTTTGCCGGACTGCATTGCGATATCCAGCTGGATCTGGTGCTCACGTGCAACAACGTCAGCAGGAACGTCAGATGGATCAACATATTCTGGTTTGCTTGCAGCAACGTGCATTGCAACGTGCTTAATCAGTTCTTCGCTTGCGCCTTCAGCCGCAACCAGAACACCGATACGAGCACCGTGCAGGTAAGAACCTACAGCTTCGCCTTCCAGAACAGCAACACGACGGATGTTGATGTTTTCACCGATTTTAGCAACCAGTTCAGTACGCTGTTCTTCGAACTTAGCCTTCAGGGCATCGATGTCAGCGTTTTTGTCAGCCATAACGGAAGCGATAACTTCTTTACCGAATGCCAGGAAGCCAGCATCTTTAGCAACGAAGTCAGTTTCACAGTTCAGTTCAACGATACCTGCGAATTTAGCATCTGCTGAAACTTCAACCAGGATAACGCCTTCAGCTGCAACACGGCCTGCTTTTTTAGCCGCTTTTGCCTGACCTGATTTACGCATGTTATCGATAGCCAGCTCGATATCACCATTCGCTTCAACCAGTGCTTTTTTACATTCCATCATGCCTGCGCCAGTACGCTCACGCAGTTCTTTTACCAGAGCAGCGGTAATGTCAGCCATTTGTTTAATTCCTCGATGTGTCTCGCGGGAAGATAATATTCCGCGTGGAAAGTTATCAGATAATAGTTCTATATCAGATATGTAAAGGGGGCCTTGACAGGCCCCCTAACCAATATATTTCAATACCTGGTCAATAAGGGCTCAGAAATGAGCATGCCTTATTATTCAGCGTCTACAAGACCTTCTTCTGCCTGAACAGCCAGATCCTGTGAACGACCTTCACGAACAGAAGTCGCCGCAGCAGTCAGGTACAGTTTTACTGCACGGATTGCATCGTCGTTACCAGGGATAATGAAATCAACGCCATCTGGATCAGAGTTAGTATCAACAACAGAGAATACTGGGATACCCAGGTTGTTTGCTTCTTTGATAGCGATGTGTTCATGCTCAGCATCGATAACAAACAGAGCATCAGGCAGGCCGCCCATGTCTTTGATACCGCCCAGGCTGTTTTCCAGTTTGCCAAGCTCACGAGTACGCATCAGCGCTTCTTTCTTGGTCAGCTTGTCAAAAGTACCGTCCTGAGACTGAACTTCCAGATCTTTCAGACGTTTGATTGACTGACGAACAGTTTTCCAGTTAGTCAGCATACCACCTAACCAACGGTGGTTAACGAAGTATTGGTCACAGCTCAGAGCTGCTTCTTTTACTGCTTCGCTTGCAGCACGCTTGGTGCCAACAAACAGAATTTTGCCTTTACGGGAAGCAATTTTGTTCAGTTCAGCCAAAGCATCGTTGAACATTGGAACAGTTTTTTCCAGGTTGATGATATGAACTTTGTTACGAGCGCCAAAGATGAAAGGTTTCATTTTTGGGTTCCAGTAACGAGTCTGGTGACCGAAGTGAACGCCCGCTTGCAGCATATCGCGCATGGAAACAGTTGCCATTTTAGACCTCTATAAAGTTAATTGGGGTTATGCCTCCACAGATCCCATGACACCGACTCTTTAACTGTGTGCTATTGATATCGCATGAAGAATATTCATACGAATTAGTCACATGAGAGCACCCCGGTGTATGTGCCGATCCGTGTGTGTTATTTACACAAATGAGTTTATTTAGCATTTCTGAAATATTGCTTCTACAGGAAACAATTACACAGAATACCGGCGCGCTTTATACCATAATCCATCCCTATACACCAACATTTGTTATCGCTTTCTGTCCTCTTGGCAGTCAACGGTTATTGTTAGATATAGAGTGGGCTGATACCATTACTGTCATCATTTTTTCCTTAATTCATATCAAAGAATCGGTAACTTAACGATTCTAATGGACTGATTTCATGGCTATTACTATCAAAACAGATGAAGATATTCAGAAAATGCGCGTTGCCGGTCGTCTGGCAGCAGAAGTTCTGGAGATGATCGAACCGCACGTTAAAGCGGGTGTTACCACAGGTGAACTGGATCGGATCTGCCACGAACATATCACTGAGAAACAACAGGCTATTTCCGCCTGTCTGGGCTACCACGGTTTTCCTAAATCCGTCTGTATTTCTGTCAATGACGTGATTTGCCACGGTATCCCAAGTGATGACAAGGTACTGAAAGACGGCGATATCGTTAATATCGATGTCACTGTGATTAAAGATGAATTTCACGGCGACACCTCCAAAATGTTCATTGTCGGCACACCGACGATTCAGGGTGAGCGCCTGTGCCGCGTGACTCAGGAAAGTCTGTATCTTGCTCTGAAAATGGTGAAACCGGGTATTCGTCTGCGCACTATCGGTAAAGCCATTCAGCAATATGTGGAAGGCAATGATTACTCTGTTGTCCGTGAATACTGTGGTCATGGTATCGGCCGGGTTTTCCACGAAGAGCCTCACGTACTGCATTACGATGCGGATGATGGTGGTGTTGTGCTGCAAAAAGGCATGGCTTTCACCATCGAACCAATGGTCAATGCGGGCGACTATCGTATCCGTACCATGAAAGATGGCTGGACTGTCAAAACTAAAGATCGCGGCTGGTCTGCACAATACGAGCACACGATTGTTGTTACCGACAACGGCTGTGAAATCATGACGTGGCGTAAGGAAGAAGAAGCGCAGATTTCAGCAGTGTTGGTTAACGCGTAAGTTTTTCATTCCTGCCAAAATTCCCGTCACCAAGACGGCATTGCTAAATGAAGCCCTTGTACATAAACTGTCCCCACAGGGCTTCATCATCGACTACTTAAGCCATCGGCTATAACGCCTGTTCATCTCAACGCTTTTCTTATCATAGGGTTCTGAATATGCCAGTTGATATTGCTTTTGCACACGCCCCTATTCCACCGCTTTCTCCGGTGGAGTTTTCATCTGACGATCTACAATGCTCCGTGCTGAAGCAGCATATTGATGAATTTCAACTGTGGCTTGAACAGGCATTCAAGGCAGGAATTTCCACGACAGCGCTGATTTATGCCCGCAGTGATTATATTGACAGGCTTCTGACCCGTTTGTGGCAACAGTATGGATTTGATCAGATAGACACTCTTTCTCTGATTGCCGTTGGTGGTTATGGGCGGCACGAGTTGCACCCGCTTTCTGATATCGATCTGCTGGTTCTCAGTGAACATCCGCTGACTGAAGAACAGTCAACCCAAATTGGGCAATTTATTGCTCTGCTCTGGGATATTCGTCTGGATGTTGGTCACAGTGTCAGAACATTCGAAGAGTGCCTTGAAAAAGGGCTTGCCGACCTGACTATCGCTACTAATTTAGTGGAATCCCGCTTAATCTGTGGTGATTTACCCCTGTTTTTACGCTTGCAGAAACAGATTTTCAGTGATGATTTCTGGCCCTCTGACCAATTTTTTGCCGCCAAACTGATCGAACAGAAAAATCGCCATCAGCGTTATCACAGCACCAGCTACAATCTGGAGCCTGATATCAAAAGTAGTCCGGGAGGGTTACGTGATATTCACACATTACTTTGGGTGGCTCACCGCCATTTCGGGGCGACATCTTTAGATGAAATGGTCGATTTTGGTTTCCTGACGCATGAAGAACGGGACGAGTTGAACGAGTGTCAGAATTTTCTCTGGCGTATCCGTTTTGCCCTTCATCTGTCTGTCACCCGTTATGATAACCGACTGTTGTTTGAACAGCAGTTCAGTGTCGCAAAACTTCTTGGTTACAAAGGTGAACATAATCAGCCTGTTGAACGTATGATGAAAAATTTCTATCGTGTGACACGCCGCGTCAGCGAACTGAACGATATGCTGCTGCAACTGTTTGATGAAGCGATACTGACACTACAACCCGATGAAAAACCCCGCCCCCTGAATGAAGCGTTTCAATTGCGCGGGGATCTGATTGATGTCATTGATGAATCACTGTTCACCCATGATCCGGCCTCAATCCTGAAAATGTTTTATCACATGGCTGTTCATCAGGAAATTAACGGGATCTATTCCACTACATTACGTCAGCTTCGCTATGCCCGCAGGAATCTCACACAGCCCTTGTGCGAACTTCCTGAAGCCCGGAAAATTTTTATGGCGATTCTGAAGCATCCTCACGCCGTCAAAAGTGCTTTACTTCCTATGCATCGCCACAGTGTGTTAAGTGCCTATACGCCGCTCTGGAGCAACATCGTCGGCCAAATGCAGTTTGACCTGTTCCACGCTTACACCGTCGATGAACACACGATCCGGTTATTGCAGAAACTCGAAAGTTTTGCCGATGAAAATAATCGCCTGCTTCATCCTGTGTGTGTTGACCTCTACCCTCGTATACCGCAGCCTGAGTTACTGCGGCTGGCTGCTTTTTTCCATGATATTGCCAAAGGGCGTAACGGTGACCATTCGGAGCTGGGAGCAAAAGATGCGTTTGCATTCGCCAGACAGCATGGATTAACCACTTATGAAGCTGAATTAATAGAGTGGCTTGTTCGTTACCATTTACTGATGTCAATCACTGCACAGCGACGGGATATACAGGACCCCGAAGTCATTCAGCAATTTGCCTGTCAGGTCAAAAATCAGAACCGCCTGAACTACCTGCTTTGTCTTACTGTTGCCGATATCTGTGCCACGAATGCCAAACTCTGGAACAGTTGGAAACAGAGCCTGCTGCGTGAACTTTATTTTGCGACTGAAACCCAGTTACTTAAGGGAATAGATAATACGCCTGATTTACGGGAGCGTATCCGGCATAATCGTTTACAGGCTCTGGCTCTGCTGCGTCAGGAAGCGATTGACGAAGAAAGATTACATACTATCTGGAGCCGCTGCCACGCCGATTATTTTTTGCGCCATACGCCGGATCAACTGGCATGGCATGCCAGCCACTTAGTTAATCAACAGTATCCAGAGCCAATGGTCTTGATCAGTACTTCATTTTCTCATGGAGGAACGGAAATATTTATCTGGTGTCAGGACAGGCCGTCTCTTTTCGCTGCGGTCGTGGGAGAGTTAGACCGACGCAATTTAAGTGTGCATAATGCCCAAATTTTTACAAACCGGGATGATATGGCAATGGATACCTTTGTCATACTGGATCCGAATGATCACTCTCTGGCTCCTGACCGCCATGAACCTATCCGCCAGTCTTTGCTTAAAGCCATTAACGATCCTCATCCCAAGGCACCCAAAACGCGCAAGTTACCTATAAAATTGCGCCATTTTGATGTTCCTCCCAAAATCACTTTCTTACCGACCCAAAATATCCGGCGGACTTACATGGAGTTAGTCGCTCTGGATCAGCCTGGGCTGCTGGCAAAAGTCGGCAGTATTTTTGCCGAATTAGGTATTTCCCTGCACGGTGCCCGTATTACAACCATCGGCGAGCGTGTAGAAGATTTTTTTGTGTTGACTGATAAAGATTATCTGGCGCTGGATAAAAAAATCAAAGATGAATTGTCAGAAAGGTTGACAGAAGCCCTTAACACCAAGGATAAAGTATAGCGTTCACTAACCAATATTTGACTAAGAATAAAGGATCCCTTACCAATGCAGCAAATACAACCTATTGCCGAGTTAATGGGCATTATTGAAAATGCATTTGAAAACCGCACCAGCATCACGCCTTTAACTGTTGACGACACAACACGTGATGCCGTTAATCAGGTCATTCAGATGTTGGATAACGGTAAACTGCGTGTCGCTGAAAAAATCGCAGGTGAATGGGTCACACATCAATGGCTGAAAAAAGCAGTCCTGCTCTCTTTCCGCATTAATGACAATCAGGTGATGGAAGGGGCTGAAAGCCGCTATTTTGACAAAGTGCCGATGAAATTTGCTGATTATGATCAGGCGCGTTTCGAAAAAGAAGGCTTCCGTGTCGTGCCACCTGCGGCAGTACGTCAGGGTGCCTATATCGCACGTAATACAGTTTTAATGCCATCTTACGTCAACCTGGGTGCTTATGTGGATGAAGGCACAATGGTCGATACATGGGCAACCGTTGGTTCCTGCGCTCAAATCGGCAAAAATGTTCATTTGTCCGGCGGCGTCGGCATTGGTGGTGTTCTGGAACCTTTACAAGCGAATCCGACAATCATTGAAGACAACTGCTTTATCGGTGCCCGTTCTGAGATTGTAGAAGGCGTTATCGTAGAAGAAGGCTCTGTGATCTCAATGGGTGTGTACATCGGTCAGAGTACTAAAATCTATGATCGTGAAACCGGTGAAATCCATTATGGCCGAGTACCTGCGGGGTCTGTCGTTGTATCCGGTAATCTGCCTTCCAAAGATGGCAGCTACAGCCTGTATTGCGCTGTTATCGTGAAGAAAGTAGATGCCAAAACCCGTGGCAAAGTTGGTATCAACGAACTACTGAGAAATATTGACTAAGTTTTAAAATTGAGTCATCCAACAGGATGGCTCAAATAACATAACTATCAGATTGATAAACATCTCTTCAGGCGATATTCGTCTGATTATCCTTTAAAACTCAATAATCAAACCGGTTACCTTTCGTACTTCCTACTCTGACAATTAACTAATTGACTTTCAGTAAACCCAAAACGGATAATAAATCCGCTGTTTTCTTGATATTTTCCATTTCATTTAGGTGACTAGGTGACGCGCTATGTACGATAATTTGAAGAGTCTGGGGATCACTCATCCTGAAGATATTGATCGCTATAGCCTCCGTCAGGAAGCGAATAACGATATTCTTAAGATTTATTTCCGCAAAGATAAGGGTGAATTCTTTGCCAAAAGCGTTAAGTTCAAATATCCACGCCAGCTTAAAACGGTATCTGACGATAATACAGGGCAAGGTTACAAAGAAATTAAAGAGATCAACACCAACCTGCGCTATGTGTTGGAAGAGCTGGATCAGATTTGCAAGCATGAACAGGCAGAAGTGGATTTGAAACACAAAATCCTCGACGACTTACGTCATCTTGAGCATGTCGTTGCCAATAAGATCGCAGAAATAGAAGCAGATTTGGAAAAACTGACCCGCAAGTAATGATATTAGCAATTTCGCCGTAAACCCTCGCCCGATGAGGGCGGGGGTTTACGGCGTAAGACGCGATAGCGGCTTAATCTGGGGTCGCCTGACTCTCCACATAAGCCTTTAACGTTTCAATTGTTGCACCGCCAGCAGTGCAAGCGAAGTATGAACGTGACCACAAGGCGGCGCTTTTACTCTGTCTTGTAAGGTGTGTGTTTTGTCGTCGCAACATACGAGATGAA
>NZ_NIBU01000035.1:36646-39902 GCF_002632485.1 Xenorhabdus innexi | reverse complement strand
TGCTCTTTAACAATCTGGAACAAGCTGAAAAATTTGAAACACTCAGTGATTTTGCTGTTTGACAGCAAGGTGATTGAGGAGTCTCTCAAAACCCCAATCCGAAGACACCTTCGGGTTGTGAGGTTAAGCGACTAAGCGTACACGGTGGATGCCTAGGCAGTCAGAGGCGATGAAGGGCGTGCTAATCTGCGATAAGCGCCGGGAAGGGGATATGACCCGCAAGACCCGGCGATACCCGAATGGGGAAACCCAGTGCAATCCGTTGCACTATCGTTTGATGAATTCATAGTCAAACGAGGCGAACCGGGGGAACTGAAACATCTCAGTACCCCGAGGAAAAGAAATCAACCGAGATTCCCCCAGTAGCGGCGAGCGAACGGGGAGGAGCCCAGAACCAACAACGGCTTGTGTGTCAGTGGAAGCGCCTGGAAAGGCGCGCAGTAAAGGGTGATAGCCCCGTACACGAAGACGCATAAGCCGGGAGTTCGACGAGTAGGGCGGGACACGTGGTATCCTGTCTGAACATGGGGGGACCATCCTCCAAGGCTAAATACTCCTGACTGACCGATAGTGAACCAGTACCGTGAGGGAAAGGCGAAAAGAACCCCGGCGAGGGGAGTGAAAGAGAACCTGAAACCGTGTACGTACAAGCAGTGGGAGCACCCTTTGGGGTGTGACTGCGTACCTTTTGTATAATGGGTCAGCGACTTATATTCTGTAGCAAGGTTAACCGTATAGGGGAGCCGCAGGGAAACCGAGTCTTAACTGGGCGTTAAGTTGCAGGGTATAGACCCGAAACCCGGTGATCTAGCCATGGGCAGGTTGAAGGTTGGGTAACACTAACTGGAGGACCGAACCGACTAATGTTGAAAAATTAGCGGATGACTTGTGGCTGGGGGTGAAAGGCCAATCAAACCGGGAGATAGCTGGTTCTCCCCGAAAGCTATTTAGGTAGCGCCTCGTGAATTCATCTTCGGGGGTAGAGCACTGTTTCGGCTAGGGGGTCATCCCGACTTACCAACCCGATGCAAACTGCGAATACCGAAGAATGTTATCACGGGAGACACACGGCGGGTGCTAACGTCCGTCGTGGAGAGGGAAACAACCCAGACCGCCAGCTAAGGTCCCCAAGTCATGGTTAAGTGGGAAACGAAGTGGGAAGGCTCAGACAGCCAGGATGTTGGCTTAGAAGCAGCCATCATTTAAAGAAAGCGTAATAGCTCACTGGTCGAGTCGGCCTGCGCGGAAGATGTAACGGGGCTAAACCATGCACCGAAGCTGCGGCAGCGACGCTTAGGCGTTGTTGGGTAGGGGAGCGTTCTGTAAGCCGTTGAAGGTGAATCGTGAGGTTTGCTGGAGGTATCAGAAGTGCGAATGCTGACATAAGTAACGATAAAGCGGGTGAAAAACCCGCTCGCCGGAAGACCAAGGGTTCCTGTCCAACGTTAATCGGGGCAGGGTGAGTCGACCCCTAAGGCGAGGCTGAAAAGCGTAGTCGATGGGAAACAGGTTAATATTCCTGTACTCGGTGTTACTGCGAAGGGGGGACGGAGAAGGCTATGTCATCCGGGCGACGGTCGTCCCGGTTTAAGCGTGTAGGTGGGCAGTCCTGGTAAATCCGGACAGCCGTTAACACTGAGGCGTGACGACGAGGCACTACGGTGCTGAAGTGACAGATGCCCGGCTTCCAGGAAAAGCCTCTAAGCATCAGGTAACATTGAATCGTACCCCAAACCGACACAGGTGGTCAGGTAGAGAATACTCAGGCGCTTGAGAGAACTCGGGTGAAGGAACTAGGCAAAATGGTGCCGTAACTTCGGGAGAAGGCACGCTGGCGCGTAGGTGAAGGGACTTGCTCCCGGAGCCGAAGCCAGTCGCAGATACCAGCTGGCTGCAACTGTTTAATAAAAACACAGCACTGTGCAAACACGAAAGTGGACGTATACGGTGTGACGCCTGCCCGGTGCTGGAAGGTTAATTGATGGGGTTATCGCTTTGCGAGAAGCTCTTGATCGAAGCCCCAGTAAACGGCGGCCGTAACTATAACGGTCCTAAGGTAGCGAAATTCCTTGTCGGGTAAGTTCCGACCTGCACGAATGGCGTAATGATGGCCAGGCTGTCTCCACCCGAGACTCAGTGAAATTGAACTCGCTGTGAAGATGCAGTGTACCCGCGGCAAGACGGAAAGACCCCGTGAACCTTTACTATAGCTTGACACTGAACACTGGTCCTTGATGTGTAGGATAGGTGGGAGGCTTGGAAGCGTGGACGCCAGTCTGCGTGGAGCCATCCTTGAAATACCACCCTTTAATGGCTGGTGTTCTAACGTAGGCCCGTTATCCGGGTTGCGGACAGTGTCTGGTGGGTAGTTTGACTGGGGCGGTCTCCTCCCAAAGCGTAACGGAGGAGCACGAAGGTTAGCTAATCACGGTCGGACATCGTGAGGTTAGTGCAAAGGCATAAGCTAGCTTGACTGCGAGAGTGACGGCTCGAGCAGGTACGAAAGTAGGTCTTAGTGATCCGGTGGTTCTGAATGGAAGGGCCATCGCTCAACGGATAAAAGGTACTCCGGGGATAACAGGCTGATACCGCCCAAGAGTTCATATCGACGGCGGTGTTTGGCACCTCGATGTCGGCTCATCACATCCTGGGGCTGAAGTAGGTCCCAAGGGTACGGCTGTTCGCCGTTTAAAGTGGTACGCGAGCTGGGTTTAGAACGTCGTGAGACAGTTCGGTCCCTATCTGCCGTGGGCGTTGGAAGATTGAAAGGGGCTGCTCCTAGTACGAGAGGACCGGAGTGGACGCACCACTGGTGTTCGGGTTGTCATGCCAATGGCATTGCCCGGTAGCTACGTGCGGCAGAGATAACCGCTGAAAGCATCTAAGCGGGAAACTTGCCTTAAGATGAGTCTTCCCTTGTCCCTTGAGGACACTGAAGGAGCGTTCGAGACGAGGACGTGGATAGGCTGGGTGTGTAAGCGTTGCGAGACGTTGAGCTAACCAGTACTAATGAACCGTGCGGCTTAACCTGACAACACCGAAGGTGTTTTAGGGTGTTTGAGAGAAAGACGAAGTTTCAAAGAGAAAATGCGGCATGAAAGCCGCAAGCAGCTTGTTCGGGATTGAAAACAGGATTTGTCTGGCGGCAATAGCGCGGTGGTCCCACCTGACCCCATGCCGAACTCAGCAGTGAAACGCCGTAGCGCCGATGGTAGTGTGGGGTCTCCCCATGTGAGAGTAGGACACTGCCAGACAT
>NZ_NIBU01000035.1:0-36546 GCF_002632485.1 Xenorhabdus innexi | reverse complement strand
TGGTCCCACCTGACCCCATGCCGAACTCAGCAGTGAAACGCCGTAGCGCCGATGGTAGTGTGGGGTCTCCCCATGTGAGAGTAGGACACTGCCAGACATCAATTAGCCAGAGAAGCCATCCCTAACCGGATGGCTTTTTTGCATTTTCAATATACTATTTCAACTCTGCTTTTTGACTATATTAAAGCATTAATGTGCTTTTCCTTGCTCAGTACCAATTCCTGTCTGTGAACGTAAAAATTGTCTGCGAAACATTTCCCGTTCCCTCTGACCCTGTTCTGATGTATCTGTGACAGAAAAGAACCATGCACCGGCAAATGCTACAATCATGGAAAATAGAGCTGGATACTCATAGGGATAAATTGGTTTTTCATGCCCAAGAATGCTAACCCAGATTGTTGGACCAAGGATCATTAGCACAACGGCTGTTATTAGTCCCAGCCATCCACCAATTAATGCACCTCTTGTCGTCAGTTTGTTCCAGTACATTGACAGCAAAATAATTGGGAAATTACAGCTTGCTGCAATAGAGAAAGCCAGGCCGACCATAAAGGCAATATTTTGTTTTTCGAATAAAATACCTAGCCCTATTGCGATAACACCTAGAAAAATAACCGTAATTTTCGAAATTCTTAATTCATCTTTTTCATTTGCCTGACCTTGTTTGATCACATTCGCATAGAGATCATGAGAAACGGCCGAAGCACCCGCAAGTGTTAATCCTGCAACCACAGCTAAAATGGTGGCAAAGGCGACAGCAGAGATGAATCCAAGGAAGAAATCACCACCCACGGCAGTCGCAAGGTGAACTGCTGCCATATTAGTCCCACCGAGCAATGCTCCAGTGCCATCTTTAAATGCGGCATTAGGGCTGACTAACAGTATTGCGCCAAACCCAATAATAAATGTCAGAATATAGAAATAACCGATAAATCCAGTGGCATAAAAAACACTCTTACGTGCTTCTTTGGCATCATTAACGGTAAAGAAGCGCATAACGATATGTGGCAAACCAGCGGTACCGAACATTAATGCCAATCCTAAAGAAAGCGCAGATATAGGGTCGGAAACTAATCCTCCAGGACTCATAATGCTTTGTCCATTTGAGTGAACGGCAATGGCTTCTTTAAACAGGGTATTGAAGTTGAAATTTACGGCTTTCATGACCATCAGAGCCATAAATGTTGCCCCTGCCAGTAACATGATTGCTTTAATAATCTGAACCCATGTTGTTGCCAGCATCCCGCCAAATAGCACATACAGAACCATCAAAATACCCACTAAAACAACAGCGATGTAGTAATTTAGTCCGAATAACAACTCGATGAGCTTTCCGGCTCCAACCATCTGTGCAATCAGGTATAACGCAACAACAACCAGAGATCCCACTGCTGATAACGTACGGATTGGACGCTGTTTTAGTCGGTAAGAAGCAACATCAGCGAATGTATAGCGTCCCAGATTTCTTAATCTTTCAGCGATGAGGAACAGAATTATTGGCCAGCCGACAAGGAAACCAATGGAGTAAATGAGGCCATCATAGCCGGAGGTATAAACCAGCGCTGAAATTCCCAAAAATGATGCAGCAGACATGTAATCACCAGCGATTGCCATACCATTTTGGAAGCCAGTGATCCGCCCACCCGCAGTATAGTAATCTGAACGTGAAATTGTCCGTTTTGATGCCCAATAAGTGATGTAAAGTGTGAACCCGACGAATAACAGGAACATGATAATTGCCTGCATATTCAAAGGGTGTTTTTCTACATTACCTGAAATGGTATCTGCTTGAGTGAAAATGGGGTAGAGGGAAGAAAATAGTGCGGTTGTTGATAGGACAAGTTTTCTCATTTTCTCACCTCATTGAGAATTACTGAGGTTAAACGGTCAAATTCACCGTTCGCTCTGATTACATAGACTCCTGTTAATATGAAAGAAATAAAAATAATACCGACACCGACAGGAATCCCACGAGTCATGCTGGAGCCTTCATAGAGAGGAGTGCCTAGCCACTCAGGAGCAAAAGCGATAAGGAAAATAAAACCAACATAGAGTATTAACATAATGGCAGATAACAACCAAGCAAAACGTCCACGCTTTTCAACTAATTCTTTAAAGTGAGGGTTGTTTTCGATTTCTTGATAAAGATCGGTACTCATCAGGCTATCTCCTTTTAGGTATTAAAGGACGAACCTTAAACAACATATAAATGTTGCCAGATACGGAGCAGCAACATTCGAGAGAATGCATGACTATCTGCCACGTCCCTGAACAGTTCTGTATTTTTTGATGATGTTTAACCAAGCCGCCTTACGGCGGCGTGCATATGTACTATATGTGTCTTCTGTTTGCCTTATGGCATATTTATTAAGGCATCACTATAGATTGCTTTTCTTCCAATAGTTTTTCCACAACGCCGGGATCAGCCAAAGTGGAAGTATCACCTAAGTTGCCAGTATCACCGGAAGCAATTTTACGTAAAATGCGACGCATAATTTTTCCTGAGCGAGTTTTGGGTAGTGAGTCAGTCCAGTGCAGAATATCCGGAGTCGCAATAGGGCCGATTTCTTTGCGAACCCAGCTTCTGACTTCGGTGTATAAGTCAGGAGAAGGCTCTTCACCATGAATTAACGAGACATAAGCATAAATCGCCTGCCCTTTAATATGGTGTGGTATCCCGACAACAGCCGCTTCTGCAATTTTGGGATGAGAAACCAGAGCAGACTCAATTTCTGCTGTTCCCAAACGATGGCCTGAAATATTCAAGACATCATCAACGCGACCAGTGATCCAGTAATAACCATCTTCATCACGTCTGGCTCCATCGCCGCTGAAATACATGCCTTTAAAGGTAGAAAAGTAGGTTTGTTCAAAACGATCATGATCGCCAAACAGCGTGCGTGCCTGCCCCGGCCATGAATCTGCAATAACAAGATTACCTTCACACTCACCACTCAAGGTTTCTCCGGTATTATCGACTATTGCAGGGTTTACACCGAAGAATGGCAGAGTGGCTGAACCTGCTTTGAGATCGGTTGCTCCGGGCAGTGGTGTTATCATGAATCCACCTGTTTCTGTCTGCCACCATGTATCGACAATAGGGCATTTACTGTTACCTATTTTCTTGTAGTACCATTCCCAGGCTTCAGGATTGATGGGTTCACCTACTGACCCCATAATCCGCAGTGATGTACGTTTGGTTCCTTCAATGGCTTTATCCCCTTCTGCCATTAATGCCCGAATGGCTGTTGGTGCGGTATAGAGGATATTTACCTGATGTTTATCAACAACCTGACAGAGACGATTCACATCGGGGTAGTTTGGCACACCTTCAAACATTAAGGTTGTTGCGCCACAGGAGAGCGGGCCATAAAGCAGGTAGCTGTGACCAGTCACCCAGCCAACATCGGCTGTGCACCAGTAAACTTCGCCGGGGCGGTAATCAAACGTATATTTGAATGTCAAAGATGCATAGACCAGATAGCCACCAGAGGTATGGAGAACACCTTTAGGCTTACCTGTTGAACCAGAGGTATAAAGAATAAAAAGTGGATCTTCGGCATTGAGCTCTTCAGCAGGGCAGTCTGGATTAACTTCCTTGGTTAACTCATGCCACCATAAATCGCGTCCGGTATACCAATTTGTTTTACTATCTGTACGTTTGAATACCACGACATTAGTGACATTTTTCACAGCCGGATTGCTGAGTGCTTCATCGACATTTTTTTTCAGCGGAACAACCCGCCCGGCTCGCATGCCTTCATTGGCTGTGATGATTAACTTAGCATTTGAATCGATAACCCGACCGGAAATTGCATCAGGAGAAAAGCCGCCGAAAATTACAGAGTGAATCGCGCCAATCCGGGCACAGGCCAGCATGGCGACAGCCGCTTCCGGCACCATTGGCATATAGATAGCGACAACATCACCTTTTTTTACTCCGAGCTTTTTCAGTACATTGGCGAACTGACAGACATCGTGGTATAGCTCCTGATATGTAACATGTCTGGATTCAGCAGGGTTGTCCCCTTCCCAGATAATGGCTGTCTGATTACTTCGCTCCTGCAAATGTCGGTCAAGGCAGTTAGCGCTTAGGTTAAGTGTTCCATCTTCAAACCAGCGGATGCTGATATGCCCAGGGTCGAAAGAGGTATTTTTTACCTTTGTATAAGGTCTTATCCAATCCACAATTTTACCTTTCTCTCCCCAGAACCCTTCAGGGTCCTGTAGTGATCGTTGGTACTCTTGCAGATATTGTTGTTTGTTTATCAGGGCTGTTTCTGCAATGTCAGCAGGAATAGGGTGCTTAATTATTTGAGTCATATTTTTATCTCCTTGCAATTGTTAATACTATGTCAAAACAAGGTTAACTAAAGTGTAAGAAGAATTTTTGTTTCTTTTTTGCGCGGAAGATCACGCAATAGAGAGAATGGATTTTATGAATTGAACATTTAATGCTGTGTATTTGTATAAAATATATTGTTATTAATTGCCTGATTTTTGGGAAAACTAACTAACCAATGGATTTCATTTGGTTATTTATTCTTATTTATAGATTAAACACAAAAGGAAAGGAAACCACAGCGACAATATGGAATTGATAATCATTTGCATTAGTGTTTGATTCACTATAATAATCCTGTTGCTTACAAGGTGTGATCTTCATCCCCAATAAATAAAGGGTGTATGTTTTTAAACCACTGGAGATTTGATATGAGTCATTCATTACCTTCCTTACCATATTCTTACGATGCTCTGGAACCTCACTTTGATGAACAAACTATGATTATTCATCATACCAAACACCATCAAGCCTATGTTGCAAACACCAATTCCGCACTGGAAGCCTTCCCTGAACTTGCTGAGCTGGACATTGATGATCTGGTTCAGCAACTTGATATCATTCCGGCTGATAAACGTACTTTCATTCGTAATAATGCTGGGGGCCATTCAAATCACAGCATGTTCTGGAAGGGGTTGAAATTAAATACGGTTTTATCCGGTGTTTTAAAAGCAGCGATAGAACGGGATTTTGGTAGTGTTGATGCTTTCAAAACAAAATTTGAACAGGCAGCGGCAACCCGTTTCGGTTCTGGCTGGGCCTGGCTGGTACTTAAAGCTGATGGCAAACTCGATGTTGTTTCTACTGCAAATCAGGATAGTCCATTGATGGGAGAAGATATTTCCGGTACTTCTGGCTATCCCATTTTAGGGTTGGATGTATGGGAACATGCTTATTATCTGAAGTACCAAAACCGCCGCCCCGATTATATTAAGGCATTTTGGCATGTCGTAAATTGGGATGAAGCAGCAAAGCGTTACGAAGAAAAAATTAAATAATTATTGAAAATCATTCTCTTATATAATGTTGGTCACTACAGTGACCAGCATTTTTTTATTGCTCATAATTTCAACTATATTGGCTGGCACTTTTCCGTTTTACGATTGAAGGCACATAATGAAAAAAAAGAATATGGTCATGATGGCCACAACTCTTATCGTATCCTCTTTACTGACAGTTGGGTGTTCACAGCCTAAAACGAGTGCTGAACGCAATGCCAAGCATTTTGTTTATGCCTCTAATGATGACTTTGATCCCAATTTCAGAACCCAAATATACGATAGCATCACACTTTCTGTGCCGCTTTTTGAGCAGTTCTGGCAGATGGGTAAAAAAGATAAGGAATCAGGGGTAACGCCCGAAGAGGCACAGGAACGCGTACTTTATTTAAAAAGTGATGAATTTCTGAACTCTATTCAAAGAACATCACACTTTGCGGGTAAGGCTTACAAAAATAGCAAAAGCGTTTCACCAAAATGGCGCAAAGCCATGTCTGAGGGAATATCAGCTACCTACATGGACGGTTATGAAGGCCGGGATTGATGCCTTCTGTTGATCAAATCCTCTGTGCCCCTCAGAGGGCACAGAGCAACGCTTGCTGCGTTTATTCAGTCAGGATAGTATTTGCATAGTCGTTCAAGGAGAAATGCAAATGTATTACCCACAGGTGTATCGAGGCAAAATAATATCTTCCGAAAAGTATGGTATCAGTGCGATTAACAAGCTATTGGTAAATGGTCTTTTACAGCTTACTTCTCTTGGTCTGGAAGGTGATGAACAGGCTGAATCCCGTTATCATGGCGGGCCTGATCGTGCACTTTGCCATTATCCTATGGAACATTATCTATTTTGGAAAAGGCAATTCCCTGAATTAACAGAATTATTTGTACCACCATTATTTGGTGAAAATATATCGACGGAAGGGATGACAGAAGAGAATACTTATATCGGAGATATTTTCCAGTGGGGAGAAGCAATTATCCAGATAACGCAGCCTCGTTCTCCTTGTTATAAACTTAATAGCGTTACCGGTATTGAGAATTTCGCGGCCATAATGCAGGATAGAGGCTACTGTGGTTGGTTATACCGGGTTATCTCTTCAGGTGTAACGTATGCGGGGGAGCCAATAAAACTTCTTAGTCGTAATAGTGATGTTTCTGTGAAAGAAGCTATTTCCATCGCTTTTCATAGCCCATTTGATGCAGAACAATATCGTCGTTTAATGGGGGCTGCCGGGCTATCAGCCAGCTGGAACCTGACGATGCAAAAGCGGATATTGCATGGAAAAATTGAGGATTTTAACCGGCGTTTATTTCATAGCTGATTAATTTATTGAAATTTTTATAATAGGTGATAATTATGCTTTTATTATTGCTATAGTAATCGCCTATATTTTATTCTCTTTTTTTAATTTGTTATTTTTCTTACTAAAATGAATTTAGTGAAATTTCAAATATTATAAATATTCGGTAATAATTAGCCGTTAAAAATACTGATTAAAAAATAAACTAATAATGTTTCTTTCAATTATAAGGAGTTAGTTAATTTATCTCGTTGTGACTCACGACGTTCTTATATTGGCAGGGAACAAATAAAGAAATAATATGAGTGTCTTATGCGTTATCATATGCCAAAGAGTGAACACTGATACGACACTCTTTGGCATGTATAAAACACTATTACGGATGAGCAATAAGCCCTATAGCTTCATAGACCTTATCTAGCGTCTCCTGAGCGCGAGCCTGTGCTTTTGCTGCACCTTCTGCCATGATTTGGTTAAGTAGTGCTTCATTATTACGGAAATGATGGAAACGTTCCTGTAAGGCAGACAGCATTTCACTAACAGCATCAGCAACAGCACCTTTCAGATGACCGTACATTTTTCCTTCGAATTCAGCTTCTAATTCAGGGATTGTCTTGCCTGTTACACCAGAAAGAATATCCAGCAAGTTGGAAACACCCGGCTTGTTTTCCAGATCATAACGGACACGAGGCGGCTCTTCGGAATCAGTAACTGCACGTTTGATTTTCTTGGCGACAGATTTTGGATCTTCCAACAGGGCAATGACGTTATTGCGGTTATCATCAGACTTCGACATTTTTTTGCTCGGTTCCTGTAATGACATTACGCGAGCGCCTTCTTTCGGAATGAAAGGTTGTGGAATAGTGAAGATATCACCGTGAAGTGCATTGAAGCGTTGTGACAAATCACGGGTTAATTCAAGGTGCTGTTTCTGATCGATGCCTACAGGAACCTGATCAGCCTGATAAAGCAAAATATCAGCCGCCATCAGGACTGGGTAATTAAACAGGCCCGCATTGATGTTTTCCGGATAACGGGAAGACTTGTCCTTAAATTGAGTCATGCGGCTAAGTTCACCAAAATAGGTGTAACAGTTCAACGCCCAAGCCAACTGTGCATGTTGCGGAACATGTGATTGTACGAAAATAGTGCTTTTCTTTGGATCAATACCACAGGCAAGGTAAAGTGCCAGCGTATCCAGCGTACGTTTTTTCAGTTCTTCAGGGTCCTGACGTACGGTAATGGTGTGCTGGTTAACAATACAATAGATGCAGTCATATTCATCCTGCATCTGAACCCACTGGCGTAACGCTCCCATATAGTTACCGATGGTCAATTCACCGGAGGGTTGTGCGCCGCTGAATACAATAGGTTTCTCTGTTTTTGGTTTCGCTGCTGTGGGTTCGCTCATTTTATTACGCTTCCTGTAAGTTCAAAGTTGGTAATCCAATTGTTGGTAGTAAATCCGGAAAATTATCCAATACATAATCCGGGTGGTTTAATGCTATTGATTCCCCATAGTTATACCCATAGGTTAAGCCGACACAAGGGCAACCTGCCGCCTGCGCAGCCAAAATATCATTACGGGAATCACCAATAAAAAGCAATTCGTCTTTATTTAATCCAAACATGCCCATTGTCAGATACAGTGGTGCCGGATGCGGTTTTTTCTGTTTAACATCGTCTCCCCCCAGTACCAGTGAAAAGTATTCACTGATGCCGAGAGATTCCAGCAATGGGGCAATAAAAGGTGTTGGTTTATTCGTGATAATCGCCATCGGCAAATTATGTTTTGCCAGTTCAGCCAAAGTTTCTTTGACATGAGGAAAAAGTTTGCTGCCCGTTGTGACGGTAGTTTCATAGAATTTATCGAACAGACTGCGGGTTTCACAGAACAGTTCAGGGGTAAATTCTCCGGCTGCCCATTTCAGTGCACGCTCAACCATGATATCCGCGCCGTTACCCACCCAAACAGCAACGCGCTCTTTGCCTGCTGCGGGCAGGCCTTTGGCGAGTAGGGCCTGATCCAAAGCATCTGCCAGACCTCCGGCGCTGTCTACCAGCGTTCCATCCAGATCAAATGCAATGGCCTGTACTGCTTTTACTACATTTTTTTTCATCACGTTGTCCGTCGTTATGCCACTGTTGATAATTCACTGCGCATTTCGTCAATGACTGTTTTATAGTCAGGCTGACTGAAAATAGCAGAGCCTGCAACGAACATATCTGCACCAGCCTGAGCTGCTGCTGCAATGTTGTTGGCTTTGATACCACCATCAATTTCGAGACGGATATCATAGCCGCTTTCATCAATGATTTTACGGACGTGGCGCAATTTATGCAGGGTTTCCGGAATGAAAGACTGGCCGCCGAACCCAGGGTTCACTGACATCAACAAAATAACGTCGAGTTTATCCAGCACATAATCAAGATAGCTGAGAGGTGTTGCCGGATTAAAGACTAAACCGGCTTTACAGCCGTGATCTTTAATCAGCTGTAGGGTTCGGTGAACATGCTCACTCGCTTCGGGATGGAAAGTGATATAGGTTGCACCGGCCTTGGCAAAATCGGGGATAATACGATCCACAGGCTTTACCATCAGATGAACATCAATGGGAGCGGTAATACCATAATCGCGCAGCGCCTGACAGACCATCGGGCCAATTGTCAGGTTTGGTACGTAATGGTTATCCATAACGTCAAAATGCACAACATCAGCACCGGCAGCCAGCACTTTTGCGGTATCTTCGCCCAGACGGGCGAAATCTGCGGATAGAATGGATGGGGCAATCAGAAAATCTTTCTTCATTATTCTCTTCTCCAATTCATTGTTTATCCCCGTTATTTTAGGGGCTGGAAACCTCAATCACTTCTGGCAGTATAACGCCAAAAGTTCATCAACTTTACTGCGGGCAAGAATATTTCTGCTTATTGTCCGGCGGGCTTTAACAATGTAAAGGGAAGCATGATGATACCATTCACGTGTCATCGGTGTGTCATGGTTGGATATAAGCACCGGGATGCCATGTTGAAATGAAAGATTATAGGCAAGCCGCGACAAATTTTCCTGATCTGTCAGGTTGAAACTATTTGTATGGTAGGCAGTAAAATTTGCTGTTGCCGAAAGAGGTGCATATGGAGGATCGCAGTAAACCACGGAGCCTTTTGGGGCATTAGTTAATGCAACTTCATAATGCTGGCAGATAAAAGTAGCCTTCTGGGATTTCTCAGCGAACCAGTACAGCTCATCTTCCGGAAAATAAGGCTTTTTATAGCGTCCGAAAGGAACATTAAACTCGCCGCGTAAATTATAACGACAAAGGCCGTTATAACAGTGACGGTTAAGATACAGAAACAACACGCTGCGATGGAATGGGTCCTTGCTTTTGTTGAACTCTTCTCTCAGACGATAGAAGGTTTCAGACGTATTGTATGCTGGTGAAAATAAGGGACGGACATGATCAATGAATTCACCCGCACGAAATTTTACCGTGTCGTACAGGTTGATCAGATCACTATTGATATCTGATAAGATATAAGAATCATAATCGGTATTCAGGAATACCGAGCCTGCGCCAACAAATGGCTCAATTAAGCGTTCGCCCTCTGGCAGATGACGTTTAATATCATCCACCAAGGGGTATTTTCCACCGGCCCATTTTAAGAAAGCGCGTTTTTTTTTCATGCCGTCAATAAAGTATTCAATAATTTCAGAGTCGCAGATTGTACTCTGTTTAGGACAGCATATCAGCGCCTAATCAAAATAGTTTTATTTTTTCAGATCTTGATGAACCTGTTGTAGTTTTCTTACCCAGGGTTTTTGTGTCCGAACGTCTACAGGGAGTGAGGCAATCGCTTTTTTGGCGTCAGAAGCGGAATTGTAGCTACCGTAGATCAAAATAAACCACGTCTTATCATTACGTTTAGTTTCATAAACTTTGTAATGGGAAAGGTTATTCTTTTTCGCAAAAGCAATCAAGGTATCCGGGCGACTGGCGCTACTCAATTGAAGTGTAAACCGATTTGCCGGTTCTTTCAGCAGGTCTTCACTGACATTTGCGGTGCTTTGCTTATTCTTCACCTGACGGTCAGTGGTTGCGGGTTTTGTGGTTACCTTGTTTTGTGCTTCGGTTTTTGGCTGTTCAACCGGTGTTACTGTTGTTTGCTTTGCACGGTTATGTTGTGGTGTGGTCGGTTGTGAGGATGGCTGATTTTTCTGTTCCGTATTTTTTTGTACAGCATCGTTGATATTACTTTGTTGCTGGTTTAAAGCGTCAGAAATATCACCGGGTAATTCGACACGCTGATTATAGCCATTCGTTCCGCTGTCAGGGGAAAGGCTCTGGCTGGGGGTACTGCTGATTGGCGGCATACCTATTTCATGCGGATGATTAGTGCTGGAAGAAGGTACGGTTGTGGATGGTGCTTCCTGTGTACTATTTTGCTCATTGCCGGAAGGTGATGAAGAGCCGGATAGGTTGATACTTTTTTCGACTGAATTCGGTGACTGTTGCTTTTCGTGTTCTGTTGGCGACTTCAGTGCAGAACTGATAGCAATGATGAGCAGTAGAAGCACAAGAATGCCAACCCCAATCATCATTTGTTGACGGGATATTGCCAGTTTTGGGTTCTGCTTCTGAGGTCGTGATCGCTGAGGGGGACGATCAGAGGTATCGGGTTTAAATTCGTTTTCTGTTTTTTGCTTGTTTTCTGATTTTGATTCGTCCATATGCCCTCCCAGCCGAGATAATACTGCCAATTGCTATATGACTAATGACTAAGTGATAGGTTTGGCGGCCTGACCTAACTGAAACTGATCATATTATATCCATTATCTGGAAATCTATCGGATATATCTATTAATGTAGCCATTTTATACCAAACAGCCAGAAAATCGGGGATCATTCTCTGCAACGGCGGATGGCATCTAATATGACATCAGTGTTGATATCAGCACAAAGTTCAGCTTTCCCGATAGCTGTGGGTAGTACCAGACGAAGCTTACCCGCAGAGACTTTTTTATCACGCATCATATGGGGCAAATAATTTTCAGGAGGCATTTCAGCCGGGCCATGCACAGGCAATTTTGCTCTTTCCAGCAGGCTGATAATGCGTTGCGTATCCTGACCGGAGAATGAGCCAACAAGTTCAGAAGCCCGTGCTGCCATTACTATTCCTGCCGCGACGGCTTGCCCATGTAGCCAGACGCCGTATCCCATTTCAGCTTCAATAGCATGCCCGAAAGTGTGGCCGAGATTTAATAAAGCCCGCATCCCAGAACGTTCATGTTCATCTGCGGCAACAACAAAGGCTTTCAGTTCACAGCAACGACGTATGCAGTAAGCCATAGCCTGATGATCGAGATCCAATAATTTTTCGATATTATCTTCAAGCCAGCTGAAAAACTCACCGTCCAGAATCACGCCATATTTGATCACTTCAGCCAGGCCTGCATATAGCTCTTGGGCTGGCAGGGTATTTAAACAGTTGAGATCAATGACAACAGAGGCGGGCTGGTAAAATGCCCCAATCATGTTTTTACCGAGTGGGTGGTTGACCCCAGTTTTGCCACCAACAGAAGAGTCAACCTGAGAAAGTAGAGTGGTGGGCACCTGAATGAAACGGGTGCCGCGCTGATAGCTGGCAGCAGCAAAACCCGTCATATCACCGATGACACCACCACCGAGAGCGATAAGCGTTGTGTCTCGAGCATGGTTATTTTCCAGTAAGGCAGAAAATATATCATTGAGCACAAAAAGTGATTTGTATTGTTCACCGTCAGGCAAGATAACTTCATTCACCCGAAGGCCCATATTCAGCAATGTGGATTTCACCTGTTCAAGATACAGGGGAGCCAGTGTTTCATTGGTCACTATCATGACCTGCTGACCAGATTGCAGGGGCCTGAATGCTTCACTGCTGGAAAACAGCCCTTGGGCGATGGTAATTGGGTAGCTTCTTTCACCTAACGTAACAATCACTTGTTCCATATCAGCTTTCGCCTTATTTTTTGCTGCGGATTGAATCCACGGAAATTAATTTTTTTCCAATAACTCAATAATTTGATTAGCTACAACTTTGGCGCTTTGCTCATCTGTCCGTATAGTCAGGTCAGCAATTTCCTCATACAGAGGATTGCGCTCATCAGCCAGATTTTCTAAAACTTCACGTGCTGGTGCATCAACTTGAAGTAAAGGGCGTTTTTTGTCGCGCTGGGTACGAGCTAACTGTTTTTCGATGGTTGTTTCTAAATAGACGACAACACCACGGGCAGACAGACGGTTTCGGGTTTCTTTTGATTTAACAGAACCCCCTCCAGTTGCCAATACAATGCCTTGTTTCTCAGTCAGTTCGTTAATTATTTTTTCTTCGCGTTCACGGAAGCCTTCTTCGCCTTCCACATCGAATACCCAGCCCACGTCAGCTCCGGTACGTCGCTCAATTTCTTGATCGGAGTCGTAAAACTCCATATTGAGTTGCTGAGCTAACTGACGACCAATAGTGCTTTTGCCGGCACCCATAGGCCCAACCAGAAAGATATTGCGTTTCTCTGCCATGTTTTTGGTATTACTAAGACTATTTGTTAATGATAACCCGCCCCGCCAATCAGATTAGCCGCGGGACCTAAACTGAAACCTCATGAGTGAAATGTGAGATCAGATGGAAAAATTATCTCAGCACATCAGCCTATATTGCAACTATATAAATCCGCACGAACCGATTGAGTTTGGTTCATGCTTTTTTTCTGGCTGACTGTAACACTACCCATGGATATTTTTCGGTAGGTTTTTGCTGGTAATAAGAGACCTGCTCACTCAATTAGGTAATCCTTGTATGCTAAATTACTCTCAGCGTCAAATCCATAAACAGGTCAGACCAAGAAAAATGACTGATAATAGGCTGGAGAAATCACATTCTTTACCTTCAACAACCTGATAAATATAATTATATTTTTAGATGGTTAAATATCAGTCAGTTGAGGCGTAATAAAAATTACGAGTTCCCTTCGACTATGTCGTTCTCCTTGTTGGTTAAATAATACTCCCAATATAGGAATTTCTGACAGGTAGGGCACTTTTTGCAGGCTGGCGCTTTTTTTCTGTTGAAAAATACCCCCCAGAATAAGTGTTTCTCCATTTTTAACGGTAACTTGTGTCATTATTTCCTGTTTATCAATCGCCAGATTTTCATTTCCTCCCTGATTAATGGGAAGGCCGGGAGCATTCTGGCTGATCTTCAGCATTAACCGGATTTTTCCGTTCTTTAAAATATGTGGAGTGACTTCCATCCCTAATACAGCCTCTTTAAACTGGATCGTTGTTTTATCCTTATCCTGAACGATATAAGGAATATCAGAACCCTGCTTGATACTGGCTGGTTGCTGGTGTGATGCTGTCAGCCGTGGGCTGGCAATAATATCCAGTTGATTTTCCTGTTCTAGCGCACTGAGTTCCATTTCCAGCAGATTGGCATGGATACGGGCAGCATTCAGCACTAACCGATGGCTTTGATTACCGGCAGGCTGATGCAGGTTCAGACGGTTAAAACCCAGTGAGCGATTTTGCGGATCAGCGGTAATACCCCAGTGAATACCTAATTCATGCAACGCTTCTCTGCTGCTGGTAACAATATGAGCCGTAATTTGCACCTGCTGTTGCGGCGAATCTACTTCTTTCAGCCAGTTTTTTATGCGTGTAATGGCATCAAACTTATCTTCTAATATCAGGCTGTTTGTTAAAGCGTCATGTTCTACTTTTCCCCATTTTGTCAGTAAAGCAGGGGTATTTTTTTGCAATTGTTCTGTTATTTTTCCGGCATCAGCGTATTGCAGGGTAATCACCTGATATTCGATTTCCTGATCACCCGCTTCTGACGGATGGAGTTCAGTTACTTCATCTGCCATATTTTCATCGGCAGGATTGTGAGGAGGTTGAAAAGGGTCTCTCATGCTCATGGAAAAAGCAGTTTCTTCTTGTCCGGTTTCTTCAGCGCAACTGAAAAAGGACAAAAACAGGAGTGCCAGTAATACATAAATACAACTCTTCATTGCTGCTTTACCTCATGATTTATATTTTCCCCATGGCTCATATCTGCCAGTACCATACGGACGATCAGACTATTATCGGCAGGGGTAATTGTGAGGTGTTTAATCAGCAATAATGGCCGCAACTGCTGAATTTCACTGAGAAAAAGCAGCAATTGCTCATAGGTCAGTGACAATATGATATGCCATAAGACCTGATGACCTTCTTTGTGGCTTTTCCATTCCATTAACTCGCTGCCGGAACGGGTTAAAGGTTGTTGGAGCCGTTTAAGTACAGTTGTTTTTGTGGGGGCTGCTTTCGTAGGTAATGTCATATGACCATTTTGATTAAGTCTGGCGGTTATCTGCTGGATTTGCTGGTGAAGCTCCGTTAAAGCCGGTAATTCGGAAAAATGGTTTTGAGATAATGTAATGCTGTTTCTCTGTTCTGTTATTTGGGAGCGGAGAGAGTGGATAGCATTTTTATTGCCCTGCCAGACAAAAAAATAGAAACCTAATATAAGGGGGATGATCACCGCTTGCTGTAATAAAAACAGTTGCCATGCCGGACGGAATAACCATATCAGATAATTATTTTTCATCACTACTCCCTATTAACCAGTCAGCATCAATGGTGAATATCCTGAGGTAATCTTCCGGTGTTGTAGTCATTTTTTTCAACCGGACATTGATAAGTGACTGACTACCTGTCAGGTTATCCAATAAATCAGATACATCTTCATAGCTCTGACTATTGGCAGCAAAAACTAATTGGCCGGTATCATCACTGAATGTGGTAAGCCAGCTTTTTTCCGGTAATAAGTGAGGAAGCTGACGGAATAGTTGTAAATACCGCTGATTCTGATCCATTAATAACTGTTTTTTCCTTAATTGCTGGGCTAGCTGTTGTTGCTGATGAACAGCTTGTTCTGTTTCATTGATCGTTTGTTTTAATTGCGTAAGCTGGTGGTTATTTTCAGTAAATTGGTTCTGATATTGAGCAATTTGTTGTTTTTGCTGGATTGAAATGATTGCCAGAACAGTAACCCACAGGAACAATTGCAACCCGAGGAATAGTGTCCATTTATGGCACTGACGTCTGAGTCTTGTCTGCCGCCAGGGTAAAAAATTAACCTGATGCATCATTTATCATCCGGCCTGAGTGCTAACCCTGCTGCTATTGTGAAAGCACCCATGTTTTCCGGTAGCGGAGGTTGGTAATGGCGAAATGCGGGCAGTATATGCCAGAACTGAGCGGACTCTGTTGGTACGGGTTGTTGTTTTGCCGGGGCAATATTAGCGGGTTTTTCATCACTGTAATAAATCGGGTAATTTTCTCTGTCCGGCGTGAGGGGGAGCTGGCTGATGACCTGTGTCAGACAGGGGGCGGATTGTGCGGATATCAGCCCATAACTGAAAGGCAGACAGGCCGGAACAAGCCATAGCCAGTCTGTTTGGCGTTTATGAACCAGCCAGCTGTTATCTGGAATACCGGCAAATCCGGCTATATAGCGTAGTGCGCAGGGGGCAATATCGATGGCATCAGGTGATAAACCAACTTCTGCGAGCAGACTGAGCCAGAAATTGAGATCTTTCTGGCGGGTTGCACTTATACAGATTTGTTGCTCGTGTACCCGGTAATCGAGAGCCAGATCAGTGGTGGGAAATTGCTTTTCAGCATTAGCACGCACAAACCAACCGAGCTCCGGTTCCTGTAATGAGGTGTGCTGAGGCAGGGGAATTTGCTTCTGCAATGTTTGTTGAACTGGCAATGCCAGCCTTAATTTCACTCTGTTAGGTAATATTTGGCGCCAGTGCGTTAAAATCTGGCGTAATTTTTCTGGATGCTGTAACCACCCACCGGAGATAGTGCTGTTTGGTATCTCATTTGATAAGGGTGCTTCATTAAAATTTAATAGAGAGTACTGCCAGCAATGTCGGAGTTGCCACCCATTACGGCGTTTAATGGCAGCAAGCGCACTAATGTAATGATCATGAATATCCAGGCCGATATACCATTTAGATGGGTACATGTAGTGATTTCCTTATCAGTGATTAGTTATTAATGAAAGGTCATATTCATCGTGTTGTATAGCCTTTATACTACGTACTAATCGTTTATAAACTGCCTCATTAACATGGCGTGAGAAATTTCAGGTGAAGTTCATAAAGTATTTTTTGATCCTTGTCGTTGGTTGCATTTTCTTGGGAACTGCCTCGATTTTTGGTTTGTACAAATATATCGAGCCACAGTTACCTGATGTAGCGACTTTAAAGGATGTCCGATTACAGACACCGATGCAGGTGTTCAGTGCTGATGGCGAACTTATCGCCCAATACGGCGAAAAACGTCGTATACCGCTTACCCTATCCGAAATGCCTCCATTGCTGGTAAAAGCCTTTATTGCTACGGAGGATAGCCGTTTTTATGAACATCACGGTGTTGATCCGATAGGTATTATTCGTGCTGTCTCAATTATGATGACTTCGGGTCATGCTTCTCAGGGAGCAAGTACCATTACGCAGCAGCTTGCGAGAAACTTTTTTCTTAGCCCGGAAAAGACCCTGATACGTAAGGCGAAAGAAGCATTTCTGGCCATCAGAATTGAGCAGATGTTAATTAAAGATGAAATTCTTGAGCTGTATCTCAACAAGATTCATCTCGGTCATCGTGCTTATGGTGTCGGAGCCGCAGCGCATGTCTATTTCGGCAAAAACGTTAATGAATTGACGTTGAGTGAAATGGCGATGATTGCCGGATTGCCCAAAGCGCCTTCAACTTTAAACCCGCTTTATTCTCATGAGCGGGCAACCAATCGGCGTAATGTGGTGCTGGGCCGTATGCTGGAAGAAGGTTTCATTACTCAGAAACAGTATTATCAGGCAAGAAGTGAAAAATTAGTTGCCCGTTATCACACGCCGCAGATTGCGTTTTCTGCACCTTATCTGACTGAAATGGTCAGGCAGGATATGATTAATCGTTATGGCGAAAATGCGTATACGGATGGTTATAAAATCTATACCACGGTGACACGTAAAATCCAGCTGGCTGCTGTCGATGCCGTTCGTACCAATGTGATTGATTACGATACTCGTCATGGTTATCGCGGTGCTCAGGAAGTGTTATGGAAAGCAGGCCAACTGGCATGGAGCCAGTCTCAGATTATCAATAAGCTGAAAACTATACCAAAATATAGCCCTCTGGTGCCTGCGGTTGTGATGAAATCTGATGCAACTCAGGCAGAAGTGATGCTGACGGATGGCAGCAAAGTTCAACTGACTATGGCTGGTGTCCGCTGGGCACGTCAGTTCAAAACGGACAGCCTGCAAGGGCCGGCTCCACAAAGTGTTAATGGTGTGATTCGGGCTGGTGAGCAGATCTGGCTCAGAAAAGTAAATAATGTCTGGTGGCTGGCTCAATTACCGGAAGTTAATGCGGCGCTGATTTCCATTAACCCGGTAAATGGTGCGATAGAAGCGTTGGTTGGCGGATTCAATTTTGAATTGAGTCAATTTAACCGCGTTACTCAGTCATTGCGTCAGGTTGGTTCCAATATTAAGCCATTCCTGTATACCGCAGCGATGGATAAAGGGCTGACTTTAGCATCATTGCTGAATGATGCACCTATCAGCCGTTGGGATGCTGGTGCAGGTACGGACTGGCGCCCGAAAAATTCACCGCCGACCTATGATGGCCCGATTCGCTTGCGTCAGGGGCTGGGGCAGTCCAAGAACGTGGTGATGGTACGTGCTATGCGTGCAATGGGAGTTGATTATGCGGCGGATTATCTGAAGCGTTTTGGTTTACCGGGAGAAAATGTTGTCCGTACAGAATCACTGGCACTGGGTTCCCCTTCTTTCACACCAATGCAGTTGGTACGCGGTTATGCAGTGATGGCGAATGGTGGCTATCTGGTTGATCCTTATTTCATTAGCAAGATTGAGGATGATGCGGGAAAAGTTCTGTTCGAAGCAAAACCTAAGGTTGCCTGCCCGCAATGTACCGATATTCCGGTGATCTACGGGGATACCGCGCGTTCTATTGAGCTGTCCGAAGACTCGATTGAAAATGTGGCTCATTCTGATATCTCCCAAAACTCAGTGTTACTACCTCAGCCGGATCTGGAAAGTGTTTCACCTAATGTCTATGTAGAGGATCAGCAGTATGCTCCGCATGTGATTAGTACCCCACTGGCATTCCTGATTCATGATGCCCTGAAAACGAATATTTTTGGTGAGCCGGGCTGGATGGGAACAGGCTGGCGCGCAGCCCGTGATTTGAAGCGGCATGATATCGGTGGTAAAACCGGGACAACCAATAGTTCCAAAGATGCGTGGTTTTCTGGTTACGGGCCGGATATGGTGGCAACGGTCTGGATTGGTTTTGATGAGCACAGCAGAAGTCTGGGACGGACTCCGGTTCTGAAAGGGGAAGGCGGTGCGAAAACGGCTCAGCCAATCTGGGATGACTTCATGAAAACTGCACTGGAAGGTGTTCCGGTAAAAATGATGGAACCACCGGAAGGTATCGTGTCTGTCACTATTGATCGGTCTACAGGTAAGCTTCCTACTGGTGGAAAAAATACCCGCGCAGAATATTTTATTGAGGGTACTCAGCCGAGGGAGTATGCCGTACCTGAGGCAGGCACAACGGTCATAGAGAACGGAGAGACTCAGGAATTGTTCTGACGGAGTTTCCCATATTCATCAGAGTATTGAAATAATCTAAAAAGGCGCTGTCAGGTAACTGATGGCGCCTTTAATTTGCATCACTACGATTATTCATTTTATCTTTTACTGCCATTCGCGAATGGCTTTCCACCATCCACAGCCGTATAGTGAATATGAAGATTGATATCTTTTAACCGCCATACAGGTACAAGCCCCGGGTAATAAAAAAATGTCATCGATCAACTTTGCTTGCACGTAAATTTGACGTTGATAGCACGGTAATCCGTTGGTTTTTGACTTTTTCGATATCAGCCCGCCGTTCGCTGAGAAAACGGGTATTTTTTTGGTTTGCATCTTTTTCAACCATCTGAATCTGTTGATACAGTTCAACCAGATAAGCCAATGGTTCATCATTGGCTTCGGGTAAATCCGGGAAACAATAAAGATCCTGATTATCGTTAAAGAGTGTTTTATGACTAATCTGTGAATGTATATTATTTGCCATATATGATTACCTTTGAAATAGAAATGTGGTTAAAAGAGAACGGCATTTCTATTTTCCATAACACCTTTTCCATAACACCTTTTTCATAATATTAAGTTATGTTTCCGGTGCGATTGGAACGGTTACACTATGGCCTATTATTGTGGGCTATCCAGCCTAAAATATATTTCGGATCTGATCGTTTATAAAAAAGTTTTTATTTCAATAGGGTTTTTAAGATTATGTTTAATGAAGAAAAAGAAAAAAATTATCAGGAAGATATTGTGATGATGGGTATTAAAGATAGCTGTCTCTAATACCCTTTTATCATATAGTTATACTATTACGCTTTTCTATTGATAGGATAAGCAATCATCTCTGCTGTAGGTAATTTTAACCTTTTTCATTCAGATAGCGTTGCGCAAAGAATAAGGCGCTGACATTTCTGGCTTCGTTGAAATCGGGATGTTCAAGTAGGGACATCATGTCTGCGATAGGCCAGCGAACCTGCACCAGTGGCTCCGGCTCATCTCCTTCCAGAACTTCAGGGTATAAATCCTGTGCAATCACGATGTTCATTTTGCTGGAAAAATATGAAGGCGCCATCGTCAGTTTTGTCAGTAACTCAAGCTTTTTGGCTCCTAATCCCACTTCTTCCTTTAATTCACGATTAGCGGCTTCAAATATACTTTCCCCCGCATCAATCGCACCTTTAGGAAAACCCAGTTCATACTGTTCAATGCCTACAGCGTACTCACGTATCAGGAGTAATTCATTGCCAATCACCGGAATAATGAGAACCGCTTCATGATTGGCTGGCTTCATTCGTTCATAAATACGTCGGGCTCCATTACTGAATTCAAGATCAACGGATTGGATGTTGAATAAACGAGAATGGGCAATATCACTTATATTCAATATTTTAGGCTTTTTCAGTTCAATCATGCTTGCCCCTGATGGTTGTTGCGTATTTAAACTTTGCTTTAATATGGCGGATTATGTTAGTAAATGATAGCGATTATCGCTTGTATGTATTTTTGTTATTATCCTGCTTTGCAGAAAATGCTGTCTTTTGTGAATTAGTGTGAGAAAATTTATATAACATGTTGTAAATAAAATTAAAAATAGAAGACGAGAATAGGAATAACCTGATTCTGAGAATTTCTTTGGATTGTTATTTTGTCAGTTTCTGTACTGCTGTCATGGGCGTGGAGAAAAAATGAGTTCACTGGTCATTATATTGGCTATTTTTATCATTAGCCTGACTATAATGGTTTCCTTTCTGACTTTCAGATGGAAGCGGTCTGATAACGCGCATTATATGTCATTGAAGACTAACACAGCCACCCGTAAGCTGAATGCAGTTGAATTTCAGGTGATTGAAGCTTATTTGAAAAATATTCTGCCGCAGACGAAGTCAGACAGAAGCTATATGTCCGGCTATCCGGTATTTCCCATCAGGGATAATAACGTTTACACCATCAGCCATACCATCACCCGTTTTTCTGCTGTTTCTGGGGAAAAGCAGCACTGGCGTTACTATATTGATGAAACAGAACTCTATTTCCCTGCCCTGCTTGAGCCATTCGTTAATCAGCGAAATACCATTGATATTGTTGAAACTTCGTCAATACCGCTGGTAATTGCCGTGAATGGTCACAGTCTGACAGACTATCAGCAAGACTTGTTGGTCACACCGAATATCAAAAAAGCAGCGCATGCTTCAATTCAGAAAAACGGTAATTCGAATGCCAACCTGTTGTATCTGCGTAAAGAAACCCCGGAAGAGTATCGCCTGCGCCACTCCACTGGTATTCAGGAAGGAGCATTAATGTGTGTTGGCTTATCGTTGTGGTTTCTGGCACTTTTTGTACCTTCACCCTTATTGCCGTGGCTGATGTTGGTTTCTGTTCTATTTATACTTGCCAGTTTCTGGCCGTTTTTCAGGCTACCATTTTCACGCCATTTATTGAATATAAGCTGCTTCAGCGGCATCTTGAAACGCTGGGGAGTATTCAGCGAATTTGAGCAGGAAAATAAAAAAAATATCTCTCTGGGAGGGGTTGATCTTGTTTACCCTGTTCACTGGGAACCCTATATTGTTCATGAGCTTGATCAACACACTGATGTGGAAATGTACTCCAATTGCCATGTTATCCGTCAGGGGCCGCATCTTTCATTGCATGAAGAGGAAAAGCACTACCCTTATCAGCGTTACCGGAAGAATCAGATGCTGGTGGTATTTTCTGTCTTAGCTATGCTTGTATTGTATTTTTATCAGCCTGTCAGTTTATCGATGAAATTAAGCTTTGCGTGGTTACATGGCAGTAACACCAAAGTCATTACTGATGTCAGTGAATTATTGAGTATGCCGTTGCGGGAAGGAGATGTTCTGAGGGTTAAGGGTACGGGAATGTGTTACATGCCGCCAAAGTCAGAGAAGCTTCCCGGGCAGAGCCGGCTTTCTTTTATGCCGTTTGACTGCCTTGGTATCTATTGGAACAACGGTAATTTATTGCCCATACCGGAATCGGATATTATTAATAAAGCATCGGCGTTGCTGACAACGGTAAATGAGCAACTGCGTCCCATGGAACATAACCGGAAATACAACCCCAGTCTGAATGAAGTGATTGCTAAATCAGGCATGACATTACTCGATAATTTTTCTCAGATTATTTTGAAGACGAATGCACTTTGTCAGAAGGAAAATGATTGTAGTCGGCTGAAAAATGCACTGGTTAATTTAAGTAATGCCAAAAGCTGGGATGACCTTTTAAGTCAGACAGAAAAAGGGAAACTGAATGGAACTAAGGTACTATTGCGTTCAGTGAGTGCTGATGCATTAGGAAAATTAGTTGATACGACCACGGCTTCATTTATCTACCGGGAAACTGACAGGTTCAGTATTCTCCTGAACAGTCCTCCACCGGGGGGCGTTTTATTGATGAGTGATGAAGAACGTCCATTAGTTGAGTATCCTGTTACAGCACTTATTACTTATGATGCCACTGCATTGCAGCGGTGGCATGAGTTATTACGGCTGGTGGGGGTATTGATGCATATGCCATTTGAAACGAAAGGTATCGTAACGGGGCTATCGGAAGATGCAAATGGAACCCTCCATATTATGCTGCACAGTGAGCCTGACTCTATGACATTGAGTCGTTATCTGGGAAGCTGTCTTTTTCTGGCGGTACTGATGGCGACACTGATAGTCAATGGAATGTTGGTTATCAAGAAAAAACAGAAAAACAGGCTGCGTCTTATGCATATAAAGCAGTACTACGACCGTTGCTTCAATGTGAAGGAACAATCAATGAATTAGCGATAGTCAAGTGGGCTATGCTACCCTGAACCTGTTTTTTGTCATCTCCGATCAGGTATTGTTGACTGAACATTACCCGTTAATATTGAAACAGCACAATCAGAGAGAACAACTATGCCTAATTCAGACAATAATCAAGCTGTTCGCCTTGATAAGTGGCTGTGGGCAGCCCGTTTTTACAAAACCCGCTCCATTGCGCGAGACATGATTGATGGAGGCAAAGTCCATTATAATGGGCAGCGGGGAAAGCCCAGTAAACTGGTTGAGTTGAATGCTGTCATTAAACTGCGTCAGGGCAGTGATGAGAGAACAGTCACCGTGCTGGCCCTCAGCAGTCAAAGGCGTGGTGCTACAGAAGCCCAGCAGCTTTATCAGGAAACGGAAGAAAGCATCATTAAACGGGAAAAAGTGGCTTTAGCCCGTAAAATGAATGCATTAACGATGCCACATCCTGATCGTCGCCCGGATAAGAAAGAACGGCGTACACTGATTAAGTTCAAGAATACAAAATTAAATGAGCTGGAATCCTAATAAATTTCGAGTCTTATGTTGCCAGCAAAGTGGCGGCTTGAAAGGTAAAGAGGATAACCGTCTCAGTGAAATGAGAGAGATTTATGATCAAACATGACCAATTACACCGCTTTTTATTTGAAAGTCATTCTGTCAGGGGTGAACTTGTTACCGTCAGTGAGACTTACCAGCGGATGTTGGAAAATCACAATTTTCCTCAGCCTGTACAGCAATTGTTGGGTGAATTGTTGGTCGCAACCAGCCTGTTGACCGCCACGCTGAAATTTAACGGAGATATTACCGTACAGATTCAGGGAGACGGGCCTGTTAAACTGGCTGTTATCAATGGTAATAACCAGCAGCAGATGCGTGGTACTGCCCGTATTGATGGTGATATCCGTGCTGAAAGCAGCCTGCGTGATATGGTTGGTAATGGTTATATGGTCATTACAGTTACACCTACAGAAGGTGAGCGCTATCAGGGCGTTGTCGCGCTGGAAGGCGAAACGCTGGCTGAATGTCTGGATGCGTACTTCAGGCAGTCAGAACAGTTGCCAACCAGATTGTTTATCCGTACAGGTGTGCAGGATGGCAAAATGGCGGCTGGTGGAATGTTATTGCAGAACCTGCCTGGAGCACAAACCGGTGATGATGATATGCTTGGTCATCTGGTTCAGCTCACGACAACTATCAAGGGTGAAGAGCTGTTTACGCTGGATATAAAAGAAATTCTGTATCGTCTTTACCATGAAGAAGATGTCACCCTGTATGAACCTCAGCAGATTGAGTTCCGCTGTGGCTGTTCTCATCAACGGTGTGCTGATACTCTGGCAACCTTACCGGAAGAGGATCTGCGCGATATTCTGCATAAAGATGGCAAAATTGACATGGAATGTGAATTCTGTGGTATGCATTATATTTTCGATGAAAAAGCAATTGATGAAATAAAAGAAGTGAAGCAATAATAATTATATTGATTGTATTTATATATTAGTTTTGGAGGGCGTATAAATACGCCCTTTTTATTATTAAAAATTTTTTATTTCGTGTCCTGTGTCTCATATAACACTAAAAAAAATAATAAGATTTCAATTTTTTGATAACAATCGCGGTTAATTAGTCATAAATATTTATTATTTCCGGCGGAGATAGAGATAAAATCTAACTGATCAGGAGCAATAAATGAGCGTTACAGGCATTACTGCGCAGGAGCTTACGGTTTATGGTATTCGTGATGTCAGCGAAGTTATCTATAACCCAGGCTATGAATTGTTATTCTCTGAAGAAACAAAATCCTCTTTGCAGGGATATGAGAAAGGAACATTGACCAATCTTGGTGCTGTCGCAGTAGATACTGGGATTTTTACAGGGCGTTCTCCTAAAGATAAATACATTGTGCGCGATGATGTAACTCGCGATACGGTGTGGTGGGCAGATCAGGGAAAAGGTAAGAACGATAATAAACCTCTCAGTCAGGAAACCTGGTCTCATCTTAAGGGATTAGTTACTCAGCAGCTTTCAGGCAAACGTTTGTTTGTGGTCGATGCGTTCTGCGGTGCGAATGCAGACACTCGTCTGAAAGTGCGTTTTATCACGGAAGTGGCATGGCAGGCTCATTTTGTCAAAAACATGTTTATCCGCCCTTCGGATGAAGAGCTGATCGATTTCACGCCGGATTTCATTGTGATGAACGGTGCTAAATGTACGAATCCACAATGGAAAGAGCAGGGTCTGAACTCTGAAAACTTTGTTGCTTTTAACCTGACAGAAAAAATGCAGCTGATCGGCGGTACTTGGTATGGCGGTGAGATGAAAAAGGGAATGTTCTCAATGATGAACTACCTGCTGCCACTGAAAGGTATTGCTTCCATGCACTGTTCCGCAAACGTGGGTGAGCAAGGTGATGTAGCTGTTTTCTTCGGCCTTTCCGGTACCGGTAAAACCACACTTTCCACTGATCCGAAACGTAAATTGATCGGTGACGATGAACATGGCTGGGACGATGACGGCGTATTTAACTTCGAAGGTGGTTGTTATGCAAAAACCATCAACCTGTCGAAAGAAGCCGAACCGGATATTTATCACGCCATTCGCCGTGATGCATTGCTGGAAAATGTGACTGTGCTGGCTGATGGTTCAGTTGATTTCAATGATGGTTCGAAAACAGAAAATACCCGCGTCTCTTATCCTATCTACCATATTGAAAATATCGTTAAGCCGGTATCAAAAGCTGGGCATGCGACCAAAGTCATTTTCCTGACTGCTGATGCTTTTGGTGTATTGCCACCGGTTTCCCGCCTGACACCGGAACAGACTCAATATCACTTCCTGTCAGGTTTTACCGCTAAGCTGGCCGGAACAGAGCGTGGTGTAACAGAACCGACACCGACTTTCTCTGCGTGTTTTGGCGCGGCATTCCTGTCGCTGCACCCGACTCAGTATGCTGAGGTGCTGGTTAAGCGTATGCAGGCATCCGGTGCAAAAGCCTATCTGGTGAATACTGGCTGGAACGGCACTGGCAAACGAATCTCTATCAAAGATACCCGCGCGATTATTGATGCTATTTTAAATGGCGATATTGAAGATGCGGATACCATCGAATTACCAATTTTTGACCTGACTGTACCTACTACATTGCCGGGTGTTGATAGCGGGATTCTAGATCCACGCAATACTTACGCGGATAAATCTGAGTGGGATGTTAAAGCTAAAGATTTGGCACAGCGTTTCATTGATAACTTCGATAAATATACCGATACCGCCGCTGGTGAAGCGTTGGTGAAATCCGGGCCTAAGTTGTAAGAGTCTTGGAGTTGTAAAAGACTCAGGCTAGCTGTATCAAACAAGGTGGGACAGTGCTCCCACCTCTGATATGAAATAATTAATCCAACAAAACTCCCTCATTTTTTGCTCTGAATTACCTTATAGCTAATTTAGTTCTGTTTTCAGAGCTAAGTTTCGTTACCTATTTCCCTAATGTATTTGCTCGTGATACCTGATATATGTATTGCGGGTATGAGGAAGATAAAAATGTGCCGTTAATTAATCATTATAAATTTTTAGGGCATAGGTTACATGCATCAGCATAAATTAGTTACTGACGACTATGGGACATATTTAGGTACATTTAACGGTATTAGTTACCTTGATATTGAATTCATACTTTCTGAAAATACAACACGACGTATAAAATTAAGGATGCTTTTTTGTCCACCATCTATGGATCCCGTTGCCGCAGAAACCATGTATAAAATGCTGGGTAATGACTTGAAAACTATGCACGTTCAGGTTGTTAGCTTCTATAATCTGGAGCAACAATACATTGAGCCAACTAAAATTTTCTCTAAACCAGAAGGTCTTATGAAATTAAATCTGGGTGAACTGAATTACCTCTACGGTACGTTGGTTGACTTCATGGTTAAGGTTGCACAAAATGAAAGCATAGATGTGTTGTATTTTTCAGCAGAAAATGAGCAGCTCAATAAGATATATCCCAGGTATGTGAAGCGCTTTGTTAAAGAGTATGGTCTGGAATATTTAAATGACGGGGGTAGTTATGCGATACGAATGCAAAGATAAGCATGAAAAAGATACAGTCGATTTCGAAGCTATCCGTCAGGGTAAAATTGAGATGATTCAAAAGTTTATCGCTGCTAAAAAAGAGGCAGAGAGTAAAGGAAAAATTGTATTTAAACCACTCTAAATCAAATAACAATTACTGAAAACCTCGTTGAAAAATAACGGGGTTTTTTATTACCTGAAATTAAACATAAAAAAAAGCCAACATCAAGTTGCTGGCTATAAAGTAAACACTGGAAGCAATGTGAGCAATGTCGTACTTTCACATGACCCTGAAGGTGGTGCACTGAAAGTGTTAATAATGATAATCGTTCTCAATATCATTTGTAAAGTGTTTTTTTGACCAAAATTAGATCCCGATCGCCTTTCTTGTAACAATGTTGGCTAACTCAACTACACTTATTTCGGTTAAATTATACTCAGGTTTCTGAATTTAAAAAGGAAGTTCAATGTTACCTATACTTCCCTCATACATTGACCGCTTTATTGGCAATGCTGCCTTAATCCCTGATGAAATCGGTGAATCTCCTTGCCGTGTTTACAGTTTTATGCGGGGTAATGACCATTTTTTCCTCAAATATTCTCCTTCTGTTTATGCCAATACGACTTACAGCGTCATGCGTGAAGCCGCAGTACTGGATTGGCTGGCTGATCGCCTGAATGTCGCGGAAGTTGTCTGTGTGGCGGAAAATTCAGAAGGCGAATTTATGATCTCCTGTGATGTTCGTGGTGAACCATTATACGACCGGATCAAGGCGAATCGGCCTGTCCTAGAGCTGTTTCATGAAGCCGTGCACCAGATGCAGTCTGTGTCTGTTGTTGATTGTCCGTTTGACTCTGGCGCAGGCTTTCGTCTCAATGAGCTTGAGTATTTGCTGGATCATGGCTTGTGTGCTCAGGAATATGACCTTGAACAGTGGCCGGGAATCACGACTCCACAGAGTTTGCTAATGCACCTTTATTCCTCTTTACCTAATGAGGATCGTGTGTTTTCCCATGGTGATCTCGGTGACAGCAATATTTTTGTTGATGAACATGACAAGCTGTATTTTATTGATCTTGGGCGGGGAGGCGTGGCTGATCGCTGGCTGGATATCGCATTTGTGCATCGCAACTTACGTGAAGAAGTTTCAATGGATACAGCGGCTGCCTTTCTTCGCACGCTTGGCGGTTTTGATAACCCGGCCAAGCGTGAGTTCTTCGAACAGTTGGACGAACTGTTTTAGCCCGGAATAAGCTCACTTACGGGGGATTGTCGTGAGTGAGCTGTCATTTTCGCCAACTCCATTTGGTAGAGATGTTGAGTGCTGGCATCAGAAAACTGATAAGGTGTTGACTGATAACCCCGCAACCAGAGCAGAAGCCATCCTTTGTGGGTATCAGGGCACAGCCCGGCGAAGCGGAATCCACCATTTTGCAGTTGTGGATACAGCTTCAGGCCTGCTTCACTGGCAGGAAGTTTCAGATAGATTAACTGGTTACTCGGATAATCTATGATCTCTGATAAAAAGTCTGAATCCGCTTCATACAGTGTGATCTCCAGACGCCTCCCGTTTACTTTTGAGGTAAACAGGCCGGAGGTTATTGCATCGACAGAAAAAGCGGAATAACTCTCTTGTCCTTCATCAGATAATGATTTTCCAACATACTCACCTATCTGATCAGTCCAGTTCTGCCAAGGTTTTGGCCAGTTCAGCTTAGGTAACGGAAATGCCTGAAGAGGCAAAACCCCCTGTACAATACTTTCAGGTTCCGGCAATCCGAATGGGGAATCAACATAATCCAGCATTAATGCGGTCGAATAAAAGCCCAGATTTTGTGCCAGATACTGACTTTTATGATGCGAACAGACTTGTTTTATCGTCAGTAAACGATACTGTTTTTCTTTTGCATAATGGCACAAATAACGACCCAAAGATTTAGCAATACCTTTGCCCTGAAATTGCGGACATACCACAACCAGTGCCAATTCAGCCTGATCCTGCTGCTCCATATCCTTAACAAGGGATGCATGACCTATCAGCCGTCCCCGATAAAAAGCCAGAGCTGAATACCACTTTCCTGTTGTTTGATAGTCATCTATCAACTTTGGCAAATAGATATCAGGATAGACATACGAATCACCGTAAACCCCACGGAATAACTGACTGATATGCTTCCCATCACCTGATTGATAGCAGCGGATCTGTATAGCGGAGTCCACAATAGCCGGGTCTAAAATAGCAGAAGGAAAAGTAGTCATCGATTTCAGCCTTTAGTTATAACTACGCAGATCCACAACTCGCTGCAACTTACCCGAACGTGGGTGGGTATACATCGCATCGATATTTGTCTGAATAATCTCCAGCATACCTTGCTGAAAATGGGTCGTATTCAGTCCGGGAAATGCCGAGAACACGTTATGGCGTATTTTTTCGACGTCAACGGGTTCAGGGCTGGCGACCAGTAATTTGATTTTGTCTTCTGATGATTCCTGAGACAGGACTAACTGCCAGGCGAGCAGTTCGGTTTGTGGTGATAACTGGGTAGCCAAGTCATCGGGGAATAATGAAAGATCGCCAACCCTGATCCGGTAGCCCTGATTAGCGCGACCCTGAAGAGCAAATTTACGGTATGGTTGTTCGGCTTCACACCAACAGGCCAGATCACCGGTAGGATAGCGCAGTACCGGCATGAGTTGCCTTTGTAAGTTAGTCACAACCAACATCCCGCGATGCCCGGCTTCCGTAATAGGCTCATAAGTCTCTTCATCGAGAATTTCAATGATAGTATCGTCATCGAAAACCCGGTGTTCCCCCGGCCCGCACTCAGGATCGGCAAAGCCAATTAAACCACCATCAACACTGGCGCAACCAACAGAACCAAAACGAGCCTGTGGGAAAACCTGACGCATTGCGGCTATTTGCCCTTCAAACAGGCTTTCTCCGCCATAAAGGATAGTTTCCACCATTGGCAGAGTCTGTCCGCTCTCTTGCAGATATTGAGCAAAGCGGATGAGCTGGACGGGAACCCCCGCCAGCACGTTGATATTGTGATACTGAATATTGTGGGCCAGCAAACCGTCATCTACCTTACAGGTGAAGGGAAACTCCACAATAGGTAATGATGAGTTAGACAGTGCACCATGAATGAACAGCAAACTGGTGTAAAGGTCGCCTGCAAAGAACAGGTTGGCGACGCGATCCCCCGGCTTTAGCTGACGGGCAATGGCTTCGCCAAAAGAGTGAATAAATGCTTTCCACTCTTGTTGGCTGAAAACTGACAGTCGCCCATCGCTGGTTGAACCGCCGGTTTTAAAGACATGGCCACCTTCCATTGGTGCAGTAAGAACAGGCCAGCTCTGTAAATTGTCTGAGCCAGCCCAGTAATGACCGGGTTCGACCAAGGGTAAATCTTGCAGCGTCCAATCATCAGGAACAGACTGGTAAAGTTCCCGATAATAAACAGAATGCTTACGTACATGATTGAACAGATCAATTAACGTTATGCTTTTCATGATATTCATTTCACTTAATCAGAATTTACGTAAGTCAATAAACAAAGGGGCTTTTCCGCTACTGGCATTCCGACGAAATTCTGTGGCCGAGGAAAAGGTAATATCCAGATGCAACATTCCACCTTCAATCACTTCCTTAATTTTGTCATTCTGCTTCAGTCCTAATAAATATTGGCGAACCGCTGAAACGTTCTGGTTGTCAATCAAAAGCTGAATGCTGCCGATTCCGTTATCATCGTGATTGATTATCCACTGCACAGGGTCTTTCAGTTGTGCAGACAGTTCATCCAGATTGATAAAAATACTGCCGACGCGTAACAGGGCACCGTTACGTCCGACAAGTCGGAAACGGGGCGCTGTCAGGCCACAGGAACAAGGCTCAGTGAGCCAGTATCCCAGATCGCCTAAATCGTAGCGCTGAACAGGCTGGGCTTCCCGATGTCGGGAAGTGAAGATCAGGCGACCTGTTTCACCTTCTGCAACAGGAGTGTCATCATGAATATTAAGAATTTCAAGCCACTGAGTATCCGCCATTAAGTGGAAAACACCATCTTCACTGGCTGAGCATCCATGGCCTAACGGGCCTGCATCGACTGAGCCGTAAACGGCGGAACGTATCAGAGTAATGCCAAATTCATTCAGAAAAGCCCGCTGGCCTACATTCAGATGTTCTCCGCCCAAAAACAGCTTACGTACCCCGCCATACTCGCGTAGTTTGTCGGTTTCACTCATGAACAACCGATGTATTGTGCTTGGCATACCAACCAGTGTATTAATGCGTTGCTGTACGATTAAGTCCGCTATTTCACTGAAATCGTCGTCAACCGGGCCACCCATCGGATATTGAGCAACACCCAACTTATCCAGAATAGTGAAGAAACTCATCATTCCGCCGTAAAGCTGCCCGCCATACAACAGATTCATGACCCGATCTGTTGCGGGTTCCAGCCCACAGGCAAACACGCCATCAGCCGCTGACTGCATTTGTTTGTGATAATCAGCATAGCTGTAAGCAGCCAGTTTAGGTGCACCGCTGCTGCCTCCGCTGCGGAAGAACAGACGGCTTTTTTCATTGGGAATCAGTGCCTGAAAATCGGCTTTATTCATTACCGGCAGGCTGTCCAACCCGTGCGGACGGGAAGGCGGCGTATTCAGGTGGGCGCAACCAGCCAGAGTATCGTCAGGCAGACTCACGGAAACCCGTTTGGCAAGGCGTGTCAGTGCATAAACGCCATCGTGTGGTTCACCACTGTAGCCATTGTGCATCTGACCTGCCGGAGCTATACGGCTGACGCCCGCAGCGAACAGAGCATGACTCATCTCAGCAATATCTTCCTGACCTGCAATCAAAGCACAGCTTTGAAGATGATTACGCCACGGACGCAGAATAGAACATAATTGCTGACGAGGTGCCGGGCGTAACTGTAATGTCCGGAACAGAGGAGAAGCTGCCAGTTCCTGTTCATGTCGCCATACTACCCGCCATCCTTCGTTCTGCCAGAGTTCGCCATTAACTGGAGTGAAAGATAAATCGAGGTGCTGAAACGCCAGTTGAGTGGTAATTTCGGCAGACTCCTGAACATTTGCCTGTAATGCCGGATGTAACCCGGAACGACGCTCAAGAGCGGCGGCCATACGTTGCCCGATATCCTGCAAAATTGCCGGATCGTCGCTATCAACCAGCAGGCATTGCGGGCTGGAACAGGCTTGCTGATCATAACAACAAATATCATCTGCCAGAACGTCCAATTGGGAGTCATCGACTGCATCAGGGGCCAGCCACGCAAAACTGATACGGTGTCCCCAGTCTATCCAGCGGCAACCGGCAGGCAGTTGGCTACGAATAGAAGATAATGCTGAGTCTCCGCCCCAGGCAGAAACAGCATCAGCCTGACTTAACAAATCACTCAACTGTGTGGCAGGTAAAGACAAAACAGTAACTCTGTCAGCTAAATTGCCGGAAACATCATGGGCGAGAAATGCATTCAGAAGTTGTTCACTAAAGCCTTTATCACTGCTGCTCGGACGTAACCAGTTAATATTGCCGACCAGTAAACTTTCCAGCACAGCCATAAAAGGAAGAAGTGCAGCATTGGACGGTGTGATATGGACAACCAGCCCCAGCGGTTTCCACGATTCATAGCGATTCTGGTTATAATCGAACCTGCGCAGGGAAAAGGCATCTTTGCCAAGCTCCCGCTCCAGCTTAGTCTGTAGAGCTTCACGCTGACAGAAAGTGATGAGTGCTTCACGTGTTCTGGCATCAAAAAGAGGATGAGTATCCATACCGGCAAGATGATCGGCAAAGCGTTGTGCACACTCAAGTACCTGTTCCGCAGTATGAGGTCGCGCCAGAAGTTCTGGTAATCGCTTACGTAATTTCAAAATTTTTTGTTTTGCCAACTGTTCGACAGAAAGCTGGTCATTATTAGCTTCTATGGCAGACATCTCAGGCCTCTTTTATCAATTCTGATGCGGCAATCGCACAACTACGACTTTTGCTGGTACCAGCACGACCAAGCAATTCAAACCAATCGGTATCCAGTTCACAGCCACAGCTACTGCCGGGATGCAGTACAGCCAGATCGCTCATCACAATGCTGTGCGCCGGGCTGGAAGTGATAAAAGGTGAGACGAAGTGCAGAAAACCCGGTTCACCATAAGGTTGTCGTGACATATTAGCGGTATGCCGGATATAGACCCGTGAATAGACCGGAACATGAAAACGATGGTGAGAACATTCCATATAAGGCACAGGATGTTCGACGGAACCGTAGCCATCGCGACAACGTATATCCGGGATACCTAATTGTTTCACCAGCCGTTGATATAGCTCCTGTTTAGGAATGGCTTTGTCGGCATGGGTTTTCCAGCCGCCACCCAGAGAAACCAGTGAATCCGGATGTAATTTCAGAGCAGGCAGCCCCATTTGTTCCATTCTTTGCAGGGTAAACCACAGGAAAGCAGGAAAGCCGAAAATACGCACAGGTAGCCCTTCTTCAGCAAATTCCTGAAGAGCCTTAATCGTACCGAACGGGTCAAATTCGTTACTTTTCCCGTTATGGCGCAGTGCATAATAGGAGCGGTTTACCGGCGCATACTTACACAGAAACTGATCGGTATAAGACGTTCCTAAAGTAACGGCTCCAGCAGGCTCATAACTGAGCAGCAGATAATTGCAGGGTTGATCAGGGGTATTCCAGCCATAATAGTTAAAAATACGATCCACCATATCCTGTGCGGCTGTGATACTTCTGGGGTCATAGTGCATACGGCTTTTCTGCCCGGTTGTGCCTGAGGAAGTTAATTCCAGAGCATCCACCGTGCTGTTGCTGACGATCAAATTACGTTTAAAATAATTGGCAAAAAGAGGCGGCAGGCCTGACCAATCATCCATTGCCATTACAGATTGTTTATTTAAACCATTATTCGCCAGCCATTGTTCATATCCTGGTGTATGTTCACAGTGATATAACGTCAGTTCACGCATAGCATCATTAAATAATGCATCATGCTCGGCACAGGCATGATAAGGGTGTGCTAAGGCACAAAGTGCTTTAACATGGGTTAAGTTTTGCATATTTAAGACTCATTCTTTTTGAACAGAACAATCTTGGGATTAATATCCCAATAAAGGTTGATAATTTTGTTCGCTCATATTTTGGATGTAATAATTTTTTATAGATTTATTTCGTTATCCGATATAAATCACTCACTCTAATAATTAATCCCTGAGGCTTTGTTGCAGGATGATGTTGGAAGGTTCTGACCATTGTTAAAGTTATTTTTAAACTATTCTAATTGGGTGTTTCACTGGTAAATGTGCCTTCGCCAGTTTTATAGTTTGGAGTCAGTCCTAATTTGCCGCGCATTATTCCAAATAGAAAGACAATAATCAATCTGTTTTTCTTATGTTTTAAGTCTATTCATTCAGTATGGCGTATCATTATTTAATGTGTGTATTTCATTATTTACCTCTTAAATGAACTCACCTTTTTCAATAATAGGAATATTTTTATTTTTTGCGTGATGATTTTTAAAAGAATTTATTATGTTGCGTTATTATTAATATTTTTTTAACAACCAATCATAGTGTGTTAATATTATCCTGTTATGTGAGTGGCATATGTAACTATGTGACTGGGATGAATGAGCGCAGCCAACAAAGAGGCAACTTGAAAGACGAAGTGTATAGACTCAGCTTCAGCATGTCTTTGGTCTGTAAATTATAAAATTTACCGTCGTCATGTTCGGCTCTGTGCAGAAAAAGTGCTATGCATAGCCTTATACGGTGAGTGGTGGTGTTATTGCATTGCAGGCAGCGCTTCGCTTACTGCAAATGGGAGACGACGATAAATTCCGCCTGTCTTTGGTATCTATTATTACAAGCCCCGTAATCGACAGGGCCTGTTAAATAAACAATATATTCTTACTGGTCTTTAGGTGGACGAGCCAACTCATTTAATGGCACAAAAATTCGTCCATCATCCCCGTCAAAAGCATATAACCACCATTCTTCTACCTCCAGTTCATAAAAACGACGGGTACCCAGACCATAAAACTCACTAATATGCCGCGCATTTTTCTTTCTGATATCTGGATCAGGAAATACACGGCTGTGATAGTAATCGTAAGTATCTTGTAATTCTGTATAAGCTATTTCACGGGCTAATCCGCTAAATTGTGCTCCTGCTACGTCTTCGAAAACATCCTGATTGAGTCGGCCGCTGAATATTGAACCGCTGGCACGTGGATCGACGGACAGCCCACGGGAGTGTCGGGTCTCTGATTTTGAATACCAAATCAGGCGTAGTGGATTATAACGAGGAATATAAAGCAAAGGTGCTGTCCAAACAGCGTTGGTTTCAGGATGGGAAGTGGCAAGACAAAAAAAACGGATATTGCTGAGAATAGTAAAACTACTTTGGGCATTTTTATTCATAACTTCCTCTTTAACAGAATAATTCTGTATTCAGAACATTATGGTGTTATTAATTTTTTATAAGCCTGTTATTCAATGCAACTGCATCAGTATAACTTGCGTTGAGGATTATAATCATTATTGGATAAATAGTTAGAGTAAATAATTACTTTAAATTTATCATATCATTAATAAATAAAATCATTTTATTGAATATGATACTTTTTCTGTTTCGACCGGAGTTGCTCAGATATTGATATTGTTAATAGAGTGTTTTGGTTTCTACATAGTGATTAAATAGCAACATCATTACAAAGATTCTGGAACAGAGAACTGCCGTCATATAACCACAGGCAGGCAAGAACAGGGGGATAATCTGTCCGTTTTTTGCCCATTCAGGGTTTTTGTCTTGTGATAGGGAGATTGATGATTAGGTTTCGTGGCCGTTTAAACGGCCACATTTAATGAATAGGGTGATTACACAAAATGGTAAACAGAGTCTTTTTCAGAAATTGCACTTATTATTCGAATCTAAGGTTTAATTAGATTCATAATAGCTTACCCTCATTGTGAATCTATTCATGTCGAGATTTGACGGCCAGTTGTTTTTATTTTTTAAAACAATGCCAAAATTAACTATATCGCCAGAATATGCGTAGCTTTGCATTAGTTTTCGAGATGCGGGTGTATAATCTCCTCTATATCGAAGGTCTACTAATATCATTTTTATTTTTTGAGGTATTTCATTCCAAGCCTGTTCTGGATCTATATTTGGGTTGCTATGGAATGCTCATAGATAGGCTCTTAAGAATTAAGCCGTTCAAAACACGCATCCAATGTTTTGTTTTTACATGATTTTCTTTGTGGTGTTTTGAACGCGTTCTGGCATA
>NZ_NIBU01000034.1 GCF_002632485.1 Xenorhabdus innexi | reverse complement strand
ATTCATTGCCGAAGCCTGTGGTCTTAATGAGGGACTGGGAGTGAAAGGCCAGTGGGGAACGCTTCAATCCATGGAGACACGCATGCAGTTTCTATCAGACCCGACACATCGGATCCGATTCGTTTATACCCCCAAACACGCTTCCTGGTTAAATCAAATTGAATGTTGGTTCAGTCTGGTCTCCCGACATTTGCTCAGGCGGCTTTCCGTCAGCAGCAAAGCGATATTACGGACATGCATTTTAAAATATATCGAATATTACAACCGGGTATTAGCTAAACCTTTTAAGTGGCTTTACCGTGGGAATACAAAGTGATGTCATTAATTGCAGAATACACCACTAGTGATATTAATATCCGCATTGTCAGATGAAGAAATAGAAATTAGTGTATTTCACTTACTTTTAGCTTGTTTTATGAGAAAAGCTCTAAATAATCAACTTATCCAGTAACGGAGTACGTAAAGTGAACATGAAAAACTGAATAAAAAGTTTATGATTTACATCAATAAATACAATTAATTGATTTTATTTAAAAAAACAAATAATTGCACAGGATAATTGATAAAAAAAATGCTGTATCCGAAATGAACAAAAGTGCGAGTGAACTGGAATTTTCTACGAAAGAAGAGCTTATTTAGTGGAAAAGATTTTTATAAGTAATATTTTCTAATAAAAATTTGTAAATTAGCAATAATCGCTCAATGAAATATTCAAATATACTTATTTAAGATAAATCTGTAAAATTTTGTTAAAAAACAAAACATTTTATATCAAACTGTTCGGTTAGGATTTATAATCTTGGATATAGATTAAAATCGGAATTAAATTCTGAATATGAAAGATAATGCAAGATTAACTCTGGTTAATTTAATTTCAACGGATTTCTGGCAATTAACAAATTTTCATCTACAATACTATTTGAAAGGGATTAAATATGTGAATAACAAAAAATATTCATATATTATGATTAACTAAGTGGAATATGAATTGTTATGTAATGAAATTTGACTTAAGTAATTCCATGTAGGATTATGTTTACAGTTTGATATATTTTGTTTAGTTTCTGACCTCATCAACCATCTGAAACAAACAAAAATACTCAAAATAATTGCAACTTGTTTGAAAAAAACAAACATATTGGATTTTATTAACTAAATTTTTATTAATTTATTTTTAATTCAGTATGTTACTTAAATGAAAATAGCAAAGTTAACGTTAAAAGACCTGTTCATTTATCGTCGTATGAAAAGAACAGATAGTTGTTTTGATCAGTTGCAGAGGAAAGTAGCAGCAAGATGCAATGTAATGACAAAACAGGGAAACGTGGTTTGCATCATGGAAGTGTCTACCTTGCCTCAGTAAAGGTTCTGTTTTTTACAAGACGTTAATAAAAAAGGTTATTTCATTAAAAAACAAGGCGCAGGTCGGAAAACAAAATGGCGAATCAGGTGTAACAATAGGTATACCGTGAACGATGGTAAATCCATCAGTGTATTTCCTATGTTGTGCACAATGACAAAGTAAAACTGAGTCATTTTTAAGCTCTAGGGCAATTATCCTTGATAACGCCATAATTTACTGATTTTGAAATAAAAGGATAAGATATGGAAGATGCAAACCTATTAGTCGGACAACGAATTCAACAAAAAAGGAAGGAGTTAGGGATCACGGCAACTGCTTTAGCAAAACAAATTGGTATCAGCCAACAACAACTTTCACGTTATGAAAGGGGAACCAATCGAATTAATATTACTCATTTAGTTGCCATTTGTAACGAATTGGAAACGGAGGTTTCCTGGTTCTTTGAAGACTGCTTTGAAAAAAAAACTTTAGAGGGTTCGATTAATAAGCTCGATACTCAATACATTCCCATTGCTGAAACAATTATAGGAAAAAATGGTTGTTAGATGGGTCGGTTCACCCCCGTCAGAAGCCTGCCAGCAAGCCCGCTCTAAACTCAAAAATATGTGGGCTTCTGACGACTCCCCCAAACTTTTATCCACTTTTTCAATGATCACTCCCTTTTTTCACTGTAGCAGCCATACTCCAGACCGATGCAATGTTACGAGCTAATACGTGTAGGTTATCAGCGCTGTCAGCTAAAGCCTCTGAAATAGTACAAACATCAGGGATAATGGAAAATACAGCACTCAACCCATGTTGGTGCACGACATCATAGTCTTTGCTCATTCCTCCCACTAATGCGATAACAGGTATACCGAATTTATTAGCGATACGTGCAACACCAATTGGCGTTTTGCCATATATGGTCTGACTGTCCATATGTCCTTCGCCAGTAATCACTAAATCTGCATCCTGAATTGTTTTTTCCAACTTCAGGGTATCAAGTACAATTTCAACACCTGACTGTAATTTGGCGTTCAGACAACCGAGTAAAGGGGCTCCCATTCCTCCCGCTGCACCAGCTCCGGCAGCATCAAGCACATTTATTCCTGTTACGGCTTTAATTTTCATTCCGTAATGAAGCAAAGCTGAATCCAGTATGTTAATCATTTCTGGCGTTGCTCCTTTCTGTGGTGCAAATACCACAGATGCTCCTGATTCACCACATAATGGGTTAGTTACATCACAGGCTACTGTAATTTCCAATTGCCTAATCCTTGGATCAAGATTTACGAGGTCAATGCGTTCCAGCCGTGTTAACGCAACCCCGCCAAATGGCAAAGGACGACTATCACCATCAATTAAATTTGCTCCAAGAGCCTGCATCATTCCCGCACCGCCATCATTGGTCGCACTACCACCAATACCCAATATCAGCTTTTGAACACCATGATCCAAAGCAGCCAGAATCAGCTCTCCCGTGCCATAACTTGTTGTGATAAGAGGGTTACGCTGTGCCAGTGGAACTAAGTGTAGCCCCGAAGCTGCAGCCATCTCAATCACGGCAGTTTTTCCATCACCCAGTAGCCCCCAAAACGCCTCAACTGGTTGCCCCAGAGGATCAGTGACTGTACACGTAAACCGTTTTCCTCCTGTAGCTGCTACCATTGACTCTACCGTGCCTTCTCCACCATCAGCCATAGGTAACTTGATGTAATCGGCCTGCGGAAAGATTTCTCTAAACCCCTGCTCTATCGCTTCGGCCACCTGCACTGCGCTTAAACTTTCTTTAAATGAATCTGGAGCAATGACAATTTTCATAATAGTTCCCCCTCCTACTGCTCATCAGCAACACCAAAGATGCCGCAACGGACCAATCGCAGAAACAATCGTCATCTTGTCATTATCAATGTTTCCATTATCTGAAGCTGAAAGATTACTACACGCATAAGTAATTCACTTAAATAACGCGCATAAAAAAAGCGATAACTCAATTATCGCCTTTTAATCTGCTATTGCTGCATGCATTCAGCATAAAGATATATCGTTCATGCTCAGCTAGCTGTGTATTAAGTTACGCTTCAATCGCCATGCGTAACTTTTTCATGGCATTTTTTTCCAACTGACGAACCCGTTCAGCGGATACACCGTATTTATCTGCCAGTTCCTGCAAAGTGGATTTGTTGTCATCATCCAACCAACGGGAGCGGATAATATCCTGACTACGTTCATCCAGCTTTTCCATTGCTACAGTGAGCTTATCCGCAGCATGGTTTTCCCAATTGTCTTCTTCAATGCCATCTGCAAAATCGGATGCTTTATCCTGCAAATACAGTACCGGTGCCGGTGGGATATTGTCCTGGCTGTCATCATCCACTGGCATATCAAATGCCATATCCTGCGCCGACATACGTGACTCCATTTCCAGAACATCTTTGCTGGTTACCCCTAACTCTTCAGCAACCAAATCAACTTCATCCTGACTGAACCAGCCTAAACGCTGTTTAGCTTTGCGCAAATTGAAGAATAACTTACGCTGCGCTTTTGTCGTTGCAACTTTCACAATACGCCAGTTACGCAGTACGTATTCATGGATTTCTGCCTTAATCCAGTGAACAGCAAAAGATACCAGACGCACGCCCACTTCCGGATTAAACCGACGAACTGCTTTCATCAGGCCGATATTGCCTTCCTGAATTAAATCCGCCTGTGGCAAGCCATAACCTGCATAACTGCGAGCGACATGAACAACGAAGCGCAGGTGAGACAGAATCAGCTGTTTTGCTGCATCCAGATCTCCCTGGTAATGCAGCCTTTCTGCCAGTTCCTTCTCTTCTTCTGCAGAGAGCATAGGATAAGCATTGGAAGCACGGATGTACCCTTCCAAACTACCTTGCGGAACTAATGCCAAAGTTTGCATTTCTTTTGTCATTCAAATTCTCTCAAACTAAGTTGGTGGTTTTTTAAACTTCCCTGAATCAATCCATAAGATTTTTTCAGGTCAAAGATGTGTCTATTTTACCATCGTGGGGATCATATTCAAATGATCTGCATTGTATGGCGATACATACAAAGCAATAACAGTTTCTTCGACTGTGATTAAGCCCAAAAGTTCATCAGAAGTCCAACAAAATAGCTCTATTCCGGTCTGAAACGACGTAAATGCTGGACAGTTGCGAACCATGCCGCAATCCAACCAATCATACCTGAAACCAGTACCAGTAATAGTGATTCATCCCAACCCAGGCCATATAGCCTGAAGGTTGTGCCGAAAACGCTGGCAACTTCAGTGACAACGCTGGAAAGTTTCCAGACCAACAGGTACGAAAGAAGCAGCGAAAGAATTGCTCCCAGCATTCCCAGTAATGCTCCGCCATTGAGGAAAGGCCGCAGGATAAACCCATCCGTTGCCCCTATCAGTTTCATGACATTAATTGTTTCACGACGGCTGAAAATACTTAAACGCACACTGTTACCGATGACCAGCAGCAGGGCAACGACCATCAGCCCGCCTATCACCGCAGCAATCCGGCCAATAAGATCAGCCAGTGCTGTCAGTCGGGCAAACCAGCCGTCATCCATTCTGACCTCTTCGATACCTTTTAGCTGTGCAACACGGTCACGTAGGGTGGTCAGTGCCTGTGAATTATGAAAATCCAGTTTCGGGGAGACAATCGCTACCGCAGGCAACGGATTTTCCTCCAGCATATCCAGTGCGCCGGCAAACCCTGACCAGGCACGAAATTCATTCACTGCCTCCTCGCGGGATAGATAGTTCACTGATTTCACCCCATCTAATGCTTTTAGCTCTCCAATCAACTGGTTGGTGCTGGTGTCGTTCAGTGATTTATCCAGATACACCGTAAGTTGTGGGACGGGATACCATTGTTCCACCGCCTGATTAACGTTTTTCCAGACGATGTAAAATACACTTGGTAATGTCAGAGAGATAGCAATAACCATGATGGTGAGCAACGTCGCCAGTGGCTGAAATAACATATCAGACAATGTGTTTTTCCATGCGTAACGCGACTGTATACGCCAGCCCCCTTTCAATGACCGAGAACGAGATTTGGGAGAAATCGTTTTTTTCGTTGAATGACGGACAGACTTAGCCATGGTGCTCTCCTTGCATACGTCCCTGATTCAGAGTCAGGATGCGATAATCTCTACGCTCAATTAGCGCGGTGTCATGCGTCGCCATAAGAACCGTTGTACCGACCCGGTTAAACTGTTCAAACAAGCGCATAATACCCTCAGACAATTCACCATCCAGATTGCCTGTCGGCTCATCCGCCAGCAGAACGGTTGGTTTATTCACAACAGCGCGGGCAATGCCAACACGCTGTTGTTCTCCCCCGGAGAGCTGAATAGGGAAATTTTTCGCTTTGTCCAGCAAGCCAACTTTGTCCAGTGCCGCCGATACCCGCCGACGAATATCTTCAGTACTGGCGCCTGAGATGATCAATGGCATTGCAACATTATCGTATACAGTGCGATCCAACAGCAGATGGTGATCCTGAAAAATCATACCAATCTGGCGACGCAAGAATGGGATCTCACGGGTTTTCAACCGGCTGACATCATGCCCGCCAAACCAGATATAACCGGCACTCGGACGCTCTATGCCACAAATAAGTTTCAAGAGCGTACTTTTTCCTGCGCCTGAATGACCGGTTAAAAATGCCATTTCTCCCGGACGAAGGTGAAAATCCACCCCTTGCAGAGCCTGCCGTCCTCCCAGATAGGCTTTACTGACCTGTTCAAAGCGAATCATTGATAGTTAATCCTCCCGGGTAAAAAGAGCCTCTATAAAATCGTCAGCCTTAAATGGACGGAGATCTTCAATACCTTCTCCAACACCAATATAGCGGATCGGAATTTCGAACTGGTTCGCAATAGCAAAAATAACACCGCCTTTTGCAGTTCCATCCAGTTTAGTCAGCGAGATACCGGTCAAACCAACTGCTTCATGGAATAGTTTAGCCTGACTGACTGCATTTTGGCCTGTGCTGGCATCTAAAGTCAGCATAATTTCATGCGGAGCTTCTTCATCCAGTTTCTTCATTACCCGCACGATTTTTTTCAACTCTTCCATCAGATGAGCTTTATTCTGTAAACGCCCTGCGGTATCCGCAATCAGGACATCAGCCCCCTTCGCTTTCGCTGACTGAATCGCATCAAAAATGACGGAAGCCGGATCTGCGCCGGTATGCTGCGCGACGACCGGAATTTTGTTACGCTCACCCCAAACCTGCAATTGTTCTACTGCCGCCGCACGGAAAGTATCCCCCGCAGCCAGCATGACGGATTTGCCCTGTGACTGGTATTGGCGAGCCAATTTACCAATTGTCGTCGTTTTACCAACACCATTCACACCAACCATCAAAATGACATAAGGTGATTTGCCTTCGATCTCCAGCGGTTTATCAACCTTAGCCAGAATACCGGACATTTCGTCTTTCAGTTTTGTGTATAACGCTTCCGCATCTTTCAATTCCTTACGGCTGGCGTGAGTTGTCAAATTGTCAATAATCTTACGGGTTGTTTCGACGCCAACATCAGCAATTAGTAGCTGTTCTTCCAGTTCTTCAAACAGCTCATCATCAATTTTCTTACCACGGAATAATCCGAAAAATCCGGCACCTAAATTCTGACGGGTTTTTACCAGACTTTTTTTCAGACGGGCAAAAAAGCCTTCTTTAGTCGGACGTTCCTGCTCTTTAGGCACCGCACTCTGTGTTTCAGCCTGACGTGCGGATTCTTCCGCTAAACGCTGTTGCTCTGCTTCTGCCGCTGCCTGACGTGCCGCTTCTTCCGCTAAACGTTGCTGCTCCGCTTCTGCTGCTGCCTGACGTGCCGCTTCTTCCGCTAAACGCTGCTGCTCCGCTTCGGCCGCTGCCTGACGTGCCGCTTCTTCCGCTAAACGTTGCTGCTCCGCTTCTGCTGCTGCCTGACGTGCCGCTTCTTCCGCTAAACGTTGCTGCTCCGCTTCGGCTGCTGCCTGACGCGCGGCTTCCTCCGCTAAACGTTGCTGCTCCGCTTCGGCCGCTGCCTGACGTGCGGATTCTTCCGCTAAACGCTGCTGCTCCGCTTCGGCTGCTGCCTGACGCGCCGCTTCTTCCGCTAAACGTTGCTGCTCCGCTTCTGCTGCTGCCTGACGTGCCGCTTCTTCCGCTAAACGCTGCTGCTCTGCTTCTGCTGCTGCCTGACGTGCCGCTTCTTCCGCTAAACGCTGTTGCTCCGCTTCTGCTGCTGCCTGACGTGCCGCTTCTTCCGCTAAACGCTGTTGCTCCGCTTCTGCCGCTGCCTGACGTGCCGCTTCTTCCGCTAAACGCTGCTGCTCCGCTTCGGCTGCTGCCTGACGTGCCGCTTCTTCCGCTAAACGTTGTTGCTCCGCTTCGACCGCTGCCTGACGCGCGGCTTCTTCCGCTAAACGTTGCTGCTCCGCTTCTGCCGCTGCCAGCTTTTCTTGTTCAATTTGTTCTTCTTGTTGTTTCTTTTCCTGGCGACCAAGTCCGAACCAAGAGAAGAAACCTCTTTTTTTTTCTTTTGCCATCGGCCACTACACTCCTCGCGGTTAATTATGGCGTTATAACTACCTACCCTAAGCTAATTGTATTTCCCTTTATTTCAGGCCATCAGTTATTCTCGGGATAAGTCAAGAACCCAGCCCAATAGACGTTAGACCCTTTATACCCTAAGTCTTTCAAGCTGCCTCTTTGCTGGTTATGGCATAAACTGAAATTCGCTGGGTATCTATTTTAACAATTACGCCTACAGAGATAGGTTCTAATAGTGATAAAATCCAGTCTAACATTTTCACCACACCACAACACATATTCTATTGAGGATTCGTGGTAAATTAATCAATGGGTTTCCTGATCCTCATCTTTTTATTCACCATCAAGGCCTGATAAGCAGTAGATAATATTACGGCGATGATAAATACTTAATCTATGTAACTATGACTAAAAAACCACAGCGTTCGCCTTTAGGGCAAATTCGTATTATTGGCGGAAAATGGCGCGGAAGAAAATTACCGGTTCCTGATAGCGAGGGGCTGCGACCGACAACAGATCGTGTTCGAGAAACACTATTTAACTGGTTAATGCCCGTCATTCAAGGGGCTGACTGTCTGGATTGTTTTTCCGGCAGCGGTGCTCTCGGGTTTGAAGCGTTATCACGTTATGCAAACAGTGCTACTTTGATTGAATATGACCGTAATGTAGCAAAACAGTTGTCGGGTAATTTAGCGTTACTAAAGGCAGATAACGGAAAGGTTATACAAAATAATACATTACAATATCTCAATCAGACCGGAACGCCCTTTGATATTATATTTCTTGACCCCCCGTTCCGAAAAGGAATGCTGGAAGAGACCATCAACTTATTGGAAACTAACGGGTGGCTGGCCAAAGAGAGCTGGGTTTATGTCGAAGCAGAATCTGAATCTGCCGTGACAGCAGTCCCTGAAAACTGGCACTTACATCGGGAAAAAATTGCCGGGCAGGTTGCATACAGATTATATATTCGCCGTCAGTAAAAGAGGCAACTTGAAAAACGACGGTTATTTTAAATACGATACTGGAGTCAATAATGTTTATCCTGTTAGGAAGAGCAATCATGGTTTGTGTCTGGGGTGTTATGATCCTGAATCTGGTTCATCCTTTCCCTAAGCCATTAAAGTATTTTATGGATATTGCTATGGTTTTTACTGTCGTCATGCATGCTTTCCAACTTTTGTTGCTAAAGCATTCTCAGCCTAAAGACCAGAAACTTTCTACCTTGTTACAAACCAAGATCTTCTTTTTTGGCGTATTTGAGTTATTGTCATGGCAAAAAAAACTCAGTCTGGAAAAAAAATAATACCTTCATAACCGATACCTTTTTGGTAAATCTCGAATAACACTGTGACAGCAACTCCCCAGCCATATGAACAGTAATATGACTGGGGAAAAAGCCAGTAATAAGTATCTTTTCTGTTTATTACCTCAAACGATTATTCATTGAATTAACGTACATTATTTTTGATAATAAAACGTTACTTTATCGTTAATATAAAATTAAAGTTTGTGCTCTCGCTTTATCCCCATCATAAACAGCAATTCCTGATAAAACAGGCGCTGAACATTTAAGGAAAGGAAAAATATGAGTTGACCATTTCTTGCTGTGTTCTTCTCTGGATGGTTATATATTGATGCCGCTTATCGTGGTGTTAAATGGCAGCAATGGGTTTTCTACCCCGTCACAATGCTGCTTCTGCTCTTATGGGCATTTCAGGCCCCAAATCTTGAAGCTTCAGGCTACCTTATTATTGCAGGCCTCATCACTGCCCTGCTTTCTGATTCACTCAGGATGCTCCCCAGTAAGTATTTACTATTCTCATTCGTCGCGCTATTTCTGAGTTATTTGCTCTATACCATCAGCTTCGCACTGCATATGAGCTTCCACTTATTCTTTCCGCTACCATTAATTTTATTGGCTATAGGTATTGTGGTGATGCTGGTTATCTGGAGCCGTCTGGATCAGCTACGCTGGCGGGTGTTGGATACCTGGGTGATGGTACTCATCATGGCTTGGGTTGCCGGAGAGCAATATTTTGCACTCGGTAATGACAGCCGTCTCTCAGCGATGGTCGGAGCAACCCTGTTACTTCTCGCACACGGTATCAGCATTATTGGTCAGTACCGCTTCCCTTTTAAACTATCAAAAGCCGTTGTCGCATCCTGCCGTTTTATCGGGCACTTTTTGATTATCCGTTCACTGATTATTTAATTAATTGTTTTATTCTCATCAAGGGTGAGGAATCAATCTCGGTTCTTCACCTTAATACCTCGATATACCTGCCAATTTTCAGGTTTTAGTGCTATCTGTCAGATTTCAGCATTAGCAGGCAGCAGCATAATTCATCAAAATAATTGCTGTTTTTTTGTTTGACTCTGGAGTGAACTCCAAAGTGTAGAGTTAATGGTAATCGATCTGAATTAACATTATTGAGAGGCCATTATGTTCTCTATTTCCAAAAAACATAAACAATCACAACGTGGCTCTATCTCGTCCCCCAAAAGAGCTTTTCAGGGTTCTTCCAGCATAAGAAATGAAAGTAAGCATTCACATGCGAGTAATAAAAAACATAAACATACCCATGGTAATGACCATTCCCATGACAAAGGTCATTCGCATGATCATCATAGCGGAAGCTGCTCGCATAACCATACGCATGCCATACAAGATACAGCTCCTGCTGAGCTGGCAGCCAGACAACGTTTTAACTGGGTTATCCGGGGTATGGATTGCCCGAGTTGTGCAGGTAAAATTGAAAATGCAGTGAAAAGGCTGGATAAAGTCAAACAAGTCAAGGTGTTGTTCACAACCGAAAAACTGGTTGTGGATGCTGATTCAGATATTCGGGCTGATGTTGTACAGGCAGTAAAGCAAGCTGGTTTTGAAATCAAAGAAACCGATTCAACATCTAAACTGCCACCAGCAACCAGTCTCTGGAAAACATTCTCTCCGATTATTCTTCTTGCGGTATTGATGGTTATCAGCGTAGGCATCGCTAAAATCAGTGCGCCCGCCGGGAAACTCGCCTTCATCATAACAGTCTTAATCGGGTTATATCCTATCGCGGTCAAAGCCATCAGGCTGTTTCGTTCCGGCACGTTCTTTGCCATTGAAACATTAATGAGTGTTGCAGCAATTGGTGCGCTGTTTATCGATGCCACTTCAGAAGCAGCAATGGTCATTTTACTGTTCAAGTTAGGCGAAATTTTAGAAGGTTATGCCGCAGGGCGTGCCCGAAGAGGTGTCAGCGCGCTGATGGCACTGGTTCCCGAACAGGCACTGCTTGTCACCAACGGCACCAAAAAAACGATTCCTGCCGCTGACTTGCGTCCGGGAGATATTATCGAAGTTGCTCCGGGAGCTCGTTTACCTACAGATGCAGAGCTTCTTAACTCATTCGCCAGTTTTGATGAAAGTGCCCTGACGGGAGAATCTGTCCCAGTTGAACGCCAGCAAGGGGAAAAAGTTGCTGCCGGATGCCTTTCTGTAGATAGGTCAGTGCAAATGCAGGTTGTTTCTGAACCGGGACACAATGCCATTGATCGCATCCTACAGTTAATTGAAGAAGCCGAAGAGCGGCGGGCGCCGATTGAACGCTTTATCGATAGATTCAGCCGCATTTATATGCCGCTGATTATTCTGCTTTCGGCACTGGTTATCGTGATCCCTCCTTTGTTTTTCTCTGAACCCTGGGATATGTGGATCTATCGCGGCCTGACTCTGCTATTAATTGGCTGTCCCTGTGCATTGGTTATTTCAACGCCTGCGGCTATTACTTCTGCACTCGCAGCGGCGACCCGCCGAGGGGCGCTCATCAAAGGCGGTGCAGCATTAGAGCAACTTGGCAGCATCACCACGATTGCTTTGGATAAAACCGGCACACTGACCGAAGGAAAGCCTCAGGTGACTAATATTGAACCCGTAGAAGGTGTTAGTGTGGAAACATTGCTGGCATTGGCAGGTGCTGTCGAAAGTGGCTCCCATCATCCGCTGGCAAAAGCCATTCTTCATGAGGCAGAAAAGAAAGGTGTAACAGTTGTTGAAGCTGAGAACCGTAAAGCTCTTGCCGGTATTGGGATTGAAGGTCAGTTATCAGGGCAGAAAATACGGGTATCTGCTCCCGGTCGGCTATCTGAAAATGTTTTACCGCCAGAATGGCAACAACGGGTTATTGAACTGGAAGATAGCGGAAAAACAGCCGTTGCCATAATACAGGATGGGCAGTTCATTGGCCTGATGGCTATGCAGGATACTTTGCGTCAGGATGCCATTGAAGCCATCCAGTCCCTGAAGCAACAAGGTGTCAATGCAGTAATGTTAACGGGTGATAATCCCCGGGCAGCTGCGGCTATCGCCAGCCAACTGGATATTGATTATCGGGCAGGGCTGCTGCCGGAAGACAAAGTTACCGCCGTCATGCAGCTTAATGAAGCACATAAGACAATGATGGTCGGTGATGGTATCAATGATGCCCCGGCGATGAAAGCTTCCAGTATTGGGGTCGCGATGGGAAGCGGCACGGATGTTGCTCTGGAAACAGCGGATGCTGCGCTGACTCACAACCGATTGACTGGTCTGGCAGAAATTATCACGCTGTCACGGGCAACACACTACAATATTCGTCAGAATATCACTATTGCATTAGGCCTGAAGGCAATATTCCTGATCACCAGCCTGTTGGGGATCACTGGGTTATGGATGGCAGTTCTGGCAGATTCAGGTGCTACAGCACTGGTGACAGCAAATGCGATTCGTCTGCTGCGCATTAAATCCCAAAAATAAAAGAAAATCTCTCTTAAACAAAATTGAACTTATCACTCCACCGACGAACAGGTGGAGTGCAGTTAAATACTTTTAGAGAGAAACTGCATATAGAAAAGAGACGGTTAATAAGCTGGAATGACATTGTTTTAACTTCTTTAAAAATGGGTAATTGCCTGTACCATTTGTAAGATGGGCAAAATAATGTGAGTAAGTTGAATTGAGAGCACAATAAGTTTCAGGCATGATTATGTGACGGGGTATTTAATAATAGCAGGCATTTACAACCTTATCCCGTGTATTACGCGGGATAAGGCTCCCTCCTGTTATTTTGAAACAATATTTATTTTTTGCTGTGTTCGCCTTATTATCTATCGATAATAACCTATTGCATTACTTTATTATTTTACACCACTTAATCCGGTGATCGTGGCCAACTCACCAGAATATTAACCATTAAATAATAGTTCTCACTTCACTGATAGATTATAATATAATTTCATAGTTTAATTAGAAATATAAAAATAAAACATCAAACTAATATCATAAAAATATCAGTACCATGAAATTATTGCCATGTTAAAAACAGCATTTTATTAAAGAAGAGCATCATAAATAACAATGCTGACTTAGAGCTGATATTTATGAATATATTTAAGAGTGATATAAGAAGATAAACTGAAAAGGTGCTAAGGTTGCACCTTTTCAAATAAAACTACAGTTACTCAAGATTGCTATTAAGATAAAAGGAAATATGGTACTTAGTGAGGTGATAAAAATTTCCAAGTCCCACATAAGTAAGCTTAGCACGGGTTTATGTTTCTACCAGTTTATTAAGCCATAATTTAATTTTTTTGGATTAAATAGCGATAAGGCGTTTCTGCCGTCTCCTGAGCAAGCAGCGTATGCTCCATAAAACGACAAAAACCGGGAATATCACGGGTCGTCGCCGGATCATCAGCAACAATCAATAATGTCTGCCCTACATCCATGTGGCGGACAGTTTTACGTACCATCATGACAGGCTCCGGACAGCGTAGCCCTTGTGTATCAAGTGTTTTATCAGGGTTGGCAAAAACATCAGACATAACAATCTCTGTAAGTTCAAACAATCTATGGCGATGGATTATATTATATAATCACATCAATCACCGCATTTTGCTTTTGTTATTCAACCGGCGTATGATGCTTCACGCCTGATAATTCAGGGAAATTTACTTCTGGGTTCCCTCACCCCATCCAGCAAAAAGGTACAATATGTTTCAACTGACTACGCAGCAGAAAGCCTCGGCTTTAATCTGGCTTTCCCTGTTTCATATTCTGATCATTACTTCCAGTAATTATCTGGTACAGCTGCCTGTTTCAATTTTTGGTTTCCATACCACTTGGGGAGCATTCACATTTCCCTTTATCTTTCTGGCGACAGATTTGACTGTACGTATTTATGGTGCGCCATTAGCACGCCGAATAATTATGACGGTTATGCTTCCAGCTCTGATTATCTCTTACATCATCTCTGCACTGTTTTTTCAGGGATCATGGCAGGGATTTTCGGCTTTAGGAACGTTTAATCTGTTTGTTGCCCGTATTGCGGCAGCTAGTTTTATGGCTTACGTACTCGGCCAGATCTTAGATGTCGGCGTATTCAACCGCCTGCGTCAGAATCAGCGTTGGTGGATTGCACCGGCTGCCGCCATGTTTTTCGGTAATATGCTTGATACTCTGGCATTTTTCTTTATCGCTTTTTATCGTAGCACTGATGCCTTTATGGCGACCCACTGGGTAGAAATCGCCTTGGTAGATTATGCATTTAAGCTGTTCATTTGTATGCTCTTCTTCCTGCCAGCTTATGGCATCCTGCTGAATCTGATTTTGAAATTCTTTTTCTCTCATTCAACAGATAAGCCTCTGATGCAGATCCGCTAAAACGGTATTGCGCCCTGAACTCATCGGGGTGCAGCTCTCCTTTCAGTTTTTCCGCACAAATCGTTCATTTCCTGCTTTTACCGATAACCTACGGGTAGGTTTTGTCGTATAGTGTTGGCGGACAGGCAAATAAACACTTTTATTCGAAACGACTGATAATCTGTCACATACCGATGCTGTAACAGGTTATGCTGAGTTTCCAGTGAAGAAGGAATATTTCTTATGCTGAAAGTTATCCAGTCTCCATCCAAATATATCCAGGGACCAGATGCAATATCCGATATTGGTCACTATACGAAAATACTTGCTGACCACGTTTTTGTCATTGCTGATAACTTTGTCATCAATCTTATCGGCGATAATGTCAGTAAAAGCCTGACAAAACATGAAGTCACCAGCCATTTTGAAGTTTTCAACGGTGAGTGCAGCCGTAAAGAAATAGAACGCCTGTCAGCTATCCTATTAACTAATCAATGTCAGGCTGTGATTGGAATTGGTGGAGGAAAAACGCTTGATACTGCAAAGGCTGTAGCACACGAATCAAAATTACCTATTATTATCTCTCCGACTCTGGCTTCAACTGATGCACCTACCAGTGCGCTTTCTGTCCTGTATACAGAGTTGGGTAAATTTGATGGCTACCTGTTCTACCCCAAGAACCCCGACATTGTATTAGTGGACACAAAAATTATTGCGAAATCGCCTATCCGCCTGTTTGTTGCTGGTATGGGGGATGCACTTGCTACCTACTTTGAGGCTCGGGCCAGCAGTACCGCTCATCATCAGACAATGGCAGGAGGAACTAGTTCTCTGGCCGGGCTGGCTCTGGCTAAACTGTGCTACGACACTTTATTAGCAGAAGGCTCTAAAGCGAAGATGGCGGTAGAGCTCGGGGTAATAACTCCCGCAGTTGAAAACATTGTGGAAGCCAATACCTATCTGAGCGGAATTGGTTTTGAAAGCGCGGGGCTTGCCGCTGCACATGCCATCCATAATGGGTTTACCATTCTGGAAGAGTGCCATCACTTGTATCATGGTGAAAAGGTCGCATTTGGTACACTGACACAGCTTATGTTAGAAAACAGTCCTAATGAAGAGCTGGAAACTGTACTCGATTTCTGTGTACAGGTCGGCCTTCCGGTTACACTGGAACAGCTTGGTCTGCGCGATAGCGAAAATTTGCATCAGAAAATTATGCAGGTCGCCACTGCAAGCTGTGCGGAAGGAGAAACCATTCACAATATGCCATTTATCGTCACACCGGATCAGGTTTATGCCGCCATTCTGGCTGCCGACCAGATGGGAAAAGACTGGTTGTACTAATTTATGCTGGACATAATTTTTACAATTTCAGGGCGGGAACCCTCGCCCTATTTAGTTATGCCATCAGTATGACCATTCACCTCATGATATCGATTCAATTGGTCATTCTATGCGCTAAATGAGGCAAATAATCGGCCTGATTGCCTCATTAGTTGGAAAACAGTGTTATTCAGCCCAGCCCTCGCGCCAACAGGCTAATCGGATGTTCACATTTTTTGCTGGTAGACATCTCAATCTGCCATTTGCAGGTTTCACAATCGGTGATCACCAGATCAGCACCGCTTGCTTCAATTTGCCGGAATAGATTAGCCCCAATCTCCTGAGACACTTCATAATTTTCCTTTTTGAAACCATAAGTTCCGGCAATCCCACAACACTGAGAATCCAGAATAATAAGTTCAATCCCCGGAATACGCTTAATCAGCTCAATCGAATAGGCTGCCCAACCCATTTTTTCCATATGACACGGCGTATGGTAAGCCACTTTCAGTGGCATCTGTTTCAAAGGCAGAGTATGCCCCTGATCCAGCAACCGATAAATATAACGAGTAGCCAGTTCAATGTGATCACGTATCGGGCGGGTATCAACGCCCAAAATATGCGGGTATTCATCACGTAGGGTAAAAGTACAACTGGATGAAGTTGTCACAACGGGAATTTGCCGTTCAATCACACTTTCTGTTAATGAGTGCAAATTAACTTTTGCCTGACGTTTCGCCCGATTGATAAAGCCATTAGCAATCAACGGCACACCACAACACTTCTCCCTGTTCAGTAATTGAACACCAACTCCCATTCCATTAAAAACTTTTAATAGATCTTTGCCCAGTTGCGGATGGTTATAATTGACAAAGCAGCCATGAAAATAGGCAACCTGTTCTGTAAACTGCTGTTGGATGGCAGCCTGTTTGTGATACCAGCGCCGGAATGTACCGAAAGCGTATTTTGGTAGTTCACGCCGGTGATCAATCCTGAGCGTTGTATCCAGTAAATGGCGCACGGGTTTCAGGCCGGTAACTGAATTGACCACGGGGGCAAGCGGTGTAGACAGCGTTCCCATCATATCGGTATGACTGAGGATAATATCCCGCAATTTAGGCCGCTGTGAGTGATAATCGGCTTTCGCTCGCAGGATAATATCGCCGATTTTTACATCGGACGGGCATGCAACTTCACAGCGTTTGCAGTTAGTACAGTATTTCAGAGCCTCATCATACAAAGCAGGGTCTTTTAAACGCAGGCGCTCTCCGTCCGGCCCGGCCTGTTTTGGCCCTGGATAGCCCGGATTAGCTTTAACCACCGGGCAACTGGTAGTACAGACAGTGCACTTAATGCAGCTTTCAAAACTGTTATCCGTTATGTTCATTATGCAATCTCCGGTATCCGCTGTTTTGTGGATCGCTTTCCGGTGATAATCTGTTCAGCAACAAATAAAGCGCTCAATAAAGAAACACCGGAACCACAGCCCTCAGCCAATGGATCATACCCTCCCAGTACAGCACCGGCGGCATACAGGTTTTCCACCACCTGACCTGATTTTAACGGTCGTAAATATTCATCCGTAGTGACACCAAATTTCAAATAAGGCTGAGCAGCAAAAACGTTTTTCCGTGTCCATTGTTCACGTGCGGAGTATGCCAGCAGATCTAAATCAAGTAAGGGTTCATAAACCCGATCAAGCGTGGTTTTCAGCCCATTGCTAAAGAAACTGCCTGTTGCCAGAATGACGTGAGAAGCCCGTAATGGAATATCACCATGATTGCGGGTATACAGGCCAGTAATATGATTATCCGCCATTTCTACGCCATTGACTGTATCCCCTACCATCATCACCCCACCAAGATGGCGGAACTGCTCTCGCAATGCCTGATAAATTCGCATCCCCAACAGAGAAGGAGGTAATGTCGGTAACAAATAGATCGGCTTTTTAACCAGTATCTGTAATGCTTCCACAATGCTGTCAGTTTCCAGACCAATACAGGCAGGCAGGAACACAGCATCATGCCCTTGCGCCAGACGGCTGATTTCTTCTGCAATCAGTGGCAGGTTTTCAGGCCGATCCAGTAAATGAGCTATATTGACGGAGCGGAATTCACTGGCGTTATCACGTAGTTTGTCGAGAAAAGGTAAATGCATCTCCTGTGCGCTGGCTTTCACGCCCTGCCTTTGTAATGCACTGGCAACGATGCCGGGATGGAAGTCCAGAAATCCCGCAATACCGATTACAACAACATTTTCCCACCAGAATGGCCTTTCCAGCTCGCGGACAGGCACTCGTGCCGGGCTTAGCCAAGTCATTCGCTGATGACCAATGGGAGTTACACGATAATGGTTTTGTGAAGCAGAACCAGTCATAACCAGCCCGCTTTCTCTGATTAATTTTTCAGCCTGATAAACCAGTGAGACTACGTTTTTTTCTCCTATCCGGCTGTAAGGATGATTCGGTGCCTGCCTGAACAATTCAGACAAGGCACTTAAGGGATGAGTGACTTCACGTCCGTCAGGTAAGCGGGTAAGAAAATCCATCGATCCTGAAGAGAAATACAGTGAGCTTTGCCCCGAACTGACTATTGCGCAGGATTTGCCTGCTTCTGCCAGCCGGATCCCACTGGCCAGCCCCGCTAACCCGCTTCCGATAATGACAGTATCAAATTTCATTGTCAGCCTCCGTTACTGGCTGGTTATCCCTGTCGTCGTCATCTAAACCGCATAATCCCTGATACATCCAACTGGTGAACTCGCTTTCCCGTAACGCATCACCCCAAACGACAGGACGAATGCCTTTCCAGCGTTCATTCAGGAAATGCTTCAATTGCTGTTCTGATTCCTGCTCTGTTATCACACCGAGACGATTCAGTAATCCTGCGGCACGACAGGCACACAACTCCCCCTGACAGGTTCCCATTCCAACACGGGTGCGGCGGCGTAAATCCAGCAGGTTAGTTACCGCCAAAGATTCCGTTGCATAACGCACTTCTCCCGCAGTGACGGCTTCGCATTCACATACCAGACTTTTGTCTGACCGCTCGGTACTCAGTAATTGACTGGCACGATCGCCATGACGATAAACGGCAGATCCACGAATGGGAGCAGAAAGAGTGGCAGTGCTAAGATGTGAGTTTTTCCTGTGAGTCATGGCCTGTCGTGCCTGTGCGGTGGAATTCTCTGAGCCGGGCAGCGGCTCCTGTGCCGTCGTGCAGTGCGCGGTAATATTGAGTTTTTCGCAGATTTTATCGGTTGCCCACTCAGCCATCAGGCGATATGTCATCAACTTACCACCAGTAATGGTGATGAATCCCTCCAGACCATCACGTTGGGCATGGTCAAGCAACACAATACCACGACTGATATTTCTGCCTGATGGGTCATCATCACTCGCTACTAAAGGCCGGACTCCCGCATAAGCGCGTAATATACGGGTTTCCGCCAGTCTGGGAGATAATTTCGCTCCCTCCCGGATTAAGATATCGACCTCTTCCTTAGTCACAGACATATTATCAATCTGATCGTACTCAATACGGGAGGAAGTCGTGCCGATCAGCGAAATAGTATCACCGGGCACAAGGATATCGGCATCAGCAGGTTTACGGCAGCGGTTGATCACCATATTGTTGATGCGGTGCCCTAAGATCAGCAGTGATCCTTTCGCGGGAAGCATGCGAACCTTGAGATCTGCATATTCCGCTATTTTCTGCCCCCAAATTCCACCAGCATTCACAACTATCGGCGCATAAATGTCATACTGGCGCTTAGTGTGGTGATCGTAAACAGAAACGCCTGTAATTTTATCCCCTTGCCGAATGAGTCCCATGACTTCGTGATAAGTCAGTATTTGCGCGCCATGCTCTCTGGCATCCAGCATATTGGCAGCAGTCAGCCGAAAAGGATCGACCGTTCCATCAGGCACAACCACTGCACCGATCAGATCCGGGTTAACCGCCGGTTCAAAACGTTTAGCCTCTTCAGGATCAATCTCCTGAGTATCAATTCCTGCCTTTTCACACGCAGCAATAAAAGTTCGCTGATACTCCAGTGAATCTTCCGGCAGAGTAATGAACAAACCATGTGTCTTTTCGATGCAATGCCGGGCAATAGATTTGAGAACCCTGTTTTCTTTTATACACTCTTTTGCCGATTCGCTATCTGTGACTGCATAACGTGCACCACTATGCAGCAGGCCATGATTGCGTCCGGTTGCCCCCGTCGCAATATCATGCCGCTCCAATAAGATGCAGCGTAAATGCCTGCGGGCACAATCTCTTGCGATACCGGCACCTGTCGCGCCTCCACCAATAATAATGACATCAGTTTCTGTTACAGGAGAGCCATTCATCAGAGATGCTCCTTTTTTCACTTCTATGCCAGTCAAATATCCGGCCAGTGAATATTCGGGTTGATGATAAAAATATATCCAAAATTGGCAGGCATTGTTTGATAAGGAACAAAAACGAACCTAAAACGCGTCTTTTGAGCGATAAAAAAATCAATATCGTGAGAAATATCACTATTTTTTGAATGGTTTTTATGAACAGCTTTTATTAGCTAAGGCAGGCAGAAAGAATAAGTGGGCATAAACTCCCAAAAGTTATGCCCACTATGAAGAATATTATCAGATCATGAACCTATTTAATGAATATCAGTCTGTTTTCGGGTTGGTTCCGGCCATATACCCGCAATATGGTCAAGACACTCAGCCTTAGAACCTTTCTTTCCTGTTGCCATCCAGCCAATCGGGAGCCGATATTCGTCGGGCCAGACTGAATACTGTTTTTTACCGTTGATGACAACAACCCACAACGCAGCTTCATTTTCGGTTAACTGTTCCATGAGAACATCCCCTGTCTGTAACTGGCTGGTAATGCCTGAGGCAGAAAACCGGTACTGATCAGATAACTCAATACCTGACTGACATATTCAGGTGTGATAACCGGACATTGAATACCTGACCCTTCCAGTGCTGCCAACGTCTGTTTCAGTTCCAGCTCAGGCTGGATTTCATGGATATAATCAGGGTCCAATGCGCGGTAAGGTTTCTCGGTCATATCCCGAATCAGCGGAATCAATGGATACAGCGGATGAGAGTCTTCCAGAGCAAGAATTCGCTCTTTCCCTTCATTGAAGGGAATTGGATCAAGAATATAGCCAAACTCCTGCACCCAATCGAAAAATTGACGGATAGAAACCTGCACCGGATTAAACAGGTTGAAGAACTTCCCGTCAGATTCACGCTGTCTGGAAATATGCACCAGTGAAGCCGCCACATAATCAACCGGTACAATATCAAGCAGTAATGCATGAGCGGGATAGCCCCCCATTTCCAGATAACCTTTCAGGGAAGCAACAAGATAATCATTCCCCTGAGCCGCTCCGGTGCGGGTATGCCCGAGGATCAGGCCGGGACGATAAATACTCACTGGCATGCCCCGTTTACGGGCAATATTGATAATCCCTTCTGATACCCATTTGCTGCCTGAATAACCGGAAGGATCACGTATTGTTTCACTCATAGCGCGATCATCTTCCATAAATGGCCGGGGTGATTCAGTGGCAAACAAAGCGTTCACAGAAGAAACATAATGGAAATGTTTCAGTCGTGAAGTACTGGCAAATTCCAGCGCGGTTCTGGTGCCATCAACATTGATGCTTTTCAGTGAACTATAAGGGTAGATAAAGTTAACCAGCGCACCATTGTGATAAATTACATCCACATCCTGCGCGAGTTTATCCCAGATTTCCGGTAACAAACCAAAACGGGGCTGCCCCAAATCTCCTATCACAAAGTCCACACGGTCAAGGCCATTACCCACATCAATCTGATAATGAGCAAAACCTGTTCTGATCCTCTCACGCGCGTGTGCTTTATCGGCAGCACGGCACAGGCAGATAACCTGAGCGGAAGTCTGTTTCAACAACTGCTCCAGCAGATGCAGACCAAGATATCCGGTCGCTCCTGTCAGCAGAACAGTATCAGGCTCATACCAGTTTGCATGCGGTAAACCATCAGGACGTATACTCTCTTTCAGATACACATCTTTTCTCAATGTTTCTGCATGTTGCTGAATCAAGGCTTCACTACGATAAATCCCAGCCGTAAAATGAATCGGATTATTTTTGTGAACTTCACTCATCTCATCCAGAATAGCCGCGATTCGGGCAATAGTGGGTTCAACATAAATACCTGAAATAGGTATCCTGAGCGAAAATGCTCTCTCAATCCGCTCCACCATACGGGCGACCAGAATAGAGTGCCCGCCAATCTGGAAGAAATCATCGGTAATACCAAACGTGTCCACAGACAACAGATCGCCCCAGATGGCATAAACCCGTTTTTCTGTGTCTGTTTTCGGCTGCACCGCATCATGGCTGGCATTCAGACGCTCCGCCACTTCTTCCAGACGTTTCCTGTCCCGCTTGCCACTGCTTGTCAACGGAATATAAGGAATACGATAGTATTCTGAAGGGATCCATGCTTCGTGCAGAAATTCCCGTAATACTACCTGAGTCTTACTTACCCATTCCTCCGATACAACCATATTCGGGTCAAACAATACGAATGCCTGTATCTTCGCAAAATCACCATTTCCCGCGACACGGATAATAGCATCCTGAATCCCGTGTTGTTTTCTCAACGCGATTTCTATTTCACCCAATTCAATGCGATAACCACGCACTTTGACCTGATCATCCTGCCTTCCCATATAAATGAGAGAGCCATCTTCAAGCATACGAGCCATATCACCGGTCAGATAAGCTCTTTTACCCTTCTGGTTGGTATCAGGAACATAGCGTTTAGCCGTTTCAACCGGGTTATTGCGATATCCGGCTGTCACACCTAACCCGCCAATCAGGATCTCACCTACTGTTCCTTTAGATACAGGACGCAGATTCTTATCCACAATTGTGATACTGGTGCCGGGAATCGGCTCCCCCAGTTGTACCTTATCCCCTTTTCTCATGCGGAAAGCGGTTGACCAGATAGTGGTTTCTGTCGGGCCATAGAGATTCCATAAAGTGCCACCAGATTCAGTCAATTGATCAGCCAAATCTTGTGACAGCGCTTCTCCGCCACAAATCATGCTCATATCTGAACGGGGCTTCCAGCCTGCGTTCAGTGCCATTGACCAAGTCACCGGTGTTGCCTGAGCCAGTGTGAACTGAGGATCAGATAACATCTGGGACAACGCCAGTGCATCACGTTGGGTATCGATTGGTGTAATGTAGATACTGCCGCCATGAACAACCGTCAGCAGTAATTCCAACACTGAAATATCAAAAGAGAAAGTCGTCAGTGCAAGCATACGGTCATACTGATTAACTGCTAATAATTTGCCAATTGAACACAAACAGGCTGCCAGATTGTCATGCTGTACCTGAACAGCTTTAGGTAATCCGGTAGAGCCGGAGGTAAACATGATATAGGCCGGATGTTCACTTAATTCAGGAATAGCAAAGTCTTCCGTTATCTCTTCAACTACATAGGCAAGGTGTTCAATAGGAATATGTATTGATGCTTTCAATCCTGCTGATACCGTATCATCAGATATCAGAATACTCTCCGGCAAGCTGGCGAGAATATCGTTCAGACGTTTTTCCGGCATCATAGTATTGAGAGGGATATAGACAGCCCCGACCTGCCAGGCTGCCAGCATAGTGATAAACCATGGAATGCCTCTCTCGGCCGCAACAGCCACATGACTTCCCATTGTTACACCATAGCGACGTAGAACATTCGCTGCGCTTATCACACGCTGCTGTAATTCGCCAAACTCCAGAATCCCGTGCGGATCTGAAACAGCAATATCATGCGGTATGATTTTTGCCAGTTTTGCTAACCGGGAGGGTACATTATCAAACCATGGTTGAAGCGGTTTCTCCATGTAACTGATATTATTTTTACTAATATCAGTGAAGTTAGTAAATGAGGTGGGTTGCCCAATAAATGCTGTGTGTAATATTGCCTTGTGTGTGTAAGTATTCATAATGATTTTCTCATTCTGTTCCCCATTTCATCTCATCATTTTTTATGATGAATGGAGATACTTTGCTGTTAGTCAATAAACTTCAGCTATTGTCCACATCGGGCTACTACAAGTGCCTTTTTTTGACCTTCGCTGAATAAAAAAAGTAAATCTCAAGAAAATTATTAAAACTTAAAGAATTATTATTTAATATTTATGTGCAACTTTTTATTAATTAAACAATCAACCCATAATTAATAGGATTTTTATTATTAAATAGAGTGCATTACTCCTTACGCACTCCATCATTTCATTGATATTATTGGTTTTTATTTTATAAAACAGTTACCCGCGCTCTATAAAACTCGGTCTCACAAGCATGAATAACTATTTGTAGTAATATCTATTATTTCTGAGTTAAAACTCAAACATTTTATTTATAACTGCGTTACAAAAAACGCAAAATATGTAAATAAGAATAATCTGCATAATTAAACAAAAAAACATCTTAGAGGATAGTCAATATAAGTTAATAACACAGACAAAAAATATCACCTTTTCACTTATCACAATATGTTTAGATAATCTTATATTTGTACAAATAAGATTCGTTTTATTAAAACGCTGACCATATTTCCACAATATTTATAGTCCTTTATGCCAAAAGGAAAATAAACGAATGGAATACGCTCAAAAATAACAAGTAAACATTCTTAATTGTGACCTAAATCACGATAATAAAAATAAAACTTATTTAAAAAAAGTTGTAAATCGCTCAAAATTATAGTCTTTACGAAATTATATCTATATGTTAGCGATACTTCACAGATATATAGGTCTGTTTTAGCTATTCTTTCCTTCGATATAGAAAAAAATAAATTGAAACTTTCGTTTACTGCTAGTCACTACTAAGCAGTGGTGATTCGTTCATACTAAAGTCATGTGGAGACAAACATGTTAAGTATATTCAGACCGGCGCCTCACAAAGCCCGGCTGCCTGCGCAAGAAATAGATCCACTCTATCGTCGCTTGCGCTGGCAAATTTTTATGGGGATTTTCTTTGGTTATGCGGCTTACTATCTGGTAAGGAAAAATTTCACACTGGCAATGCCATATCTGGTAGAACAAGGCTTTTCCAAAGGTGATCTGGGTTTTGCTCTTTCAGGGATCTCTATCGCATACGGCTTCTCAAAATTCATCATGGGTTCCGTTTCCGACCGTTCTAATCCCCGGGTTTTCCTATCGGCAGGCCTGATACTTGCTGCCGCCGTAATGCTATTTATGGGCTTTGTACCGTGGGCGACTTCAAGCATCGCAGTCATGTTTGTCCTGCTGTTCCTGTGTGGCTGGTTTCAGGGAATGGGATGGCCTCCTTGTGGTCGTACCATGGTTCACTGGTGGTCACAAAAAGAACGTGGCGGGATTGTTTCTGTCTGGAACTGCGCGCACAACGTTGGCGGTGGCTTGCCACCATTGCTGTTCCTCCTCGGCATGGCGTGGTTCAATGACTGGAAAGCAGCTCTTTACATGCCGGCATTCGCAGCCATTCTGGTTGCCCTGATCATACTTGCCCTGATGCGTGATACACCACAATCCTGTGGTTTACCACCAATCGAAGAATATAAAAACGACTACCCACCTGATTACACAGAAAAAGATGAAAAGGAACTGACTGCAAAAGAAATTTTCATGCAGTATGTTTTACCTAACAAGCTATTGTGGATGATTGCAATTGCCAACGTCTTCGTTTACTTACTGCGTTACGGCATTCTTGACTGGTCACCGACTTACCTGAGAGAAGTTAAACACTTTGCTCTGGATAAATCGTCCTGGGCTTACTTCCTGTATGAGTACGCAGGTATCCCCGGTACGCTGCTGTGTGGCTGGATGTCTGACAAAGTGTTTAAAGGCAACCGTGGTGCGACAGGCGTGTTCTTTATGACTCTCGTTACTATCGCTACGATTATCTTCTGGATGAACCCGGCTGGTAATCCGACTGTTGATATGTTCTGTATGCTGGTGATCGGCTTCCTGATTTACGGCCCTGTTATGTTGATCGGCCTGCATGCGCTTGAGCTGGCACCGAAAAAAGCAGCGGGTACTGCGGCTGGCTTTACTGGTCTGTTTGGCTACCTCGGTGGCTCAGTAGCTGCCAGTGCTATTGTTGGCTATACCGTTGACTTCACAGGTTGGGATGGCGGCTTTATGGTCATGGTTGGCGGCAGCATTCTGTCTGTTATTCTGCTGTTGTTTGTTATGCTGCATGAAAATAAACATAAGCAGGAACTAGCGCAGGCACATAACAAATAATCAACAGGCTCTTTAAAAGAGAGTTTTTCCAGAGTCGCCACTGTTTTATTTCATTTAACAGTGGCGACAATAATACGGTAACACTGCATTCCCCCTTATATTCAGTATTCAAAATTCATATAAAACACCATTTAATTACCGAGATACACCTTCATTACCACAAGTGGAGAATCCCAATGCACACCCCCGTTAAAACAATTATGGCCGGCCTTCTGTTAGCTTCATCGATGTCAGGTATTGCACATGCAGCGGATAAAATTGTTATCGCGCACCGAGGAGCAAGCGGCTACCTGCCCGAGCATACTCTTCCGGCCAAAGCGATGGCTTTTGCTCAGGGCGCAGACTATCTTGAACAAGATCTGGTTATGACCAAAGATAATGAACTTATCGTGTTACATGACCACTATCTTGATCGCGTGACTGATGTTGCCGAACGTTTCCCAGACCGTGCCCGTGCCGATGGTCGTTACTATGCGATTGATTTTACCCTGCCAGAAATTAAATCACTGAAATTTACTGAAGGCTTTGATATCAAAGATGGCCAAAAAGTACAAAGCTATCCCGGCCGTTTTCCAATGGGAAAATCAGATTTCCATATCCATACCTTTCAGGAAGAGCTGGAATTTATTCAGGGTATGAACAAATCCACCGGGAAGAACGTCGGTATCTATCCTGAGATCAAAGCACCGTGGTTCCATCGTCAGGAAGGTAAAGACATCACAGCAAAAGTGCTGGAAGTCCTGAAACAGTATGGTTACACCAAAAAGAGCGATAAGGTTTATCTGCAATGTTTTGATGCCAATGAGTTGAAACGTATTAAAAATGATCTGGAGCCGAAACTGGGTATGGACCTGAAACTGGTTCAGCTTATTGCTTACACGGACTGGAATGAAACCTATGAACAGAAAGCCGATGGAACATGGCATAACTACAGCTATGACTGGATGTTTAAACCGGGAGCAATGAAAGAAGTCGCAAAATATGCTGATGGTATCGGCCCTGATTACCACATGTTGATCGCTACTGACTCCACACCAAACAACATTAAATTGACAGGCATGGTGAAAGACGCTCACGCCAGCCATCTGGTGGTACATCCGTATACTATCCGTATTGACCAGTTGCCAAAATATGCTACCAGCGGAAACCAGTTGTTTGATATCGTCTTCGATAAAGCTAATGTCGATGGCGCATTCACCGATTTCCCTGATTTAGCGGTGAAATTTTTAGAAAAACATAACGAGCATAAATAACTGACAAATCATTAATTCCCCCGCCGTAAGCAAACGGCGGGGAATCAGGCAGCTATATACACAATGGATTTCAAGATGCATTGCGGCGACTTGAAAGACGAAGGGTATATCAGGAAATGCCTACCGGGAATGCAATAACCTCACTGATTCGCTCCGCACCCAGAGCCAGCATAATCAGGCGATCCACCCCCAATGCCACACCAGCACATTCCGGCATACCATGAGCCAGAGCATCAAGCAGATACTCATCAATCGGCTGTACCGGCAAACCCATTGATTCACGTTTGCGGTTATCCTGCACGAAACGCAGACGCTGCTCATTACTGTCTGTCAGCTCACGAAAACCATTCGCCAGTTCCATCCCCTTGAAATACACCTCAAAACGCTGGGCAACACGATGATCTTCTTTACTGATTTCTGCCAACGCTGCCTGAGATGCAGGAAAATGATAAATAAATGTCGGCTTTTCAATACCAATATGCGTTTCAACACCCATGGTAAAAAGCAGTTGCAGTAAGGTATCCCTATCTTCTTCACGATCAGCAATATTGCTAAGATCGAGTTTTGCCGCCACTTCGCGCAGTTTTTCCTTACTTGCCGTCAGAGGGTCAATATCCAGATAACGGATGAAAGCCTGCTGATAAGAAAGCGATTCGGCACTTTCGCAATCCAGAATTTGCTGCAACAAGTCATCCACTTCATTCATCAGACGGTACATATCATAGTGTGGGCGATACCATTCCAACATCGTGAATTCAGGGTTATGGTGGCGTCCCGCTTCTTCATTGCGGAAACTTTTCCCCATCTGATAAATGGAGCCACTCCCTGCGGCCAGCAAACGTTTCATATGATATTCGGGGCTGGTCATCAGATAAAGAGGAAGGCCATCTGCTGCACCCGGCCCGACAAACCGGGTCTGAAAGGGAACCAGATGGACGTCAGTAACAGTCGCCTGACTCATGGCTGGGGTTTCAACCTCCAACACCCCGCGATCTGCGAAAAAGCGCCGTATCTCTGCCAGAATTTCCGCCCTTCTCAATAGGTTGGCGATAGGGGTAGTTGGCTGCCAATCCGCGACTTCGTTCATGTTCAAGTGACTCCACAATAAAACCAAACGCGCAGTTTACTCATATCAGCGCCATCAGACAAATTTTCAGCATCAATCAAATTGAAACCCAAACAACAAAGCAGCTATCTAAAATAAAAACAGATAGATACACAATATTCCGAATTACTGCTAATTTGTCATTTAGTAATATCAGTAATAATATTCTCAGCAGTATCTTGAATAATTAACGCCAATATTCATCTGAAATAAGTATGCCTGCAAGATAAAGATATATCTTACTGCATCTTATTGTAATTATTCTTTCCTGCACTATAGATAATAAAAAGAGTCTGCACACTCCTACTACTTCCGTCAACTTATCCAAAAAATAAATCCAATTTCCATTTTAAATATAAAACTGTGTTTAAGTTTCACATTTAAACACAATCACTTTGATAGAATTATTTATATGAATTAATATTGATTTTTATTTTCATATGATTGTATTCATCAATCTATAATCATCGTCAATGAAAACTCAGCTTTATTAACCATAAATATATGTCAACATGAATAAAGATAATTAATTCATCAGGGAAATAGTAAAAAACACCCAAATAAACGAAAAACTTGTTTTAGATCAATTTATAGTAAGATCAATTCTGCCAAATCAGCGTCCATGTCAAGTTTACTTTCATCACTATCCGTTATAATCATATAAGATAAAAAATAACAGACAGTGTTCCTAACTCGTTAAGGTACAAGAAATTTACTTATAACACTCCGTCGAATAAAGAAAAAGACCTCTGCAAATAGCAAGGGCAAAAATGACGAGTGATAACGCATTAGGCTTTCTGGCTGAAGTTTATTCATTTCACTTGAAACAATGGAGAAGCACAGTGCAAACCTTCAATGCTGATCTAGCAATTATCGGAGCCGGTGGCGCAGGTCTGCGGGCCGCCATTGCTGCGGCTGAAGCCAACCCCCAACTCAAGATTGCCCTGATTTCAAAAGTGTACCCGATGCGTAGCCATACCGTTGCCGCAGAAGGAGGGTCAGCCGCAGTCACTCAGTCTCATGATTCCTATGATTTTCACTTCAATGACACAGTATCTGGTGGTGATTGGCTGTGCGAACAGGATGTGGTTGAATATTTTGTCAAACATTGTCCGACCGAAATGATCCAGCTTGAGCAATGGGGTTGCCCGTGGAGCCGTAAAGAAGACGGCTCCGTGAATGTGCGCCGTTTTGGTGGTATGAAAATTGAGCGCACATGGTTTGCCGCTGATAAAACCGGCTTCCATATGCTGCATACGCTGTTTCAGACCTCACTCAAGTACCCGCAGATTCAACGTTTCGATGAACATTTTGTCCTCGATATTCTGGTTGATGAAGGCCGTGCACGTGGCTTGGTCGCCCTGAATATGATGGAAGGCAACAAAGTTCAGATCCGTGCCAATGCCGTTATTATGGCTACCGGTGGTGCCGGTCGTGTCTATCGTTACAACACGAATGGCGGCATTGTCACCGGTGATGGTATGGGCATGGCTTTCCGTCATGGTGTTCCACTGCGCGATATGGAGTTTGTGCAATACCACCCGACCGGCCTGCCGGGTTCCGGTATTCTTATGACTGAAGGCTGTCGGGGTGAAGGCGGAATACTGGTGAATAAAGATGGCTATCGTTATCTACAGGATTATGGCTTAGGGCCTGAAACTCCACTTGGTCATCCTGAAAATAAATATATGGAGCTGGGGCCACGTGATAAAGTTTCACAGGCATTCTGGCATGAATGGCAGGCAGGCCGGACTATCGCAACGCCGCGTGGTGACGTTGTACATCTGGATCTGCGCCATCTGGGTGAGAAAAAATTACTGGAACGTCTGCCGTTTATCTGTGAGCTGGCGAAAGCCTACGTTGGCGTTGATCCGGTCAAGGAACCTATCCCTGTTCGCCCGACAGCGCATTACACCATGGGTGGCATCGAAACCAATCAACAATGTGAAACCCGTATCAAAGGGCTGTTTGCTATTGGCGAATGCTCTTCCGTCGGTCTGCATGGCGCAAATCGTCTTGGTTCTAACTCACTGGCAGAGCTTGTCGTATTCGGTCGTCTGGCGGGTGAAGAAGCGGTCCGATGTGCTCAGGAAGCGCCACCAGCCAATGAAAATGCACTGTCTGCACAGGTTCAAGATATTGAGGCTAAACTCAATAAATTGCTGAACCAGCAGGGCGGAGAAAGTTGGTCAAAAATTCGTGATGAGCTGGGAACGTCCATGGAGGAGGGTTGTGGTATTTATCGCACCCCTGAATTGATGCAGAAGACGATTGATAAGATTGCGGAGCTGAAAGAACGTTTCAAACACATCCAAATCAGTGACCGATCCAGTGTATTCAACACTGACCTTCTCTATACCATCGAGCTGGGATTTGGTCTGGATGTTGCTGAATGTATGGCTCATTCAGCCATGAACCGCAAAGAATCGCGGGGCGCTCATCAACGCCTTGATGAAGGCTGTACCGAACGCGATGATGCGAAATTTCTGAAACATACACTGGCTTTCTACAACCCGGAAGGTGCGCCACATCTGGAATACAGTGATGTGAAAATCACTAAATCCCAGCCAGCAAAACGGGTTTACGGTGGTGAAGCCGCCGCACAAGAGAAAAAACAGAAGGAGCAGGCGAATGACTGAGATGAAAAACCTGAAAATGGAAGTCATGCGCTATAACCCGGAAATCGATGATGCGCCCTATTTCGCAACCTACGAAGTCCCTTATGATGATCAGACTTCTCTGTTAGATGCGCTTGGCTACATTAAGGATAATCTGGCACCTGATCTGTCTTATCGCTGGTCCTGCCGGATGGCAATCTGTGGCTCTTGCGGCATGATGGTAAACCGCGTACCAAAACTGGCCTGTAAAACTTTCCTGCGCGACTATCCGCAGGGAGTGAAAGTTGAAGCATTAGGAAATTTCCCGATTGAACGGGATTTGGTTGTGGACATGACTCACTTTATTGAAAGTCTGGAAGCCATCAAGCCCTATATCATCGGCAATGACCGTAAACCCTCAGATGGCCCGAATGTGCAAACACCCGCACAGATGGCGAAGTATCATCAATTCTCCGGTTGTATCAATTGTGGCCTGTGCTACGCGGCTTGTCCTCAGTTCGGCCTGAATCCTGAGTTTATCGGCCCGGCCGCTGTCACGCTGGCACACCGTTATAACCTTGATAACCGCGATCACGGCAAAAAAGAACGTATGCCACAAATCAACAGTGATAATGGTGTCTGGTCCTGTACTTTTGTCGGCTATTGTTCTGAAGTTTGCCCGAAACATGTCGATCCGGCTGGTGCTATTCAGCAAAGCAAAGCTGAAAGTGCAAAAGATTTCATTATCTCCATGCTGAAACTACAATAAGGGAGGTGAAAATCATGACAACAAAACGTAAACCTTATATCCGCGGCATGGAGCCGAGTTGGTGGCAAAAATTAGGCTTTTATCGTTTCTATATGCTGCGTGAAGGAACGTCTGTCCCTACAGTCTGGTTCAGTATTCTGATGCTGTATGGTCTGTTTGCTCTGAAAACAGGCCCTGAAAGCTGGACGGGGTTTGTCTCTTTTCTGCAAAACCCGCTGGTGTTGCTGATTAACGTTATCACCTTGCTGGCAGCACTATTACATACCAAAACCTGGTTTGAACTGGCACCCAAGGCACTCAATATCATTGTCAAAAATGAAAAAATGGCTCCGGGTCCCATTATCAAGCTGTTGTGGACTTTCACTATTCTTGCGACTGCCGTCATTCTTGGCATAGCTCTGCTCTGACCCCAAGGAGGATCTGATGAATCAAACACCAAAACGTTCCGATGAACCTATTTTCTGGGGGTTGTTTGGCGCTGGCGGTATGTGGAGTGCCATTGTCGGGCCGGTGATTATCCTGCTATTGGGCATTCTGCTGCCATTAGGGCTGGCACCGGAAGCACTATCTTATGAACGCATTCTGACTTTCTGCCAGAGCTTTATAGGCCGTTTCTTTTTATTGCTGATGATAAGTCTGCCTCTCTGGTGCGGCTTACACCGTATTCATCATGCTATGCACGATCTCAAGATTCATGTTCCTGCCGGTAAATGGGTATTTTATGGCGCAGCCGCAATTTTGAGTATTGTTGCTCTGATTGGTATTTTTACGCTGTAGCTGACGGTAGTGAGCTGACAGAAAGCTGAAGAGAAAAGTCTGCGCTTGAAACGCAGACTTTCTGTTTAGAATAAACGAATTTTTTATCTGTATTTTCTTAGAACTTATAAGAAAGAGTCGCTTTATACGCGCGGCCTTTCTCTTCTTGGCCTTTATAAATATTCAGATAATAGGACTGTTCGTTGTAACGCTTATTAAAGATATTATCGATACCCAACTGGATTTCGGTATTTTTCAGTGCGCCTGATTTAGGTGCCCAGGAAATATACATATCGCTCACGCCAAAGCCCGGTTTATTGATAGTAACAACCTTACCTTTACTTGTTCCGTTCGCTTTTGTTGAACGAGAAAATCGCGAATTCCAACCCAGTTCAATATCAGTTTTATCGAACAGGTAACTGCCGCCAACAGTAAAAGAATCCCCCACGGTTGGTGTGAATTCTAATCGTTTGTCAAATAACTCACTACCCTGAATAATTTTGTTATCAGCTTTGGCGTAAGTCGCTTTTAAAGACCAGTTATCCAGTTTATATTTGGTCGATAATTCAAACCCTTCCAATCGGGATTTCGGGATATTGTTCAGTTGTCCCGTAACGACAGTGGTAGCCAAATTTTTGAAATTAGTCTGGAATACTTTACCAATTACGGTGAATGAGTCATTTTCGGCAAAAACAGCAGGGTATGTTCCTGCCACACCGGTTTCGACGTTATAACCTGTTGTCGCTTTTAAATTTGCGTTGTGGTTACTTGCTCCCATGCCAATCTCTTTACCCAATGGGCCTTTGAAGAGTTCGGTATAATTAGCAAATAACGTCGTTGAAACACCCAGTTCGTATTTCAGACTAAGTGCTTTCGAAATACGGGCATAAGTTCGCTCAAAAGGCTCACTCTTTTTATCAATGGTATTGTATTTGTAGTGATCCCACCTGATACCCGGGATGAAATGAAAATCAGCAAGTTGGATATCATCTTCCAGATAAACCGATGAGGATTTTCCTGCTTCTATCGTTTTTTTAGAGATATTTTTTGCAGCTTCGGTATATGCCGTTCTGGTATCAAAATACTCATACCCATAAGTTAAATCATGGGATAAGCTCAGTGTTTCAAAATTAGAGACATTACGCGCTCTGATACCCTGAGTTTTAACGATGGTGTCAAACCCACTATCAGGCCCGCCCACTTCTCTCATGTGGTTAAAAAGTTGCTCTGTATGATAAGCAGAGATTTTCAAATCAATAAAGTCATTATCGATAGGTGTATATCTATAAGCAATATTGTAGGCATCACGTTCTAAAGAGTATTTGCCTTTTTTCCCTTCATTCACATCATGACCAAAGTTCAATCTGAAGTTAGAATCTGTATTATTCTTATAATGTTCTTTTGATACATTAATATACTGTTCATCAGTCAGATTGAATTTGGCTTTCAATAAGTAATTAATCAGTTTCCCATCAGTAGGAATTGAGTCTCTGCCGAGGTTATCCCTACCTGATTGAGCATCCTTGATATTACGATGGTTAAAGTAGCCTAATAAATCAACCGCACCCAATCTTCCATAAGTTGCTAGAGATTGTTGGAACTCAGAGCCATTGCTGACATAACTTAACTTTCCTTTTGCGCCAAATAACTGGCCCGGCTCTAATAAATCACCCGCATCAACGGTTTCAAATTTTAATGCACCACCAAGAGCACCGGTATCATAGGTGATACTGTTCGTGCCGACACTAATATCAATTTGCTTCAGCATTTCAGGATCGATGCCATAGCTGCCTGAATGATGGAAGTGATATCCCTCTTGTCTTGCACCATCAACGGTTACGTTGATAAATTGATCATCCATGCCACGGATTTTAAAACGTTGCCCTAAAGCGCTCGGATGACCCGCCTGTACGCCCGGTACATTCTTTAAGATCTCACCGATACTTTGTGCCTGTTTGACTTTGATTTCGTTACGACCGACTTTCCCACTGTCCTGTTCTGCATTGTTGCTTGCAATAACAACAAGTGTATCGCCGGCTGTGGTTGATTTTTTAGTGGATTCTGTGGTGTTTGCTAGTGCGTTAGTCGAGATAGCTACAGTCAGCATTGATGCTGACATCAATGGAGCACGCAGGCCCGCTTTTGCCAGACTTGCGTAAATTTTAGTTATTTTAAACATTTACTTTTTAAGAAAAAATATTATTAAGAATCATTATTATTTATATTTCTATCCAAAATGTAAATAATCACAAGAAACTATATTTTCTCTGGACTATCCGGTTTAGGAACGAAAAAGAGTATAAATTTATACTCAATTTATACCCCGCTGATTTTTTAGAACACTCTATCACTCTATATTTGCCAGTATGCTTTCTGCATCCTGATACTCTCCTGTTCGGGCACAGTGTGTGATTTTTCCCGAACGATGTGCGCAGATTTGAACTTCCATTTTCATCGCTTCCATTATGGCGATCACCTCTCCTTCATTAACTTGCTCTCCATCCTGAGCCAGCCACGAATGCAGAACACCAGAAATCGGTGCGAGAACCTGATGAGGATCTTCCTGTATTTTTTGCTCTGCGACCGATTGCGAAAATTGCGACTCATCAACAGGTGCTACATGCGCTAATCCAGCCAGTAAATCCGATGGCAGCCCCATTTCATGCCGACGCCCGTCAATTTCAATAAATGTACGAATAATATCTTTATTTTCAGTCAGATCCTGACGGGGTAATATTTCCAGTTTATTGGCAAAATCTGTCTCAATCCAACGGGTATGAACGTTGAAAGTATCCTCTGAGGCAAAGTCAGGGTGTTCAATCACTGCGCGATGGAAAGGTAAAACCGATGCCACTCCATTGATTTTGAATTCCTGTAATGCCCGACGTGCACGAGCAAGCGCCTGTTCACGGGTTGCCCCTGTGACAATCAGTTTTGCCATCAATGAATCAAAGAATGCAGGAATAACAGAACTATTAATTACACCTGAATCCAAGCGAATTCCGGGGCCTGAAGGTGGAGAAAACTCAGTGAGAGTACCAGACGCAGGCAAAAAGCCTTTACCGGCATCTTCCGCATTGATGCGAAACTCAAATGAATGCCCACGAGAAGGCGGGGTTTCCCGAATACTTAATGGATAGCCTTCTGCAATTCTCAATTGCTCAATGACTAAATCAATTCCGGTTGTTTCTTCTGTCACCGGATGCTCAACCTGTAGGCGGGTATTCACTTCCAGAAAAGAGAGCGTTCCGTCAGCACTCAGCAAAAACTCCACTGTTCCCGCTCCGACATAATCAGCCTCCACACAAATCGCTTTCGCTGACTGATGAATACGCTCCCGTTGTTGTTGAGTTAAAAAAGGTGCCGGAGCCTCTTCTACCAGTTTCTGATTCCGCCGCTGCAACGAACAGTCACGAGTCCCAACTACAACTACATTGCCGTGTTTATCTGCAATTATCTGTGCTTCAATATGACGGGGCTTATCCAGAAACTGCTCAATAAAACATTCACCACGACCAAATGCAGCTATCGCCTCACGTACCGCAGAGTAATACAGCTCCTCAACTTCATCACGTCGCCATGCGACTTTTAACCCACGGCCTCCACCACCAAAGGCAGCTTTAATCGCTATCGGTAAACCATGCTTTTCAGCAAAGGTGATAACTTCCTGCACATCTTTAACCGGCTCTGCCGTTCCCATAACTAACGGCGCACCAACTTTCTGAGCAATCTGACGGGCTTTAACTTTATTCCCCAATTCATCAATCGTTTCGGGAGCCGGACCAATCCATATCAAACCAGCTTCAATCACCACACGGGCAAATTCAGCCCTCTCAGATAAAAAACCATACCCGGGATGTACCATCGTGGCCTGTGCCTGTTTCGCAATCTCCAACAAACGTGGAATATTGAGATAGGTTTCTGCCGGACTATTGCCTGCTAATGCATAAGCTTCATCCGCCAGTTGCACATGCAGTGCATTGATGTCTGTATCAGCATAAACAGCTATTGTCTGTAGACCATAATCACGACAGGCACGAATAATACGAACAGCAATCTCCCCACGATTAGCGATTAATACTTTTTTTGTGGTTTTATTAATATTGTTCATTGCAGCTCTTCGCTCCCCTGAAGGTCATGAAACTGGTTGATAGGATTAAATCGAATCTTCGCGTTGATTGGGATCTGACCAGCGAGATCAAGGTGATAATCAGCCACGGAAGCAATAACCGGATATCCGCCTGTCACAGGATGATCCGCCAAAAACAGTACAGGTTGCCCGCTGGCAGGGATCTGTATCGCCCCAGAACAGGTTCCTTCGCTCGGCAACTCGTCATAACTAATGCGTGCTAATGGGCTATCCCCCTTTAACCTCAAACCAATCCGGTTCGAATATGGAGTAACCTGCCAGATTTGATTACGTAATAATTCAATTGATTCCTGAGTAAACCAGTCAGTTCTGGGGCCGAGGAATATATCCAGTACCACAATATCGTCTTTATCTGGCATCACAAATGCAGGTGTTTCTGCAACAGATACAGCGGAACAGTGCGAAGTTTCACCAATCGCCAATCTATCACCGTACTTTAGCGGCGCAGGACCAATATTCGATAATGTGTCAAAGGAATGGCTGGATAACACCTCGGGAACAATAAAACCACCTCTGACAGCCAAATAAGAATGCATTCCTTTATGTGGTACGCCCAATGTAATTTCATCGCCATCATTTAAATCAACAGGTTGATACGTTTTTATGGGGAGCCGTTTACCCTGTAACGAAGTAATTTGAATCGGGCATAAAGCGCCTGTTACTGCGATAACCATGTTCCCACGGGCAATAGCTTTAAATCCCCCCTGCGCTATTTCCAGACAGGCCTGATCTGAAGCATTACCAACAATCCGATTTGCACTGCGTAGCGCGCTTTTATCCATCGCACCTGATGCAGATATTCCCAGCCTTGATTTCCCCAATCGCCCCAAATCCTGAAACAGTGTTTGTAATCCTACAGACTGGATTTCTAAAGAACGGATGTTCTCAGCCTGAAAAAGCGTATTAATAGGCGATATTGCAGGTAAACTGACGGTCACTGTGGAATTTTTTATATTACGGAAGCGGATGCGATGACCCGGCTGCAATAACGCAGGCTCGGCTCTGGATAGATCCCACATTCGCTCTGATGTCATACCAATGAGCTGCCAGCCTCCGGGGCTTGTTTGCGGGTAAATACCACTAAATTCTCCCGCCAAAGCAACGGCCCCTGCCGGAATACGGGTTCTGGGAGTTTTGCGGCGAGGGATATTCCACGACAGGGTTTCAGATACCATGTAGGCAAACCCGGGAGCAAACCCAGTAAATGCAACGATATATTCACTCTCAGAATGTTGTTGGATAACATCCTGCACCGAAAGCCCGAGTATATCCGCAACTTCTTCCAAATCCTCTCCATTATAGTGCACGGGAATTTCAACCTGCTTCCCCTGCACATGCGAAGATTTTTGCAGATCACGCCGCTGAATTTCTGTCACCAACTGTTGGACTGAAATTTTCATAGGGTGAAAATGAATCATCACAGTTCTCGCTGCCGGGATGATCTCTTCAATACCTGAGATGGATTCAGCATTCAGGGAATCAAATAACGCCAAAGTTTCAGGCAAGTCACTAAGCTCAACCAATATGGTGTGAAAATTAACAGGTAAAAAACGCACAGTTATCTCCTGACAATATCGACCATTCAGATTAGAAATGGATAAATGAGCGGATAGTTATTCCTGCCTGCTGCAAAATAGATTTCACCTGTTTAGCCATTTCTAACGCACCTGAGCTATCGCCATGTACACAAATGGAGTCCGCCTGAATGGGGGTAAATTTACCCTCTATCGATTCCACACCCCCTTCTGTCACTAGCTGCAACATACGCTGCGCAACAAAAGTCGCATCATGCAATACCGCCCCGGTTTCACGGCGGGAAACTAACTCCCCTTTTGCTGTATAAGCACGATCCGCAAATGCCTCCGCTATGGTTTTCAAACCTTTTTCTTGCGCCAACCGCAGAATATTTGAACCCGCTAATCCCACCAGAGCAAGACCGGGATCTACGGCCAGAATCCCGTCAATAACGGCAAGTGCCTGACGTTGATCATTGGCTATTGTGTTATAAAGTGCCCCGTGTGGTTTTACGTAGCTAACTGCCATTCCTACAGAGGCAGCAAGTCCTTGCAGGGCACCTATCTGATAAATCACATCCGCTGTAAGTTCGTGACTGGCAAGATCCATATTGCGGCGTCCAAAACCAACCAGATCCGGATAAGAGACATGAGCACCAATAGCAACCTGGTTTTTCTTAGCTAATTTTAGTGTGTGTAAGATCCCTGCCGGATCGCCTGCGTGAAAACCACAGGCTACATTAGCACTACTGACAACAGCCAATATTGCTTCATCATTACCCATCTTCCACTGACCAAAACTCTCTCCAAGATCGCTGTTTAAATCGATTGTTCTTACCATAGTTGTTAAACCATTAACATAATATTGTTGAACAATAGATAATTTCTGGCGAGTAAATAATCAACTAAAATTGCTGATTATTGTGCAAATATACAACAGCGATCACTCTCTTCAAACTAAGAGGTGAATTATCAGCTCAAAATAAAGACCCGTTTCATCTCAGAATTGCCAAAATAATCAGCAAAATAACCGTGACTTGCTGGTTATCAGGGAATATGTGAAGATTAAGTTTTGAACACAGAAGACACGTTTCTCAGCAATAGCCCAATGGATGACTATGAAAATAGAGAGCTCTCCCCAAATTTTGAGTAAGAAAATTGCAGAAGTGATAAGGAATAAGCTTGTAACCGGAGAGTTATTACCCGGGCAACGTTTATCAGAAGCAGCTCTCAGTGAACAACTTGAAATTTCCCGCAATACTTTACGAGAAGTATTCCGTACTCTTACGCAAGAGGGTTTATTAAAACATCAGCCCAATCGGGGGGTATTTGTAGCAATACCAGATATCGCATCCATTATTGATATCTATCGGGTACGTAGATTGATTGAATGTCAGGCTATTGCGCAGGCATATCCCATACATCCTAGTGTAGATAAAATGCAGGAAGCTGTAATAAGTGCCATTCAATACAGAGATAAGAAGGATTGGGGCAGTGTAGGCACGGCCAATATGCGCTTTCACGCCGCGATTGTAGAGTTGACCGATAGTGAAAGGTTAATGACTTTCTACCGGAATATTTCAGCAGAACTTCGTTTAGCATTTGGGCTTTTAAATGATCCAGAACTGTTATATGCACCCTATGTCGATAAGAATAAACATATTCTGGAACTATTAAATTCAGGTCACACAGAATTAGCAGCACAGAAAATGGAAGATTATCTGAACCTGTCGGAACGCACTGTATTAGCTGCTTATTCCCGTATGCTTATTCCCATATAAATAATACCCAATAAATAAAAACACCAAACGCAAAAAAGCCATCCGGTTAGGGATGGCTTCTCTGGCTAATTGATGTCTGGCAGTGTCCTACTCTCACATGGGGAGACCCCACACTACCATCGGCGCTACGGCGTTTCACTGCTGAGTTCGGCATGGGGTCAGGTGGGACCA
>NZ_NIBU01000033.1 GCF_002632485.1 Xenorhabdus innexi | reverse complement strand
TGTGTATAGGTCATAGTGCATTTTCCTTTGGCGAGAAAGATGCCTACTATAGCAACTGACCGCCTTTCTTAGAAATTGCACTTATTAGTCGAATCCAAGATGTATTATTATATTATCCTTTTATAACTGAGTAACTTTGTGTGATTTCATATGACAAAACTCACAATCTAGAATTTTTCCTCTGTTTTTTTGCACTAAACTTTAAATTCCTTTTCAAAATGATAGGAGTATTCCTTACTCAGGATACCGAACAGGGTAAGTAAGTGAGACTTGTTGGGGTTTTCACTATTAAAACGTTAGTACTAATAATTAATTAAAAGCAAAGTGTATTAATTAGAGTTCGTTCCAGTTTCATAAATATGTTCTGCTCGACGGTGTGATGCAGTATGGGTTCTGGTGTAAAGGGGGCGCGACGGAATTGAGGAGCATCTGGAGCTGAAATACCTGTGTATCGATGTGAGCCATTGACCACCGTGAAATTAACCTGCCCCGGTGGTCACTCCAGCGGGAGATAAAGGAGGATGTATGTCTTCTGATAATACCAGTATTTCTTCAGTGCTTGCCTCTGAAAAGACGGTATCTGTATCCGGTAAGTCACTGAGTTTCCTCGAAGGAGTAGCGATGATTGTTGGCACAAATATTGGTGCTGGTTTGCTGTCCATCGCTTACGCTTCAAGAAAAGCAGGCTTTTTACCTCTGATGTTCTGGTTGGTGCTGGTGGGTGTGCTGACGACCATTACTATGCTGTATGTCGCTGAATCGACTCTGCGTACCCGCGCTCACCTGCAACTTAGCGGTCTGGCGAAACGCTACGTTGGCGGTTTAGGTGCATGGGTGATGTTCTTTTCGGTGTGCATCAACAGTATTGGTGCGCTGACTGCTTACATGAGCGGCAGTGGTCAATTGTTACAGTCACTGCTGGGTATTTCACCGACTCTCGGTAGTTTGTTGTTTTTTATACCGGCGGTAGGGGTGTTGTATCTCGGATTAAAAGCGATTGGGCGTGGCGAGAAATTTATCAGCATTGGCATGCTGGTAATGCTATTAACGCTGGTAGCAGCAACGCTACTGAAAGACAGCACCCAGATGCGTCACTTGCTGGACGGAGATTGGCTCTTTATGGTGCCGTTATTCAATGTAGTGGTATTTAGTTTTTCAGCACAGTATATCGTGCCGGAAATGGCGCGTGGGTTCGTCGATAAGCCGGAACAGCTACCGAAAGCGATTATTGTTGGCATGGTGATGATCTTTGTGCTGCTGGCTGTAGTGCCGATGTCAGTGATTGCGCTTAACGGGCTGGATAATATCTCTGATGTAGTAACGATTGCATGGGGGCAGGCACTGGGAGAGTGGGCATTCTTTTCCACTAACGTGTTTGCGTTGTGCGCGATATTAACTTCTTACTGGGGGTTGGGTGGTAGTTTCCTGACTAATATCTTTGACAAATTCCGGCTGGGTAATGATGAGCAGCCGTTACGACGTTTCGGTGTACTGTTGGTGGTGGCAATACCCCCGTTTGTACTGGCTTACAGCGGACTGGTGTCATTCGTTAACGCGCTGTATTTCGCCGGTGTATTCAGTGGTGTGATTTTATCTATTATGCCGATACTGATCCTTCGTGGCGCACGGAAATACGGTGATCGAACCCCATGCTGGCAGTGCAGTTGGATTACGCATCCGTTGCTGCAAATAAGCATCGTGTTGCTGTATTCGGCCAGCGCAGTGTATGCCATCGCTTCATTATTGGGTTATCTGCCCTCAGGGTGGTAATTCTCTTTCTTTATCCTACCAAAACACTCCGCAAAGAAGAGTTAGCTGTCGTAGCTAACTCTCCGTATTGCTACATATACGTTCGTCATGGATAAGATTCAGCGTCTGACCGCAGTGAATGCATGAATATCGAAGTTGACAGCAACTGATGAGGATTTGTCAATGTTCATTACCATTTCCAGAAATTGATGGGCATAAGTTTCGCCACCTTCTTCTTCGATATATCGGGTTACATAACTTGTAGATAGGAAAAATAATGCTACTTCTTCTGGAGTAAGGAAAATAATATTTGCAAAAAGTTCTCTACAAGCATTTTTCAGGTGTGAACAACTGCACATTAGCTCAAGCGTATTGTCATACTGGATCAGGCGTGGATCTCGATAGCGTGACCAACGGGTAACCAACTCCGTTTCGATATAATCGCGAAGTGGGCCATATACCACAGGAAAATCATATTTATATGCACAAAAAATCCCTTCAGGTTTTAGCCATTCCTGTAGATTCATAAGTATTCTTTTGCGATCCATCCAATAGAAAGAGGTGGCACTGGTGATGAGATCAAAAGAGTGATGTGGTGAAAATGTCTCTGATGGCGACACGTTAAACAGGATATCAGGGTAATTCTGTCGTGCTGCATCGATCAAAACGTCGCCTATATCACAGCCTTCTACGTGATCAAATAACTTTTGCAAATGAACAGTTGAAATACCATTACCGCATCCGATATCTAATGCTGCTTCTTTAGCGGGAGTACGGGATGAAAGAGATGAATACAGTGCACTGGGATAGGTGATTTTTTTTCTTACGATGTCATAAGATTGAGCATTTTTATTAAATTGTTTCATTGCGTAGAGTTTTGGAAGTGGTGAAATGAACTAATATTCTACCTGATCACACGTAAACGTTAGAGTAATGCTCTTCGGCTACGGCGTTCGAGATCGCGTGCTCAAGCCATGATAAATGTTATTGGTTAAAGCAAAGTGCCGGATAAAAAACCAGCACTTTGTCGGTACTCTGAAAGTTAGCTACCAGTAGTTAAGCCTTGCTATTCAGGCTGGACCACATAAATTCACTGACCATTGCGCTCTGGAATGCCGACTGTTTTTTATCAGCCGCAGCGCTGTGTCCTCCTTCCGTGTTCTCATAGAAATACACCTGTTGATAGCCCATTTTCTGCATACGTGCTGCCATCTTACGTGCATGTGATGGATGAACCCGATCATCACTGGTTGCGGTATAGAAAAGTACCGGCGGGTAAGCTACCTGCTCCTTGATATTGTGATACGGCGAGAAGGTTTTGATATATGCCCACTGATCCGGTTTGCTCGGGTCGCCATATTCAGCAATCCATGAAGCGCCGGCGGAAAGCTGGCTATAGCGCTGCATGTCCAGCAGTGGCACGCCGCAGACTATGCAACCGAATAGCTGCGGATACAGCGTTAACATATTGCCGACCAGCAGACCACCGTTGCTGCGTCCACGCGCGCCAAGATGTTTTGATGATGTTACTTTTCGAGCAATCAGGTCCTGCGCTACTGCCGCAAAATCTTCATAGGCACGATGGCGATTCTGCATAAGAGCGGCTTGGTGCCACGCCGGGCCATATTCGCCACCGCCACGGATATTAGCGACGACATAAACACCGCCACGTTCCAGCCAAGCGGGTGCCTCACTGCCTATATAATTTGGCAGTAGCGATATTTCAAAACCACCATAGCCGTTCAGCAGTGTAGGATTTCTGCCGTTCAGTTTGAGATTTTTGGCTGAAATTTGGAAATACGGCACACGAGTACCATCTTTGGAGCGGGCGAAATGCTGGCTGACCTGATAGTTACCAGCATCAAAATCTCTCGGTGCCTGTTTCAGCAGCTCCGCTTCACGGCCGTCGAGGTTGCCTAAATACAGCGAGGCCGGATGCAGGAAATTATTGATAGTCAGGAAGTAATCGTTAGTTTTCTCATCAATACCGGTGGCTGAAATATTGCTCATAGTACCCGGATTACCCAATGGCTGCCGCTGCCAGCTATTACCCTGCGGCGTCAATACTTCAAGTCGGTTTACCACATTATCCATGATGCTGAGAATCAGGTGATCGCGGGTACTGCTGTAGCTACTTAATGCTGTCTCTTCATCGGGCGTGAAAAGTACCTGTAAATCACGCCTGCCTGCCAGATAATCGTCGAAGTTCGCTGCCAGTAAAGCACCGGACGGATAACGAACCCCTCCCACATTCCATTCTTTACTCGGTCTTATCAATAGCCACTCACGGTGAGTGCTGATCTCTGCATCTTCCGGGATATCAATCCTGACCTTCTGATTTTGTTTTGTCAGTAAGAAATATTCACGGCGATAAAAATCCAGATGACGGCCTACATAATCGCGTTCAAACCCGGCAGTGCGATCACGATAGGCGAATACCATCATATCTTCCGGCTGAGCTTCATACAGTGTTTCGGCAGCACTCAGCGGTGTACCGCGCCGCCAGCGTTTAGCGATTCGGGCATAGCCGGACTGGGTCATTGAACCGGAGCCAAAATCGGTCGCGATAAATATGTTGTCTTTATCAATCCACGACACTCTGCTTTTGGCTACTGGTACGCTGAAACCACCCTTAATGAATTGCTTAGTGGTCAGATCAAACTCACGGATTTCAACAGCGTCTCCTCCGCCCGGCGACAATTTCATCAGGCAGTATCGGTATTCTGGAGCCAGAGGCTGCAAGCCGTGGTAGAGCCAGTCTTTGCCTTCAACTTTACCCAGAGCGTCAATATCCAGCACCGTTTCCCATACTGGCTGGGCTTTACGGTACTCTTGCAGAGTAGTGCGCCGCAGCAGGCCACGAGGATTATTCTGATCCTGCCAGAAATTATAATAGTAATCGCCATGCTTATTGACCCACGGAATCCGGGTGTCTTTGTTAAGAATATTTAGTATTTGCTGCTCTAACTTACGGAAACCATCTCCCTGAGCATAACGTTCGATGGTGCGCTTGTTTTCCTTCTTCACCCACCGCTGAGCGGTTTCACCTTGTAAATCTTCCAGCCACAGGAATTCATCGCTGGTGGTACTTCCGTTCTCTGCCGCTATCGCCAGACGAATACTGCCGGGCAATGAAGCTATTGCGAAAACGGCTCCTGCGGTTTGTGCACAGGTTTTAATAAACTTGCGTCGATTAGTATCTGGCAAAATCAAGCTCCTTCTGACAGTGAAAAATAAAATAAGTGTTATTTCCAACTTATCTTTCAACGTATAGGAATTAGAAAGATTTTTCTTTATATGAACTAATAGGGTTTTCCGCATAAATTAGTGGTTCAGCATACTGCCTGTAAGAAAGTAGTGCCATAAATAAAATTGACATTATTGGGGTTGTGTCTTTTTACACTTTTGATAATTACGACATGGGATTATATTTTATTGGTAGAACTAATTGATCTATATCTCGATATGTGTGGTTGTATTATTTCCATATTGATTTTTTTAAGTCTAAAATTTTGGTTGTTTAAAATTATTGCCTACAGATTATCGTTTTTCATTGTTCTTTTGTTATTCATTTTCAGTATTGATATTTTGTCAAGTAATTGACTGTATCATTTTTTATTATTTTAATTTTCTATTTTAGATATCAATATCAACCATGCCTCATATTCAAAATGTTTTGTATTATTATAAAATAATACAGTGAAAGTTATTTCACTCTGTTAATTATTACCTTTTGAAATTAAATTTCACCATTATTTGTATTTTAGCAAATCCTAAGAATCATAAAATGATATGTATAGGCATGATTTTTATATGAAAATACGGTTTTTAGTATGTTGATATGCGTTTGTTTTTTTGAGTATTTTTATTGATATTGGATGTTTTTGGTTATTTGTTTTTATATGAAATAATTTTTTCATGATATTAACTGCCAGTGTAAAAATACAATACATTCTTGTCGAAATTACCCGTTGATATACTCAATTCATCAATTTTATTTAGTTGCTGAATTAAGCGTCCACTAATAAAAATTGCGGCAGATCAAAGACGCTTATCTAAGAACAGGGAAAAAATGAAATAACTTCCTCCAATTTATTGCGTGAGCTGTTTATTCCGTGATGTGGGCGTTATTCCCGCATGATTTTATTTGTCTGATTATTGATCGGATATGACTTTCAGTATCTGAGAAAAACACTTTCCAAGCATCTTTCGATGCTTGGCGGTCCTGTTGTTATTTCTTCTGAAAATAAAAGAAAACTCTCGTGATAGTTACCGTAAGTAAATAAGTAATTCAAAAAAACAAATGTAACGGTTTTCAAATATCCAATAGATTCGTTGAGGTAGTAAGAAAATGAAAGATAGTATTACCAGTAAAGGAAATACTCTTGAAGCTGAGTCAATAAATATGTCATCAGAAAAGATGAGTGATGACATATTTTCAGCAAAGTTTAATCAATTATCTGAGACTGGATATGCTCTGTTGCCGGAAGTCTGGAATTGCACAGAAACGCCATATCCTGACCATATATGTATTCATCAGTTATTTGAAGAACAGGCAGAGAAAACACCAGCGGCCAAAGCACTCATTGCCGGAAATAAAACACTGAGTTACGCAGAGTTGAATGCGCGGGCCAACCAGTTGGCTGCTCAACTGCTTGAGCAGGGTATTCGTCGCAATGACCATGTGGCAATTCTGTTAGAGCGCTCAATTGAATTGGTGATAGCTCAGTTAGCCATCCTGAAGTCTGGTGCGGTTTATGTGCCTGTTGACCCCAATGTACCGGATGAACGGAAGAAATGGCTGATAACTGATTGTTCTGCCAAATTACTGCTGACTGATATGCAGATGACGATCCCGTCTGAATGGGCTATTCCTCGTCTCCGTCTTACCCCCGAAACAGAACCTATCAGGGAAGAAGCCCACCCCAATCTTAATTTATTGGGAACCAGTGCCGATCCCGCATATATCATGTATACCTCCGGTTCGACGGGTATACCGAAAGGGGTGATTGTGCCACATCGGGCGGTCGTCCGGTTGGTTATTAATAATGGTTATGCTGATATCCAACCCAATGATCGGATTGCTTTTGCCGCTAATCCGGCTTTCGATGCCAGCACTTTTGAAGTCTGGGCACCGCTGCTCAACGGTGCTGCGCTGGTGGTTATCGACCATACCACGTTGCTGACACCACCAGATTTTATTCAGGCATTACAGACTCATCGTATTACGATTCTATGGATGAGTGTCGGGCTGTTTAACCGGCTGGCTGAAGAGCTATCCCCAGTGCTGCCTCAACTTAAGATATTGTTGGTTGGGGGAGATGTCCTCGATCCACATATTATTGCTCAAGTGCTGCGGAAGAATCCGCCACAAAAATTATTGAATGCCTATGGTCCAAGTGAGGGAACCACGTTTACGACGACCTATCTTATTCGTGAGTCAGCATCGGAGATAACATCTATTCCTATTGGTCGCCCCATTTCTAATACCCGGGTTTATTTGCTGGAACCTGATGGTCAGCCGACTGAGCCGGGAATGACAGGGGAAATTTATATCGGGGGCGATGGTGTGGCCTGTGGTTATCTTAATCGTCCTGAGTTGACCGCTGAACGCTTTCTTACCGATCCATTCAGCGATAAACCGAACGCGCGCATGTACCGAACCGGTGATCTGGGCCGTTATCTGCCGGACGGTAATCTGGCATTTCTGGGGCGTAATGACCAACAGGTTAAAATCCGTGGTTTCCGAATTGAACCGGGAGAAATTGAAACCCGATTGGTGGAATATACGGCAATACGTGAAGCCGTAGTGATAGCCTCAGGGGAAGGGCAGGACAAACAACTGGTTGCCTATGTGTTGACTGAAGAAAGTGGCGGGTTAGCCGCTCGCCTGCGTGAACACCTGAGTACACGGTTGCCGGATTATATGGTTCCTGTGGCCTTTGTGCGTCTGGATGAATTCCCTCTGACGCCGAATGGTAAACTGGATCGACGAGCATTGCCTGCACCGGGAGAGAACGATTTCGCACGTCAGATTTATGAAGCTCCTCAGGGAGAAATGGAGATTGTTCTGGCGACTCTTTGGCGCGAATTACTGGGTATTGAGCGAATTAGCCGACATGACAGTTTTTTTGCACTGGGCGGTCACTCATTACTGGGTGTTCGGATGATTGAACGGCTGCACGGCCTGGGGCTGACACTGGCTGCCAGTAATCTGTTCCAGTCTCCGGTGTTGTCAGAACTGGCTCAGAGTCTGGGACAGCATCAGGCTGTGGTTATACCACCGAATGTGATTTCCCCGGCAACTACCATGCTGACTCCGGCAATGTTGCCACTGATTAATCTGACTCAGTCTGAAATTGACCACATTGTTGAACAAGTTCCGGGTGGGATCGCTAATATTCAGGATATCTATGGGTTGTCGCCGCTACAGGACGGGATTCTGTTCCATCATTTGCTGGCGAAAGAAGGTGACCCCTATTTGCTGGCCTATCCGATGATTTTTGCTGACCGTGCGTTGCTTGATCGTTATCTGGCGGCAGTACAGAAGGTCATTGATCGTCATGATATCCTGCGGACAGCATTTATCTGGCAGGGATTGTCTGCACCGGTACAGGTAGTCTGGCGTCAAGCGCCTTTATCGGTCACTGAGCTGTCCTTATCCCCGGCTGACGGGCCGGTCAATGAACAATTGTCTCATCGCTTTGATCCACGTAGGTATCGTTTTGATTTAAGTCAGGCGCCATTATTACGCTTTGTCGTGTCACAAGGCAGTGATGGTCGCTGGCATGTGTTGCAATTACAGCATCACCTGATCGGTGACCATACCACAATGGAAGTAATGCACCGCGAAGTGCTGGCTTGTCTTGCCGGGCAGGAGAATAATTTGCCGATTCCGGTGCCATTCCGCAATCTGGTAGCGCAGGCCGGATTGAATAACAATCAGGCAGAACATACCCGGTTCTTTACCGATATGCTGGCTGACGTAGATGAACCGACACTGCCGTTTGGTTTAACCGAAGTACATCGTGATGGCTCAAAAATTACAGAATCACACCAGATGCTGACCGCAGATCTGAATGACCGTTTACGCAATCAGGCACGGCGTCTGGGTATTAGTGTGGCAACACTGTGCCATTTGGCTTGGGCGCAGGTACTGTCACGAACCAGCGGGCAGAGCAAAGTGGTATTCGGCACTGTACTGTTCGGGCGTATGGCGGCGGGGGAAGGAGTGGATAGTGGCATGGGGCTGTTTATCAATACTCTGCCACTGAGACTGGATATAGATGATACATCGGTGCACGACAGTATACGACTGGCACAATCCCGGCTGGCCAGATTACTGGATTATGAACACGCTTCACTGGCGCAGGCTCAGCGTTGTAGCGGAATTACGGGAAGTTCACCCCTGTTTAGTGCGCTGTTGAACTATCGTCATAATGAGCAACCACTTATCCCACACGAGGTTGTACCGGGCATTGAGTTTTTGGGTGAACAGGAACGGACTAACTATCCGCTTGTACTGTCGGTGGAGGACGGGGGTTCTACTCTGGGGCTGACCGCGCAGGTAGTGCAGCCATTTGAGCCGGATAGGATATGTGCTTATATGCAACAGGCGCTGGAAAGTCTGGCAGAAGCGCTGGAGCAATCACCGGAAACACCGATACGGTCACTGAATATTTTGCCTGAAACAGAACGTGCGTTATTGCTGGAAACATGGAATAAAACGGAAACACCGTATCCTGATACATTATGTGTTCATCAGTTATTTGAACAGCAGGCAGAGAAAACCCCCGATGCTACGGCATTGGTGTATGAAGGAAAGACACTGAGCTATGCCGGGTTGAATACTCATGCTAATCGATTAGCGCATCAGCTTATCGCTCAAGGAATCACACCAGAACAACGAGTGGCGATCTGCATGGCAAGCTCTCCGGCACGGATAGTGGGGTTGTTAGCAGTGCTAAAAGCGGGGGGAGCTTATGTACCCTTAGATCCGGCTTATTCGGGTGAGCGTCTGAACCATATTTTAAATGATGCTGCACCCTCAATAATATTAGCTGATCAGGCAGGGCGTGTTGCGTTAGGTGAGGAGGCACTATGCGGATTGACTTTGCTTGAACCGACTATTTTACCTGATTCTTTTTCCAATCAACCGGATAACAACCCGAAAAACACTAATCCTCAGATATTGGCATTAACCTCGTACTCTCTGGCCTGTGTAATTTATACCTCCGGTTCGACAGGCGTACCCAAAGGAGTGATGATTGAACATCGTGGTTTGGTCAATCTTATTCAGGATAAAATCAGCCAGTTTGCTATTCATGTCGGTAGCAGGGTGTTGCAGTTCGCTTCATTTGGTTTTGATGCCAGTATTTGGGAAACCATGATGGCGCTGAGTAGTGGGGCTAGTCTGGTTATTCCGAACGACACGGTTCGTCAGGACCCGCAGCGCCTCTGGCATTATCTGGAAGATCAATCGGTAACGCATGCTTGCCTGACTCCGGCTCTGTTAAGAGATGGAGCTGATTTACCGACGTTAACAATAAAGCCGACCATCATACTGGGTGGTGAAGCACCCAACCCGGCACTCCTTCGGACATTAACCCGTCAAGCCACATTGTTCAATGCTTATGGCCCGACAGAAATCACGGTATGTGCCACTCACTGGTGTTGTCCGTCAAATTATACCGATACACTGACACCGATTGGACGTCCGACAGCGAATACCCGTATTTACCTGCTGGATAATGTGGGGCAACCGGTTCCGTTGGGCGCAGTGGGGGAATTATATATTGGTGGTGACGGTGTAACGCGCGGCTACCTCAATCTTCCTGATCTGACTGACGAACGCTTTCTGGCAGATCCGTTTATTAATGTAGTCGGGGTGCGAATGTATCGCACCGGCGATTTGGCCCGTTATCTGCCGGATGGCAATCTGGTATTTGTTGGCCGTAATGATCAACAGGTTAAAATTCGTGGTTTCCGAATTGAACCGGGTGAGATTGAAGCCCGCTTAACAAAGTATCCTGAGGTACGCGAAGCGTGGGTGCTACCGCAGGGAGACGGGCAGGATAAACAACTGATCGCCTATGTTGTTACAGAAGACAGTTCGGCAGAAAAAGAGAACGGATTAGCTATCCGGTTACGCGAACATCTAAGTGCTATTTTACCTGATTATATGGTGCCAGCGGCTTTTGTACGTTTGGATGCTTTCCCGCTGACACCTAATGGCAAACTGGATAAACAGGCATTGCCAGTACCGGAGAAAAACGCTTTTGCTCATCAGGCTTACGCAGCTCCACAAGGAGAAACAGAAACTACACTGGCGGCTATCTGGAGTGAATTGTTAGGTATTGAGCAGATCAGCCGATATGACAACTTTTTTGCATTGGGTGGTCATTCACTGTTAGCAGTGCGGGTGATGAATCGCATATCCGCTTTGGGTGTTGATCTGCCGCTGGCTGTCTTATTTGCATCACCGTCACTTGCTGATTTTGCGCAAAAAATCAGTACACAACGCAATGAGGGAGGGGATAAATTACCTGAGATTATCCCCGTACCCCGTAATCATAATAATGGTAGTGCCTTGCCGCTGTCATTTGCTCAACAGCGTTTATGGTTTCTGGCACAGTTTGATGGCGTCAGTGACACTTACCATATTCCCCTGACACTGTATCTGCGCGGTCAGCTTAATATTACCGCCTGGCAACAGGCGCTGAATCGTCTGTTTGCCCGTCATGAAGCATTGCGCTCAGTCTTCATCACGGCTAATGGTCAGCCTCAGGTTGAGTTGTTGCCAGCGGAGTCTCTTCTGCCGATGACGCAATACGATTTGCGCGGTATGCCTGATCTGGATAAGCAACTGAAGCTTTTGTGTAAACAGGAGGCAGAAACTCCGTTTGATCTCGCCCGTGGCCCTCTGATCCGCTGTGCATTAATACAGCATGATGATGAGGATTACATCTTCTTACTGACTCAGCATCATATTGTGTCTGATGGTTGGTCGTTAGAGATACTGAAATCAGAACTGAGTGCGCTTTATTCGGCTTGCCTGAATGAACAGCCTGATCCATTACCGCCGCTGGCTATTCAATATCCTGATTATGCCGCTTGGCAGCGTAAAGTATTCTCCGGTGAAAAACTACGTGCGCACAGTGATTATTGGCGTCGAATACTGGCCGATGCTCCGGTATTACTGGAATTACCCACAGATCGCCCACGCCCGTCCCGACAATCATTTAGTGGCGGCCGAGTACCTGTTCAGATTGATGCGGTCTTGGTACAGGATTTGAAGCGACTGGCACAGCAACATGACAGCACATTATTCATGATATTGCTGACGGCTTGGGCAGCATTATTGTCGCGATTGTCTGGACAGGATGATTTAGTGATTGGCATACCGAGTGCCAACCGCAACCGGCGGGAAATCGAGCCATTGATCGGGTTTTTTGTTAATACTCTGGCATTGCGTATTGATTTATCGGGCAATGATGTATCCGGCACATTGGATATGGTAACACTGCTCCAGCGTGTGCGGCAGGCGACATTGGGTGCTCAGGAACATCAGGATCTGCCTTTCGAGCAAGTGGTTGAAATAGTGCAACCGCCACGCAGACAGGAGCATACTCCGCTATTTCAGGTGATGTTTGCCTGGCAGGAGAATGATGTCGAAGAGTGGCAACTGCCGGGATTAGCAGTGACACCGGTTGTACAGGGATATGATATTGCTAAATTTGACCTACAACTGGAACTGACGGAAAAGGCCGATGAAGTTATCGGGGAACTGAATTATTCCTCTGCCTTGTTTGACCATGCAACGATTGAAAGGCAGGTCGGCTACTTACAGGCCTTATTGCGGGCGATGGTAAACCAGCCTCAACAATCAATTAACTCCGTGGATATTTTATCATCCGCTGAACGGACACTATTGCTGGAAACATGGAGTGGGACTGTAGCGCCGTATTCTGAGCAGTTGTGTATTCATCAGCTGATTGAACAGCAGGTAGAGAGAACCCCTGATGCTATTGCAGTAAAGTTTGAAAATCAGACGCTCAGCTATGCTGAATTGAATGCCCGCGCTAATAGATTAGCACATCAGTTAATTGCATTAGGCGTAATGCCAGACCAACCTGTCGCTATTTGTATGGCACGCTCACCGGAGAGAATAGTCGGATTGCTGGCGGTGCTGAAAGCAGGCGGGGCTTATGTGCCATTAGATCCGGTTTATGCGGGTGAACGTTTGGCTTATTTGCTCACTGATGCTGCTCCGGCTATTTTACTGGCGGATAATATTGGCCGGGCGGCACTGGGGGAAAAAGCCCTGAAAGCGCTGATTGTACTAGACCCAAACACCTTACCAAATCAGCCGGACAGTAACCCGCGAGTCCCTGAACTAACCTTCCGGCATCTTGCATATGTTATCTATACCTCAGGCTCCACGGGTAGACCGAAAGGCGTAATGATTGAGCATCAGGCCGTGGTTGATCTGGCACTGGAGCAAGTTGCTCAGTTTAATGTTGGTGTAACCAGCCGGGTATTGCAATTTGCTTCATTCGGGTTTGATGCCAGCGTCTTGGAAATCGTGATGGCGTTAAGCAGTGGGGCTATGCTGGTTATTCCGGCGGAAACTGTCCGGCAGGACCCTCAGCGTCTTTGGCATTATCTGGAAGAGCAAGCAATAACACACGCTAGTTTTCCCCCTGCGATGCTCCATGATGGTAGTGGCTTGCCGGAGATAACCATAAAACCCACACTAATATTTGGAGGAGAAGCACCGTCTTCCGCCTTGTTTAAGGCATTACGTGCCCGGGCTAATCTGTTCAATGCTTATGGCCCGACGGAAACTTCCGTGATTGCCACCAGCTGGCATTGTCCGCCAGACTATCCAGACTATATAGAGAAATCAGGAAAACTAATTCCCATCGGCAAACCAACAGTGAATAAACGTATTTATCTGTTGGACAAATATGGCCAGCCAGTATCGCTGGGTGCAGTAGGTGAGTTATATATCAGCGGTGTGGGTGTGGCTCGTGGCTACCTTAACCAGCCTGAATTAACGGCCGAACGCTTCTTGCCAGATCCATTTAGCAATAACGTTGATACTCGAATGTATCGTACCGGAGATCTGGCTCGTTATCTGCCGGACGGCAATCTGCTATTTATTGGCCGTAACGACCAGCAGGTGAAAATTCGTGGTTTTCGGATTGAACCGGGAGAAATTGAAGTCCGACTGACAGAACATCCCGCAGTACGGGAAGCATTGGTACTGGCTCTGGGGGATGGTCAGAATAAGCGTTTAATTGCCTATATAGTGGCAAATAATCCGGTAAAAAATAATACAGAGGAAGAAGATAATCTGCTGGCCACCAGCCTGCGTGAACATCTGAATGCTATTTTGCCTGATTATATGGTGCCAGCCGCTTTTGTACGTCTGGATAAATTCCCACTGACGTCGAATGGTAAATTGGATCGTCAGGCTTTACCCGCACCTGATCAACAGTCTTTTGCCCGTCAGTTTTATGAAGCGCCACAAGGGGAAATAGAGAACACGCTTGCCACAATCTGGAGTGAGTTGCTGGAGGTTGAGCCGATAAGTCGGCATGACAGTTTCTTTACATTGGGTGGTCATTCGCTACTTGCTGTACGAATGATTGAACGTTTGCGCAGTATGGGGCTGAGCTTATCGGTGCAGACGCTATTCGAACATCCGATACTCAGCGTTTTGGCTCAGTCTCTGGTACAACACGGTGAAATTACAGTCCCTGACAACGGTATTACACCGGATATGACTATGTTGAGGCCAGAGATGTTACCGCTGATTGACCTGACCCAACCTGAGATTGACCGTATAGTTGAACAAGTGCCGGGCGGGATTGCGAATATTCAGGATATCTATGCGTTGTCGCCGTTACAGGATGGCATTTTATTCCACCATTTGCTGGCAAAAGAAGGCGATCCTTACCTCCTGATAACTCAACAGGCTTTTGCAGACAGGTCTTTGCTGGATCGTTATCTGAATGCCGTTCAAAAGGTCGTTAACCGCCATGATATTTTGCGTACCGCTTTTATTTGGGAAGGTTTATCCGTTCCGGCTCAGGTTGTTTGTCGTCAGGTTCCTTTATTTATCACAGAATTGACACTCAATCCGGCTGACGAGCCGATCAGTGACCAATTAGCGCAGCGCTTTGATCCGCGTCAGAACCGTATCGACCTGAGTAAAGCCCCGTTGTTGCGCTTTTTTATTGCTCAGAATACAGACGGTCGCTGGATCTTACTGCAATTGCTGCATCACCTGATTGGTGATCATACTACGCTGGAGGTGATGAACAGCGAAGTACAGGCGTATCTGGACGGGCAGGGAGACAGCCTGCCGCTTTCAACACCTTTCCGCCATCTGGTAGCACAAGCCCGCTTAGGAACCAGCCAGCAGGAGCATACCCGTTTCTTTACCGATATGCTGGTGGCAGTGGATGAACCGACTTTGCCATTCGGATGGACGGAAGTTCACCATGATGGCTCGCAGGTGACAGAATCACACCGGATGTTGGCCGCAGATCTGACGAACCGTCTGCGTAGTCAGGCCCGGCGTTTGGGTGTCAGTCTGGCGGCCTTGTGTCATTTGGCGTGGGCGCAGGTGTTATCGCACACCAGCGGGCAGAAGAACGTGGTGTTTGGTACGGTATTATTCGGCCGCATGGCAGCCGGTGAAGGTGCCGATAATGGCATGGGACTGTTTATCAATACGTTGCCGTTACGATTGGATATTGATGAAACTTCTGTGCTGGAAAGTGTACAGACTGCACATACCCGATTAGCGGGATTATTAGCACATGAACATGCTTCACTTGCACTGGCTCAGCGTTGTAGCGGAGTTGCCAGCGGAACACCGTTGTTTAGTGCGTTGCTGAATTATCGGCATAATTCACAATCGGTCATGCTGGATAAAACCACCAGCGGAATTGAATTTCTTGGGGCTCAGGAACGGACTAACTATCCGTTTGTGTTGTCGGTAGAAGATGGTGGTTCCGATTTAGGGCTGACTGCTCAGATAATCCAGCCATTTGATCCGGAAAGGATATGTGACTATATGCAGCAGGCGCTGGAGAGCCTGACGAAGGCGCTGGAACAGGCACCGGAAACATCAGTACAGGCGTTGAAAATCCTGCCGGAAGCTGAACACACCTTATTACTGAAAACCTGGAATACAACCGAAACTGCGTACCCTGATCAGTTGTGTATTCACCAACTGTTTGAACGGCAGGCAGAAAAAACGCCAGACGCTACGGCACTGGTATATGAAAACCAATCTGTTAGCTATGCTGAACTAAATATCCGTGCTAACCGGCTGGCGCATCAGCTTGTTGAATTAGGTGTTACACCAGATCAACGGGTAGCGATTTGTATGGCAAGCTCACCTGCGCGGATAGTGGGATTATTGGCTGTGTTAAAAGCAGGTGGGGCTTATATTCCGTTAGATCCGGCTTATCCGGGTGAACGTCTGAACTATATTCTGACCGATGCCGCACCAACTATTTTATTGGCTGATAAGGCCGGGCATTCAGCATTATCAGGTCAGGGACAGGATAAAAAAGTTGAGCAACTGTTTTCGCAACTAGTTGTTCTTGAACCGAATATCCTGCCTGAGCAACCGACAAGTAACCCGCAAATAGCCGGATTAACGTCACAACACCTGGCATATGTTATCTACACTTCCGGCTCAACAGGAACGCCGAAAGGCGTAATGGCTGAGCATCGTGGGCTGGTCAATCTTATCCGGGATAAAATCAGCCAGTTTGACATTCATTCTCATAGCCGGATGTTGCAATTCGCTTCATTTGGGTTCGATGCCAGTGTCTGGGAAGTCATGATGGCATTAGGAAGTGGTGCGGGTCTGGTTATTCCTGACAATACTGTTCGTCAGGAACCAAACCGTCTCTGGCGTTATCTGGAAGAGCAGGCAGTCACTCACGCTTGTCTGACTCCGGCTCTTCTGAGAGATGGTGCTGATTTACCGCCGTTAAAGATAAAACCGACCGTGATTCTCGGCGGTGAAGCGCCCAGCCCGGTATTAATCCAGAGATTGAGCCGTCAGGCAACGGTGTTTAATGCCTATGGCCCGACAGAAATCACTATATGTGCTACCGCCTGGCGTTGCCCGGCAGACTATCGGGGTGAATTAGCGCCTATCGGACGCCCGACCGCAAATACCCGTATTTATCTGCTGGATACCTGCGGCCAGCCAGTTCCTTTAGGGGCAGTGGGTGAGTTACATATTGGAGGTGACGGTGTAACGCGTGGCTATCTCAATCGCCCTGAATTGACTGCTGAACACTTTATGACAGATCCATTCAGCGACAAACCGAATGCACGTATGTACCGAACCGGAGATTTGGTTCGCTATCTGCCAGACGGTAATCTGCTATTTATTGGCCGTAACGACCAACAGATTAAAATTCGTGGTTTCCGGATTGAACCGGGTGAAATTGAAGTCCGACTGGCAGAACACCCCGCAGTACGGGAAGCATTAGTATTGGCATTGGGTGACGGGCAGGATAAACGTCTGGTGGCTTATGTCGTGGCAGATGAGGATAGCGATCTGGTTAACCGCCTGCATCAACACCTGAGTAGATCACTGCCTGACTATATGGTACCTGCGGCTTTTGTCTGTCTGGACGCATTTCCGCTAACACCTAATGGAAAACTGGATCGTCGGGCGTTACCAATATCAGGTAAAGAAGCATTTGCACGCCAGCTTTTTGCAGCACCGCAAGGGGAAACAGAAACTATACTCGCCGTTATCTGGCAAGAGTTACTGGGGGTTGAGCAGATAAGCCGACATGACAATTTCTTTGTGTTGGGTGGTCATTCATTGCTCGCGGTACGTATGGTCGAGCGTTTGCGTAATTTGGGCTTAACGCTGGCAGTACGTGATCTGTTCCAGTCACCTGTATTGTCTGAGCTTGCTCACACTTTGAAGAGAAATCAGAGTAAAGGTGTACCGGCCAACATCATTACATCGGAAACGATAGAATTAACCCCCGAAATGTTGCCGTTAATTGAACTCAATCAGCCTGAGATAGATCATATCATCAAGCAGATACCGGGTGGGATTACCAACATTCAGGATATCTATGGGTTGTCGCCGCTACAGGACGGAATTCTGTTTCACCACTTATTAGCAGACGAAGGTGATCCGTATTTGTTGGCTGGTCAGATGGCTTTTGCCAATCGTCCTCTGTTAGAACGTTATTTGCTGGCAGTTCAACAGGTTATTAATCGTCATGATATCTTACGTACCGCTTTTATCTGGGAAGGGTTATCCGTTCCGGCTCAGGTAGTTTGCCGTCAGGCACGATTATCGGTGACTGAATTAGCGCTGAACCCTGCGAATGGGCCAGTCAGTGAACAATTAGCTCAACGTTTTGATCCCCGCCATTATCGCCTTGATTTGGGGCAGGCTCCGTTATTGCGTTTTGTCGTAGCACCGGAAGCGGATGGTCGCTGGATTGTACTGCAATTGATGCACCATCTGATTGGTGACCATACCGCATTGGATGTGATGAGTCATGAAGTTCAGGCCTATCTTGATGGGCAAGAAAACAATTTGCCTGTGCCGCCACCTTTCCGCAATCTGGTAGCACAGGCTCGGTTGGGAGTCAGTCAGGAGCAGCATGTTCGCTTCTTTACCGACATGTTAGCTGAAGTGAATGAACCGACGTTACCATTCGGGTTGGCAGAAGTTCATCATGATGGCTCGCAAATTTCAGAATCGCATCGAATGTTGAGCGCAGATCTGAATGACCGTTTACGCAATCAGGCGCGGAATCTGGGTGTCAGTCTGGCGGCCTTGTGTCATTTGGCTTGGGCGCAGGTGTTATCGCGCACCAGCGGGCAGGAAAAAGTCGTATTCGGCACGGTATTGTTCGGCCGTATGGCAGCCGGTGAAGGTGCCGATAATGGCATGGGGCTGTTTATCAATACCTTACCGTTACGGCTGGATATGGATAGTACCCCTGTACAGGAGAGTGTGCGGGAGGCACATCGCTGGTTGGCTGGATTATTGACACATGAACATGCATCACTGGCGCTGGCTCAACGTTGCAGTGGAGTGCAGGGTGGAACGCCCCTGTTCAGTACCTTGCTGAACTATCGGCATAATGCATTGCCGATGACTTCAAATCAAATCATGGATGGTGTTGAATTCCTCGGAGCACAGGAGCGAACTAACTATCCATTTACACTGTCAGTGGAAGATTTTGGCGAAGCATTGGGATTAACCGCTCAAATTGTCCAACCATTTGATCCAGAACAGGTATGCGGTTATATGCAACGGGCACTGGAGAGTTTGGTAGAAGCACTTGAACAGACACCGGAGGCACCGGTAAAAACGCTGGAAATTCTGCCTGAAGCAGAGAAAAATTTGCTACTGAAAACATGGAACGCAACTGAAACGGCGTATTCTGATCAACTGTGCATCCACCAGCTATTTGAGCAACAGGCAGAAAAAACGCCTGATGCTACCGCGTTGATTTATGAAAAACAGTCCTTCAGTTATGCTGAACTGAACCGCAATGCAAACCGCTTGGCTCATCAATTAATTGCACTGGGCGTGCAGCCTGAACAACGGGTGGCAGTTTGTGTGAAGCGGTCTCCATCAAGAATAGTAGGTTTATTGGCAGTCTTGAAAGCAGGGGGCGTATACGTGCCACTGGAACCCAGCTATCCGGGTGATCGTCTGGCCTATATGCTGAGTGATGCCGCCCCGTTAGTAGTACTGGCAGATAATACCGGGCGGGCAGCATTGGGTGAAGAAGCACTTACGAAATTAACTGTACTTGACCCGAATGATATTTCGCCTGACCAACGGGATAACAATCCGCAGGTTTCAGCGTTAACGTCACGGCATCTGGCATATGTAATTTACACTTCCGGCTCGACGGGAACACCGAAAGGCGTAATGGTTGAACATCGAGGGTTCGTCAACCTGATACAGGATAAAATCAGCCAGTTCGCCATTCATTCTCATAGTCGGGTGTTACAATTCGCCTCAGTTGGTTTCGATGCCAGCGTCTGGGAAATTATGATGGCGTTATGTGGTGGAGCTACTCTGGATATTCCTGCCGATGCTGTTCGTCAGGACCCGCGTCTCTTCTGGCATTATCTGGAAGAACATTCGGTGACACATGCTTGTCTGACACCCGCGTTATTGCGAGATGGTGCAGATTTACCACAGATCACTATAAAGCCAACGTTAATATTGGGTGGTGAAGCGCCCAGCCCGACCTTAATCCAGACATTGTGCGATAGAGCAACCGTATTCAATGCCTATGGCCCGACAGAAATCACGGTATGTGCTACCGCCTGGCGTTGTCCGTCAGACTATCAGGGGGGATTCATTCCTATCGGACGTCCGACAGCAAATACCCGTATTTATTTGCTAGATAACAACAAACAACCAGTACCTTTGGGTGCGGTTGGAGAGCTGTATATCGGAGGTGACGGTGTAACGCGCGGTTATCTCAATCGTCCTGATCTGACTGCTGAACGTTTTCTGATTGACCCATTCAGTCCGACACCGAATGCACGGATGTACCAAACCGGGGATTTAGCCCGTTATCTGCCGGATGGCAATCTGGTGTTTATTGGCCGTAATGACCAACAGATAAAAATCCGTGGATTCCGGATTGAACCGGGTGAAATCGAAGCCCGACTGACTGAGTATCCGGCAGTACATGAGGCTATCGTGTTGGCATTAGGTGACGGGCAGGATAAACGTCTGGTGGCTTATGTCGTGGCGGGAATGGATGACAATCTGGTTAACCATTTGCGCGAATACCTGAGTGCGTCATTGCCTGATTATATGATACCGGCGGCTTTTATCCGTCTTGATGCCTTCCCGCTGACACCTAACGGTAAACTGGAGCGTCAGTCACTGCCGGAGCCTGATCAGAGTTCTTTTGCTCATCAAACCTATGAAGCGCCACAGGGAGAGGTTGAGATTACATTAGCTGCTATCTGGCGGGAATTACTCGGGATTGAAAAAATAGGCCGATATGACAATTTCTTTGCGTTGGGTGGCCACTCACTGCTTGCGATGCGGATGATAAACCTTGCCGCAGATCGTGGTCTGATGTGTACATTGAACAATCTATTTCAATTTCCTGTATTGGCTGAACTGGTCTCAAAAATCACTTTAGACCCGCTGTCTCAGCCACAAAGCAGTGCAATACCCGTGCGTTCAGCCGGAATAGAATCACCACTATTCTTTGTACCCAGCGGCATGAATGATTACTCCTATGTTTTTGGTTTATCGCAATATATTCATTCCGACTATCCGATTTATGCATTGCCCTGGCCCTCCATCAATGAAGAGAAGGTATCAACTATTGAAGCGTTGGCTACTCAAATGATTACCTTTATGAAGTCGGTTCAACCGGAAGGCCGATATCGGATCTATGGTTATTCCTCTGGTGGAGTATTAGCCTATGCCATTGCCCAGCAACTTTTAAACGCTGGTGAGACTGTCGATTTTCTGGGGTTGATTGATACACCAGCCCCTCACTGCTTTAAGCAGCAGATCATTCAGCCTAAACTCCAGTTTCTTGCTGAACTGGCAAAACAGTCGGATGGGGAACATGAAGAGGAACTTGCGGTATTGCATCAGAAAATAGATAAATTAAATTTGGTTCAATTTGTTGCCGCAGCACAGGAATTGGAACTATATCCTGCAAATCTTCGCCCTGATTTGGTTGCAAGACGTTGGGAGCAAATGGGAAATTATGTGCAAATGATTAAAGAGTATGAACCTCAGGTATTGGATATAATACTCCACCAGTTCTATGCGATAGAGCCTTACCCGCAAATCTCTTTCGTTACGGAAACCCTATTACCTTCCCTGAGTATGGAACCATCATTAGGCTGGAATCAGGTTATACCTGACTATTTGCTTCAGTTAATCCCTGTTCCGGGCGACCACTTTAGTCTAATGGAAGATAGTGCGAATAGAGTTATTTTGGCTAAAAATCTAAGTAAGGCTTTGATCATGACGTATGAAACAGAAGCGGTGTAATGTTGGTGATATTGCAGGAATAGCAAGCGATCATTGACAGCAAAGATATTGTCCGGTCAAAGATGTTTATAATGACCGGACTTCTTTATTTTAGGCGGTTAAATCTGATTGTGTCTGCTTAATCTGCCCGCGTATAAAAAATACTGCGGTATGTTGTGTAATAACTAATAAGTAACATAGGGAGAGTTATGATACAGCCTAAAAATAGAGGAATAGCTGACACAATAAATAGGACAGACATTAACAGGAAAAATATAAATCCTCCAATTAAATTTTTCTTTACAGCACTAAAGCTCATCAATAATGCTTCACTAAAATTAACTTTATTAATGATAATTAATGCTGGAGCGAACCAAGTAAATACTATGGCAATGAGAATGAAAATAAATAAAACTAAAATAGCCCATATGAAGCCAGGATCGTTGTGTGCTAATAGTTCAATATTGACATGTTGAGGGTCTAAAAACAGATTTACCATGCCATCCCCTGCAATAAGGACAGCGACGACAGCGCCAATTACATAGATAACTATATAAAAAACACTAACAGCAATCAGTGAGCCTAATTTTTCTTTAAACCCATAAAAGAGCAAGCTTATTTTGAAATCACCTGTGGTTCTTTGTGTTTCAGCCGCAGTGATGATACCAGCAATAAATACTGAACCAAATAAACTAAATACAAATTTGACCAATGGAATAAAAGAAATTATTCCGATTATGATTGTATAAACCAATGTAAATAGTATCCATCGGAATGGTTTTGCTTTAAACATCCGCCAAGCATCGCCGATCCACTGTATTGCAGCCCCAGCTCCTACCGACTGCCCATGACGAATGAAAACCTCTGTTTCTTTGTTCGGGGAAGCATTTTCTTTCTCAGGATTTAAATTAATATCTTGATTATTCATTTTTTCACTTAGCTCATGAAATTATAATATTAAAATTATAGCAGGAGCAGACTGTTATGCCATAAAATGAAATGTTTCCGCTCATGAAAATAGTTAATTTAATTATTTTTTATCGAGTGAGAAAGTGGATCATTATATTAATGATCTTGTTGTAGGGAGGGCGTAATAGGTCTGTCAGGGCTGGGTTGTATTTGCGTAAAATAGGTATGGATTTGGAGAAAGTTTTAAAACCTTCATAGCCGTGATATTGCCCCATACCGCTCGAACCAACTCCACCAAAGGGTAAATTTGTACATGCAAATTGATATAATGTGTCATTAATGCAAATGCTACCTGCAACGATATGCGATAAAGCAGTTTCAATATATTTGTTATTTTGGCTGAAACAATAAAAGGCCAATGGGCGGTCATGGCTGTTAATATAATGAATGGCTTCATCATAAGAGCGGTAAGTTTTAACCGGTATTAGAGGGCCGAAAATTTCTTCCTGCATAATAGCGCTGCCATCATCAGGGTTTATCACTAACGTAGGAACGAGAACACGTTGTTTAAGTGCCTGTTCTGGGTCAGCAAGAGGCATCAGCGGAATGGTTTTATGACCGTGATTGATTGCATCTTCAAGTAATTTGATAAGGCGCTGATACTGATTGTCATTGATAATACTTGTATAGTCTGCGAAGTTGTTTGGCTGGGGATAGCGTTGCAATACCTGTTTCTTTACTTCTGCGATAAACGGTTCAATGAGACTTTCCGGTAATAATACATAATCAGGGGCTATGCAGGTTTGTCCAGAATTAAAAAGTTTACCGGTTATAATGCGGGAAACTGCCTTTTTCAGATCAGCATCGGGAGCAATCAGTGCCGGAGATTTTCCGCCAAGCTCCAACGTAACAGGAGTGAGGTTTTGTGCGGCTGCGGCCATTACTTTTTTACCATTCTCTTTGGAGCCAGTGAAAAACAGATGATCAAAGGGAAGGGAGGAAAAAGCGGCAGCAATATCTGCTCCGCCCTGAACAATACTGACGCGATTTTCGGGAAAGGTTTTGTTGAGAAGTTTTTCTAAATAGGCATTAGTGTGCGGCGTATGTTCTGAAGGTTTGATAAGAGCATGATTACCTGCGGCAATAGCAGCTATTAATGGTGTGAGCGTCAAATTAACCGGATAGTTCCACGGCGCCATAATGCCAATAACACCAAGTGGCACGTAACGTATTTCAGCCGTTGCTGGCCATAACTGCCATCCAGCCTTGCATTTTTGAGGTTTTATCCACTTTTTAAAATAGCGCAAGCAAAGATCAATTTCCTTCAACACTATTATCGCTTCTGCCATTATGCTTTCATGTCTGGAACGATGACCGAAATCACAGGAAATTGCTGCTGCCATTTCATTCAGGCTGGCTTTAAAATTTGCGCGGAGACGCAGTAAATCATTCCGGCGCTGGTTTTCATCGGGTCGATTATGTTCCCATGCCTGACGCAAAACATTAAATTTATTACTGATTAACTCTATCATTGTTCTCGCCTTGCGATAGATACAGAACTGGCAAAATACCATTGAGCGATATAATAAGTACTGAGTACCAAGAGCGGACTTAATGGAGTTGCAAAGTAAAAGCGTCCATAAGAAAGCATGCTATCGCTGATGGCAAAAAATATGCCGCCAAATGCTGCCATGTTAGCAGCATGTTGTGCTGGAGGTGTTGGATTTCTGGATGGGTAAATAATGGCTCTATTAACCGATAACCCAGTCATAAAAGCCAAAATCATCGCATAAATGGCAACCGGAATTTTTACACTGTCAGGCAGGTTATTTAATAATCCCATAAATATTAATAATGCAATTACGATAAATAGGATAAAGACCGAAAATATAATCAGAGCTGTACGAACAACAATGAGTTTTGAATTGGGACGATTATTTTTAATCTCAGAAATAGAAACACTGTCACAATACAAAGCATAAATGTAAGCGCAGTGGGTAAGCAAAAAGCAAAATAGCCCGGTTAAAAACCAGTCTTGCGGTAACATCAAAAAAAAGTCGCCGCCTACAGCAAATGCAAGCCCAACAGCAATGGCGTTACGATAACGTATTGAGACTGGTTCTCGAACTCTTAGAACCCAAAACACTAATAGTGCTGTAGCAGTAGGCTTCGTCAGATAGTAAAGCCAAATCCATGAAGGATTTACAGATGTGCTCAATAAAGTGCCAACTATGGCGCTGACTGAAAGGAGTGTATAGAGCAATCTGATTCTGTTATTAAAACCATGTTGAAGAGTGCAATTATTTGATGACATATGCCTCGTCCCACTGTTTCTTACTTATTTACAGTATCAGAATTTTTTTTACCTGCAATTAACAACTAAACAACTAAACGTTATTGGTCAGAGTTGAGTTTACTTTCCGATATTTATTTTTATTGGACAGTAACTGAATGTATGTGGGAAGTGCGGAACTGGATAGAAGAGAATTAGATAAAAACTTACAAGTGGTTGACGGGAATAAATTGAAGTCAGGTTAATATCCGCTAATGAAAAAAGCCGGTTTGATTTTATCTTACCGGCTTTTTCTAATCCTATTACTCTGTCTACTCAGGCCGTAAGCCGTCTTCGCTATTGCAGAAAAAAGGATTCAAAGAAGATTTATTTTACGCTGTAGGAACAACGTTTGCTGCTGCTGGGCCTTTGGCACCTTGTTCGATGGTGAATTCGACTTTTTGGCCTTCTTCCAGAGTGCGGTAGTTATTACTCTGAATTGCAGAGAAGTGTACGAACACATCTTTGCTTCCATCGGTAGGGGAGATAAAGCCAAAACCTTTATCTGCATTAAACCATTTTACTAAACCAGTCATTTTATTAGACATATTATATTTCCTTTGATTGAGCCTTTTTAGGCGAACATGGCCTGTTTTACAGAAACTACTTAGCGCTTAATGGAGGTACTCAAAAAAAGGGGATATTATGATAACGCCTGAGTATGAGAACTGCTTTAATAAACTGCTTTGTATGAGGTCTGTTTTTCAAACCGATGGCGTATTAAAACAAGTTCTCGAGTATTATGCAAGTTATATTTTTCATTTTTTTTAGATTCAATATCCATAGCCTGTAACTTAGATTAATGTATAGTTTAATTAACGTAAATTCGTAACTAACCTGAAATCTGGATAATGCAGATAGGATAATCATGACCGAGAAAATACTTTTAGTTACAGGCTCAAGCCGAGGAATTGGAGCGGCTACGGCTATACTGGCAGCAAATAAAGGATACTCTATCTGTTTAAATTATCTAAATGATGAAAAATCTGCGTTTAAAGTTCGCGATGAAATTTTGAATCTGGATGCTAAATGTATAGCTGTACGTGCTGACGTTTCCAATGAGGATCAAGTAAAAAAAATGTTCGACTTCATTGATACTCAGTTAGGAAATATTACTCACCTCGTCAATAATGTTGGGATCTTAAAACAAAAAATGCCCTTAATTGATATGGATGGAGAACGATTCCAACGAGTACTATTGACCAATGTCATGAGTCATTTTTACTGTTCTTCTGAGGCGATTAAGCGTATGTCGATTTCCAGAGGAGGCTCTGGGGGTTCAATTGTTAATGTTTCATCAGGTGCATCGAAAAGTGGCTCACCTTTCGAATACATTGACTATGCTGCTTCGAAAGGTGCTGTTGATACCTTTACTATAGGATTATCTAAAGAAGTTGCCGCTGATGGCATACGAGTTAACTGCGTCCGTCCGGCAGGTATTTACACTGATATCCATGCTGATGGAGGCGAGCCTTCCAGAGTTGATCGTATTGCCAAAAATTTCCCGATGCAAAGAGGCGGAACACCGGAAGAAGTTGCAAATGCGATTCTTTGGCTGCTGAGTGACGAAGCTTCATTTGTGACCGGAAGCTTTACAGATTTATGCGGTGGTTTATAAATTAAAATTAACAGTAAACGCTCACATGAAGCCTGAATAACCTGACGCCGGAAGAATACCGGCTGATGGCTGAAAAGCCGGTATTTCAGATTTACCCTGATGTTTTCAACGCGACTCAATCCTTTATCATCCCATTAGGCCTGACATCCGACATATTTTTTATTATTATTTATCAATGCCTTAATTGAATTTCAGCTTCTTGATATCTTTCTACTTATTAAAATATACATTTGAAAAAGTAAGGTTTAAGAAATAAAATGGTGTGAGTCATTAGCCCCATTTTTTACGTAGAGCAATCAATAAATGTCGGATTCAGGGAGCAATTTATGCACAATAAAGATGAAAAAAATGCAGGGAAACAATCGTTGGTTGTGCTTTCCCGTGAACAGGGAAATGATATAGCTCACCAAAAACAGGGCATGGTTATGTCACTGTCCACATCTGGTAATCAAATATATGACAATCCGGCGATTGCCTATCTTGTCAGTCTGGGGTCAAAACGAAGTCGCCAGACAATGAAATCATTCCTTAATATTGTGGCAAAAATGTTGGGATACCAGAATGTGCGCGATTGTTCATGGAGTGAATTGCGGCGACATCATATACAGGCGGTAATGGAAATGCTCTCTGATTCTGGAAAAGCACCCGCAACAATTAATACTTATCTTTCTGCCCTGAAAGGTGTTGCTTTAGAAGCTTGGACAATGAAACAACTTGATACCGATAGTTTCCAACACATCAAACAAGTACGGTCTGTCAGAGGAAATCGCTTACCGAAAGGACGGGCACTTGAGCGACATGAAATTAAAAATTTATTTTATGCCTGTGAAGATGATATCAGTACAAAAGGTTTACGTGATGCTGCCATTATTGGCATTCTGATCGGATGTGGTTTGCGTCGTTCAGAAATTGTTTCATTAGATATGAAAAGTATTATTTATCGTGAACAAGCACTAAGGGTAATGGGTAAAGGTAATAAAGAACGATTATCTTATATGCCGGAAGGAACATGGAGACGATTAAACCGTTGGATAGATGAAGTTCGCGGTGATCATGCCGGGCCATTATTTACTCGTATCCGGCGTCATGATGATGTGACAGATAATCGTCTTTCAGATCAGGCCATTTATCACATATTGGAAAATCGCAGGATTGAAAGTGGAATAGAAAAATTTGCTCCACATGATCTACGCAGAACTTTTGCTTCAGCGATGTTGGACAATGGTGAAGATATCGTCACGGTCAAAGATGCGATGGGGCACTCAAGTATCACAACGACTCAAAAGTATGATCGACGAGGAGATGAGCGTTTGAGAAATGCAGCCAGAAATTTAAATTTCTGACAGATGACGAAAGCACTATTAGCACAGCATAACGAATAGAGAAACCGTAACTGACAATTCAATGAAAAACCCCATCGCTTTGCTGTGAGGTTTTTCATTTTACTAACCGGATTTTCTATTCATCGATTACACTAATCGGGCAAACAAAACCATCAGGTTTAATCGCCAGAAGATCGCATTTTAATCGGTCAATAACATGCTCTGCCGTATTACCAAGAAATGCGGCTGATAAACCAGTACGCCCAAGAATACCTAAAACGACTACACCCGCATTGAGTTCATCACAAATTTCGGGAATGACTTTTTCTGGTAAACCTTCCTGAACATGAGTTTGTTCTTCACTAACACAAAATTTTTGCCGTAGTTCTTTCATGGCAACCAAATGCTGCCCACGTAGTGCTCGGTTATACACATTAGGATCAAAATCAGGCAATTCTGTTGCAATGTTCAAAGGCGCGGCAGGATAGGAACTGACCAGATGAATCAATGGTTCTTTGACAATTCTGTTAGCAATATCCTGTGTTTCATGAACTAATTTCAGATTAAGTTCATTATGATAGGATTCTTCATTTGATAAATTGACTGCAACAACAGCAGAACCTTTTTCCGGCCATACCTGATCTTTTACCATCCAGACAGGACAAGGGCATTTGCGTAACAAATGCCAGTCAAGCGGGGTAAAGATTATCGATTCTAGCAGGGAATGCTGGTGTGCCATCTTCAATAATAAATCATGCTTTCCAGAAATAACTTCCTGAATAATCGCTTCATAAAAACGGTTATGCCAAACTACCTTAATTTCAATATCAATCCCTGATTCAAGATAGTAGTGTGCCTGCTGTTTTATCCAGGCTACTCGTTGACCAATAACACCCTTACGCATTGCGTCTCTTTCTTCAGGAGAAAGTAACGTGGTCATATCATATGAAAGATCATAAATGGGTAAGAAAGCTTTAATCCTGCCACCATTACGTTGCACGATATATACCGCACGCCTTAACGCTGGCTGATCATCCTGATTCGGATCAATTGCAACTAAGAGGTTTTGGTAGTTTGCCATATTAATCCCTCGCAGAGGCTGGATGTGATTTTTGTATGGGAGATAACTAATGTAGACAACTATAACAGGGGATAGGGAAGCCAGATCAGTAAAATATAGTGATCTGGCTTAAATTTTGAAACAACTTTATGCTACATTCGTATGGGCTTTGCCTGCCAATTCAGTCAATTTCTCCATATTTTCGACAGCAATATACTTACCTTTTACGCCTAAGATACCGTTTTTCTGGAAACGCCCCAGCAAGCGGCTGATTGTTTCAACAGTCAAACCGAGATAATTACCGATATCACTACGAGTCATCGTCAGGCGGAATTCGCGGGGAGAAAAACCGCGTTGGGCAAAACGGCGGGATAAATTATAAACAAATGCTGCCAGCCTTTCTTCCGCGTTCTTTTTGGATAACAGCAGGATCATTTCCTGATCGCCTTTGATTTCACCACTCATCAAACGCATCATTTGCTGGCGGAGATTAGGCATTTTCCCGGAGAGATCATCCAGTGTCTCAAACGGGATTTCACATACCATTGACGTTTCCAGAGCCTGAGCAAAACTGGGGTGTTCTGTATTTATAATGGCATCGAACCCGACTAAATCACCGGCAAGATGAAAGCCAGTTATCTGCTCATCACCTTCTTCAGTGATCGTATAGCTTTTGATAGTCCCAGAGCGGATAGCGTAAAGCGATTTTAGTGCATCACCAGCTTTAAAAAGTGTTTGCCCTTTTTGGATTGGTTTTTTTCGCTCAATAATATTATCAAGCTGATCAAGTTCATGATCGTTTAAAGTGAAAGGAATGCATAATTGGTTAATGCTACAATCCTGACAGTGGATTGCACAACCACCTGATTGAATCCGCCTAATAATACGTTTTTCCGGGACCATAGGAAGTGCTCGTTAGAAATTATTGATGTCGGTCAATTTAACATATTTAGGCCGCTCTGATAAGAGCTTGCTTTTTCTGCTAATCAACCCCAGTTATTATTAAAGAAGAAAAAAATGAAATTTTGCTGTTATTCATGCATAACTTGCGTAAAATCCCGAATGTTCGATATAACATTTCAATTAAACTTAAATTGTCTTAATAATATATACCCATTGTCTTCAGATGGGCTTTTTGCTGGCTAGGTTCAGACATATAGCTGTCTATGCTGCTAATCGCTCTCTTTTAGCTGCGATGCATCTTGAAATTCATTGGGTATAATATGTTGTGATGGTGGTGGTTTTCAGATAAATGGATGGATTAGCATGGGTGAATGGCTGTTGATTGCATTTACAATGATAGTGCAAAGTTCTATTGGTTTGGTCTTAATGAGTGCACTTTATACTCATTTTTTTTATCACAAAACAGAAGTAGGGCAGGAAACAGAAGCTGTGCCTGTCCGCAGAATTTTAGTTATCAGCAGTATTCTGGCAGGAATAGGGTTGTTATCTTTTCTGGATATCATCGGATATCCATCCAGTTCATATCAGCTATTACAATTACATGACCTGATGCAAGAGTGGGTAAACACAGAAACAACATTTTCTGCTGCCTACTTTATTACTCTGAGTTTATATACGCTCTTTGTTCTGATTACAAAACAGAGTCATGCATATATTATGGCGGGAATTAGTATTATAGGACTGGCTGATATCCATTACATGGTCAATATTTACTCTAACAGCAATCTAATCATCTGGACAAATATTAATACTTATTTCTTGTTTTATGGTGCAGTTTTCACTCTGGGGCCAGCACTGGCACTATCACTTATTGGTCAGCCCGGCAGAAAATTTATACGGGAAAAAATTCCGACTAAGTTAATTATGACAGCATTGATCATTGTGTTTATCAGTGTGACAACGCGCTTAATTGAACAACCAGCATACATGGGATGGTTAGTCGAAGCAGTAACTGAAGGTCAAATAGAAAATATTATCTTTCCTCACCAACCCGAAATTAATCTAAGAAGTGCATTTGGTTTCAGAATGATAACGTGGTGTTTATATATCATTGCCATGACGATATGGACCTATACATTATGGAGAGGAAGAAATAAAACACTTGTTCGTATAGGTTGTCCTATCTTATCAGGTACAATTATCATGTTGATTGCTGAAATAATTAATCAATATATCTTCTTTGTTATGTGTGATGTTTGATTATTACTCAATTAATGAGTATATATCCTCCATTTATTCTGTTCTGCACAATAAAAAATGTAACGCCAGTGCTTATTTTTATGTGCAGAAAAATACCTTTTATCTATAAAGTGATATGGGTAGATAATTTCAGCCTCCAGCCCCTGCCTGCATAATTTCTTTGTTCCTGCGCACAAATCCAAAGTATTTGTTAATTTCTTATTAAATTTTCAAGCCATATGTTTTATATCTGTTTCTATAGTTTGATTCATATAATGAATAGTTAATAAATAACAAAAAATAATGATCAATTGAGGATATTACAACTATGCCTAAGTCATCTAATCCTAACTTAAACATTGATGCTCTTTTTTTAGGTCCAAAATCAGAGAATGCCGTGTTCTTCAAAGAAATGATGGATTATGCTGTCAGTGAACATATGCATTGGCGTTCTGGGTTTCATCCTGAAGACTCAGCATTAATTACATCGGTTGATCGCTATGAACATAACTATAGGGAAACTCTCTATCGGACAGAAGGAATACTCAATCAGTTATCCGCAAAACTAAAGAACACCTCTATTCCTCTTTTTTCTCCTCGTTATCTTGGTCATATCAATGCTGACACTTTGATGGTTTCTAACCTCGCTTATGTCATGGCAATGATGTACAACCCTAATAATTGTTCTTATGAAGTATCACCAACAACAACAGAACTTGAGATTGAGTCAGGCTTAGATCTCTGCCGCATGTTCGGCTATGATCCACAACAAGCCTGGGGACATATTACATCAGGAGGAACAGTAGCAAACTACGAAGGTCTTTGGGTTGCCAGGAATTTGAAAACGCTGCCTTTTGCTATTTCCCAACATCCTGAAACGAAAAACCTGCTTAGTCACAAATCCCATCAGCAGCTAATGAATATGTCAACAACGGAGGTTATTGATTTAATCAGTGGCTTAAAAGAGCAGGGGATATTTAATGAAATCCGTGAGATGACGTGTCGTGGTGCTGGTGTCAAACCTGAAATTATAGGTAAGCTACTTGTTCCACAATCCAAGCATTATTCCTGGGTAAAAGCGGCTGATATCTTCGGTATCGGTCAGGAGAATATTATTCCATTACCTGTTAATGCAGAGTATCAGACTGATATTGCTAAAATGCGCGAAATCACACTTTCTCTTATTGAGAAAGGAGAAGCTATTTTGGCCATGATTGCAGTGGTAGGAACAACGGAAGTTGGTGCCATTGATTGTATTGATGAAGTGATCGCATTAAGAAAAGAATGTGAAGAACATCATGGTGCATCATTCTATATACACGTTGATGCTGCCTATGCGGGATATGCCTGCTCTTTGTTGCTGGATGAGCAGGGAAAATTTATGGAATATGATGAGTTAATAAAGAAGCATCATCAACTTGGCCTGATGCCTGAAAATATTGTTTGGCCTAAACCGGCTGTTTACCAGAGTTTCAAGGCATTGAAGCATGTTGATTCGATTACAGTTGATCCTCATAAAATGGGTTTCATTCAATATTCCGCAGGCGCTATCTGCATGAAAGATAAACGAATTCTTGATTTGATTTCTTCCCAGGCAGTTTATGTTTTTCAGGATAATATTCCTCAAAGTCATTCATCTGGCAATAATAGGAATATATTAGGGTCTTCCATAATGGAAGGTTCAAAAGCAGGAGCAACGGCTGCCGCTTTATGGGCAGCTCATCGGCTATTACCTCTGAATGTTACCGGGTATGGCAAAGTGATAGCAGCAGGAATTGTCACGGCACATTGGTTATTAAACAACATAAAAAATATGCCTCTTATAAAGGTCGGAAAATACCAGTTTGAAATGCATATCATGCCATCTCCTGACTTTCATATGATTAACTTTTCTTTCAAGGAAACTGGTAATAACAGTCTGCGGAATCACAATGCCCTCAATAAGCGTATTTATGAACTCTGTTCATATTCTACCAAGCGAGCTTATACCAACGATTTATTCACATCATCGACAATGTTGGATTATAAAGAGTACGGAGATACTCCTCAATATTATGCTGAACAATGTGGTTTTAGCCAGGATGAATGGCAGGAAATTCATCATATTTATGTATTACGGGCGGCTGTCATGACACATTGTTTACGTGATGAAGAATACTTTGAAGAATATTGGGAGCAACTAAAATCTATTTTTGTGAAAAAATTAAATCAGGTTGTGGATGAGCAAGAAAAAGCATTACGTCAAAAGTCAGATTTTAATATTTCATTTCTTAGCTGATATTGAAGGGAAAGAGTTCAATAAATTTTAAGTTGCCTCGTGATAACAAAGGCACATTACTCTCACCGGGAAGGAATTAACCCAGTCAAAATCAGGCCTCCGATGGCAGGATATGTTTGTGAGGCCAACAAAGAAGCGACTTTAGAGTGAAGAACGAAGGTCCTCCGTAAATTAGGGACATTAATTGTATATTTCATTTTGTTATAACATGCTATTTTTGTGCTAAAAATCATTATTTTATAATTAGTTATGTTTTTTCCTTCAAAAAAAATCATAAAAAAGACCCTAATATAGGGTCTTGGAACAATAGTATCGGTTATTCTGGTTTTTTTTATAAAAGCTTATTTATTGTTATACGGATAGGAATTTTTGAAAAAAAATTACCTTTAGCCGGAAGATTAAGATTACAATGACTATTATTATATGATTATAAAAACATTAATATTAGTTATTAAAATTTTTAAGTATATAAATCAAATAATTAATGCAAATATCATCACCTTAACTATATTTAAATACTTAATTTTACTGTCATTAATTCATTTGATTGAATTTTATATGTTTTATACTCCCATATGATTAATGTGTTTAACTTTCTACAAACTATAAAATACGCACAATATTAAATATTTATCAATAAAAACAACAAGTTAATTTTTAAAAATTAAATATAACGATCAAAAAACACAAAAACTTAGAGTGTTGAGTTATATTCCATATTATATTTAATATTTAATGTTTTCATTAGATTAAGTAATTGTTTGTTTTTATTAGATATTATTTTTTTATTTTTGTGATCTGAATCAAGAAAAGGAACCGTTTGTATTGAACGATAAGCTTGAATGTTTAAATTAAAAACACACCACCTGTTTTTTAGAACAGGAGTTTATTAGAACGATATAATTTTGAATTAATGTGACTTACCAATCTCTCAATAATCGCTTGTATTTTATGAGATTACTATATGACCTTTGAATTAAAGCTTGTTAAAGAGCACTATGGCGCATATGTTAATTGCGAAGATGTGTCTAAATTATCTTCCGATGACTGTGTGAAGCTTAAAGAATATCTTTCTGTTTTTGGTTTGCTTATTTTTAGTAATCAAAAAATGGATGATAGATCACTTGTCAATTTTGCCCGCCAAATAGGAAATGGGAAATTAGAAGAACCAGCACGAAAAATATCTCTATCTGAACATAGGAAACATATTGCTTATTTAACAAACCTGAATGATAACAATGGAAGCCCATTAGGTTTTTCCGGAAGTGATACTGATTACTGGCATTCCGATCAAGAGTTTCGGATTAATCCTGCCTCTATTAGTATTCTTCATGGTGTAGTAACACAATGTAATGGAGGTAATACTTCTTTTGCATCAACATCTGTTGACTATCTGGGGCTTTCTACTGACGAAATCTCACTCCTGAATAAACTTTGGTCAACCAGACAACCAGCAGTTTCTCATGATAATGCCCCTCATATTACAGTAGCTCATCCTGTAATTATTAAAAATGAAAAGACAGAAAAGGAATATATATATGTAAGTGAGAACACCATTGAATTTATTGATAATGGCAACCCATTAACAAATTCAGACAAGGTTAAAGAAGAAATTCTGCAAAGAATTTTATCAACTGAGAATATTTATTCACATGTATGGTCAGATGGAGACCTTATTTTATATGATAACAGCCAGCTTTTACATCGTCGTGAATGCTTTAACGGTGACAGATTTATTAAAGCATTGAAAATTTATCCCGATGATTGCTATCAGATAAAAATTCCTGGTAGAGAAATCGAGGAAAATAGTTATGTATCTTAAGAATGAAAGTGAAAAATTCATTAAGAAGTTAGTGAAAGACAGCAATAGAGGATATACCCAAAATGCTATATTTAAACCAGCAAATTCAATGCTGATTAGGGCCGGTATTGCCGGAGGCTTACCATTTGATAGTCTAACTTCTGATGTCGTGACAGGCTGTCTACCAGAAAGTATGGCTTGTTATGGAATGTGTTTTGCTGCGATCTCCAGTTGGAGAGATGGCATTGATTTTGGTAAAAGGATAGATAATTATTTAGACGAAGATATTTTTAATTGCGACTTACGTGCACTTCCTGATTCACAGAAATATATCCGATGTGGATGGAATAGCGATCCTTCATGGAACTGGTCACTTTCAACCCGGATAGCTGAACTGGCCAGAGATGCTAATTTATTGATGATTTTTATTACTAAGGCTTTCAGAAATATTCAGGATAATATTATTCAACGTTTGGTCACTACCAGAGCAGAAATGAGAGTCTCAGTGAGTGCGTTGGATACAAATGAACAATTAAAGAAACGACTTGAATTTATTGAGCAGTACCGTAATGCTGGAGGTATTACTGTTCCTATTGTGCTAACCGGTTTTTTTAAAGACATTACTTTAATGGAGCGCCAGAAAAATATAGTCAACTGGATGGTAAAAAATGATTATCCAGCGGCTGAAAATAGCCTCCGATTTCCATATAATGCAAAGGTTTCCGAACTAGTAGACCAAAGCATGACGAGGCCTTTAGAAAAAGGTGATGAATTTTGGAGCGGTCGATTATATCCTGATAAACTTATTTTTCCTACCACAACAACAATTCCAGAAAATTACCAAGGGCTTAACAGCAGTTATTTGTCTCAATTAGAATTGAGTGAAATTAATAAATTATTTATCGATCCGGTTAAAACCAATGAAGAAGTCATGGCATCTGACTCAGCTTTAGCCAGTCCTAAAATGTGTGGTATATCTGACACACGCCGTTGTACCAACAATGCTTAATAAAGAATCTCACTCAGTCACGCATTACCACTCTGATTAATTATGCAACCCTTTAACTGGCAAAGGCGAGACTGAGTTTTTAGCCATATGTGACGACAAGAAGTATATTTATTTAATACCCGTCCAAATTGTCCAATAATCATTTTCAACAATATTGGTCAGAGAGGGAAGGGACATCTCTATATGATCAATGAGGTAAGCAATCTCTTTATCATTTAATTCATGCAGAATAGAGCGTCCTTTTCGCATTTGAAAATCGTCAGCTAACTGTGAGAAATCGTTATATGTAGTGCGTTTTTCTAAAAAAGAAAATGTTTTTACATGATTAAAACCAACTTCTTTAAACCCATTAATAACTTTATGAGTATCGGGTCTTCTCTGGGTTTCAATATTGCGTAAATGAGGATAAACATCAAAAATATAGCCACGAATGTGTTCAGGTGAGCCGGGCAGGTTAATATCCTGAACAGTCCGATCCTGTAAGATATACATGCCTCCTGATCGCAATAAGCGATAGGCTTCTCCAAAACATAATATTCTGTCTTCTTCGTTAATGTGATGAATAAGGGCTCGCTCAAATATAATATCCTGACTGTTTTCGGGAAGATCGGTATGCAAGGCATCTCCTTTCTTGAGAGTGATATTTGGTAATCCCTGAGTATTTTCTGTTGCATCTGCCAGCATTTGGTCTGAGAAATCAACACAGGTGACACTCTTTGCTCCCAGATTTACCCATGCCCGAGAGTAAATTCCTCCTCCACAGCCAATATCTGCAATATCTTTTCCCGCAGGATCAATCAAATTATGAATGATATCGTACCATTCCTGCTGTGCTTCGCGTCCAAGATAAGTGTGCCGGTTTTCTTTTGCATTAAAATCGATTGTCATTTGAGTTTCCTTCAATATTGAATTTACTAAACAAATTTCAAGTACTGGCCTCAATTAAGTGACGGCGTCACTAAAAAATCTTTTAATGTTAACCCGATCCCCGTGACTAAACAGCTTCCTAATGTGATCATTGTGGCAACAATACTATGTTGGGTTATATGTTGAGTTAATTGTAAAGTCGCAACAGGGAGTAAAAGTAAAATTGTCAGATTGTTGAAACTTTCAGATACTGCCAATATCTGGCCTTTGTTCTGTTTAGCCCGCTTTGCCAGAATAGATGTACTGACAGGGGCTGCAAGCCCTAGCGCATAACCCCATAACATCAGGCAACTCAGGCTAAAAAGCAGGGATAACGGCATTAGCATAAATACCGTGCAGGCCAAAAAGAGTAAGATGATGGCCAACAGTAGTATATATTCATCCCGAATACTTCTACGCTTCACAAAACTTATGGATAGATTGCCGATACCAAGCCCGATACCAAATACAGAAACAGATATACCAACAGTACCCGTTGTTAAATCATAATAATGCCGCAAAATTTCTCCAGATAAGATAAAAGCAGAAACTGCCGTGCCATTCCAAAGTGCTTTTGCAATAAGAGGCCGGATTATGTTCCCCTGAGATATCCAGTGAAACATTGCTGTCTGGAGTTTTATATTTTCTTTTTTAACGGATTGGTCTGTATTGTACTTTAGATGTAAAACCTGTTTTTGGCTTAAAATGCAGAGCAAAAAACACCCTGTTGCACTTATCAAAAATGGCATCTGCCAGTTAAAGGCCTCGGTCAATACACCGGAAAAAACAGGGCCAGTGACAATTCCCATAGTCATGCCAAGCATAACGATCCCCATCGCTGGGGCTTGCCTGTGAAGGGGAAAAATATCTGCAATCAAAGCAAAAACAGCCGGAATTAAAGCTGCGGCAGCAATACCCCCAAAAATACGCAGCCCAATCGCAACTGCTAAATTAGGGGCTATGGTTAATAGCACCCCGTCCAGTGAAAGAAATAATAAAGATGCCAGCAACAATTTAGGCCGGTTTATTCTATCTGATAACCAGCCAAAAATCGGGGCTGTCAGCGCATAAGAGAGGGCATAGCCAGATACCAGCCAGACAGTTTTGTCGGTTGTCGTGTTGAACGCTTCAGCCAATGGCTGGAGCATAGGAGCCAACATAAACTCTGTCGCTCCGATGAAAAATACAGCACATGCAAATATCAGCAAAATGAATGGTGAAACTACAGGCGATACAATACGTGGTGACATATTCAAGTCTCCTTAAAAGTAAGTTGTGTAGAGAAGGGGAATGATGGATGAAATTTTTAGCTAACGTATTGAGTGGAAATGATAAGAAGAACAGGGGAAATTTTTGGTAATGAAGATATTTTTTGGGTAGCGAAAGGATTCAGATTCACTGCCAGCGATCACTGGCAGTGAGGTTGGTTATTATTTATTTAGCAGAGACAGCTTCAAGATCAAGTACATTAATTGGGCTTTCGTTTTTTGCTACATCGTGACCATATGCGCAGATCCGCCAAGGTGCTTCAGATTTTGCCAGTCTTACAGGCCTAAATAAAGGGCTATAATCTGATTTATCTTCACAATTAGTTGTCGCTTTAGGGCCATATTTCACTTGTGCTAACCCCGAAAGTTCATATGGTTGGGCTTCAACCGTTACAACCCAACTGTCAGTTCCATAATCATTGGGATGAATAATGGGTGCGATGGATGGGGGAGTATTATCAATTTCCCGCAACATCACTGACGCATCTTTTACATTCTGCCATTCGCCAGCATTATTCTGATGAATAACACAGAGCTTGTAGATCCCTTCAGTTTCAGGTATCAACAGATTCTCCAGAGTCTTCTGACTGGCAGAAATCGGAGCACCATATCCAGCTTCGTTTTTACAATCAATTTCACTGATTAATCCGGCTTTATAGCGGATATTAGTAACATCAGCACCATCTTTAACTACCACATCCCATTTTGCTTTCTCACCATCAACAATACTTTGAGTGATCCACGGTGACCAAAATTGGCTTCTTTCTAAGATATTACCGCTATTATTTTCAAGTTTGGACAGATCCAGTTTGTTATCCTTGGTTATTGCGTTAGCAATGGAATCTACAGGAATAAAATAGCTGGCACCTTCTGTCGGAACACCTTTATTGTCTTCAATGGTACAAGGTCGGCCATCGCCACAACCAGTCATTCCCGGCTCTGTAGTAGTATTGAGAATACCGATAACATCTGTTTTACCTTTTTCAAATACAGGAGAACCAGACGTTCCACCAACTACACCAGCACAGTTAACCGAGAAAGTCGGAGACCAAATCCATGGAACTGAGCTTTCGTACAATGTGGGTGCTTTCCCGGTAATATCACATTCAGATTTTCTGAGATAAGCTGAATTATAGTCAACATCATTCACAGGAATGTGAGTCAACACGATAGGCTGTTTTTTCATCTCAAGATTTTTCTTCAACTTCAGAGGATGATAGCCTTTTTTCGCCAAATCACCGTAAGTTGCTTTCAATTGTAAGACGGCGATATCCTCATATTTCATTGTTGAATATAAAATACGATCAATTTTTATTGGTGAAAGACTGTCTTTTTTATCAATGAAATAATCCGGCGTATACTCCCAATATTCAGGTGCTGGCTGATCAACAATAACATCATTTGTATTGGAACTATTTTCAATACAATGTCCTGCTGTTATGATTAGCGCTGCTGCGTTCTTATCCGGTGTATTTTCACCGGCAAACAGGGTTGCGGTACAGTGTGAACCGCCTACCAATTTACCTACAGTCGTGAATTTATCAGCACCGGGATCCGTGGATTTCATTAATGGTGCTTCATTAGCCAACGCATTTGAGCACGCTGCGATAGAAATTAAACTAGCCAGTAGAGCTTTACGATAAGTCATAATTTTTCTCCTTTAGGTTATGTCGATGACTCGGAGACTATTATTAGACTTAAAATTGATAAGCTATACTTAATCATCTTGTACCTTTGAGTATACAAACCCTGTAAATCAAAAAGAAACTAAAAACTCACTGCCAGTCAGCGCCAGCAGTGAGTTTCTTGATTTAACTGATTTTTATTGACTAGAATTTCCAGTTGGCATTGAAGAATACGCCATTGTCTTTATGACCACGGGATAAGACCCCTTGATACCCCAGCGATAATTGAGTA
>NZ_NIBU01000032.1:31061-41359 GCF_002632485.1 Xenorhabdus innexi | reverse complement strand
ATTGACTGCTGGCGCTTTCCACATAAAAAATTAGGGGTATCTGATGGTCATTGAAACGGTGTGCTAATTAACCATAAAACTTAATGGTTTTCAAGCTCGTTTGATGAGGTTATCAAATGCAGAATGTACCACTAGAGAGATATTAACCACATGTTGAACAAGTAAGCCACCGTAACCATATCCGTTTGGGTAGGTGACTATGAATGCTATTTGGTCAATGTTACATTCAGAAGAGTTGGGCTTGGCTGGCATTAAGATGATAATTCCAACCGTTTTATTTGCAACTGAGCAGATAAAATGGCGGTAGTTAGCTAAACCTCCAGTCACATACGTAGAATCGAAAGTTCTTCTTATCGAGTTACATGTATTGATGAATGTGCTGTGGTGCCCAGTTCTAAATAGTGTTTCCTTGATATATTCGTGCCAGTAACTGGATTCAGTTGCCTGAATTTCACGTAAAGCAGATAGCATCTCGTTTTGATTAACTTCTTTAATACGCGCCTGATATGCTGGGTAAACTTTTTCTTCTGGAGTGATTGGAGGATTATAGTTTGGAATTGACATAGCATCATGTTCTTCTCTGTCAGACATAATTGTATCCTATTGAAAAGTAGTGACATCAGCATTGGATGTATTTTAAGGTTAAAATAGCAACAAACAATATTTATGACTTTAATACACCCTTCAAACTTACTAATCCAGAGTTTTATCATGGTTCAATGTTGATTTTATGTGAATGAATTAACATGCTATTCAAATTTTGGTATGCTTATTGCCCGAAGCTCGGCATAATTTTGATGTTATATGAAACGACGTTATGTGAGCAAAAGCCTCTGGCCTGGCATCCTTGATGGTCATTTTACGGTGATCATTACGGGTGCAGAAAACCGGGCATATAAAATGACAATGAGAGCGAGGAGTTAGTCGTGCTAGAAGAATACCGTAGGCACGTAGCCGAACGTGCAGAGCAAGGCATCGTCCCTAAGCCATTAGACGCAGCTCAAGCAGCTGCGCTGGTCGAATTACTGAAGAACCCACCTCAAGGTGAAGAAGATTTCCTGCTGGATCTGTTGACAAACCGTGTTCCCCCCGGTGTTGATGAAGCCGCTTATGTAAAAGCGGGTTTTCTTGCTGCAATCTCGAAGGGTGAAACAACTTCACCACTTATTACACCGGAAAAAGCGATTGAATTATTGGGAACCATGCAGGGTGGGTATAATATCCATGCTTTGACTGACGCTCTCGATGATGAAAAACTGGCACCCATTGCCGCCAAGGCGCTGTCTCACACTTTACTGATGTTCGACAGTTTTTATGATGTGGAAGAAAAAGCGAAAGCGGGTAATCCACACGCCAAACAAATTATCCAATCATGGGCAGATGCAGAATGGTTTCTGCAACGTCCGGCACTGGCTGAAAAAATTACTGTTACTGTCTTTAAGGTCACTGGTGAAACTAATACCGATGATCTTTCCCCAGCACCAGATGCGTGGTCACGCCCCGATATCCCATTACATGCTTTAGCAATGCTGAAAAATGCCCGTGAAGGCATCGAGCCTGATCAGGCTGGTGCTGTTGGCCCAATCAGGCAAATTGAAGAACTGAATAAAAAAGGTCATCCTCTCGCTTATGTAGGTGATGTTGTGGGTACCGGCTCCTCTCGTAAATCTGCTACAAACTCTGTTTTGTGGTTTATGGGTGAAGATATTCCGTTCGTGCCGAACAAACGTGGCGGCGGCGTTGTATTAGGTGGAAAGATTGCACCGATTTTCTTCAATACGATGGAAGATGCAGGCGCATTGCCGGTTGAGGTTGATGTATCCAGACTGAATATGGGAGATGTGATTGATATTTACCCATATAAAGGTGAGATTCGTCACCATGACACCAATGAAGTACTGTCAACTTTTGAACTGAAAACAGATGTACTGATTGATGAAGTTCGTGCCGGAGGCCGTATTCCGCTGATCGTCGGTCGTGGTTTGACAGCCAAAGCCCGTGAATCTTTAGGGTTACCATACAGTGATGTTTTCCGTCAGGCAAAAGCGGTTGAGAAAAGTAACCGGGGTTTCACACTGGCACAGAAAATGGTCGGTCGTGCCTGTGGTAGTGCTGGTATCCGTCCGGGAGAATATTGTGAACCTAAGATGACCTCTGTTGGTTCGCAGGATACAACCGGCCCGATGACCCGTGATGAGCTGAAAGATTTGGCCTGTCTCGGTTTCTCCGCAGATCTGGTCATGCAATCATTCTGTCATACTGCGGCTTATCCAAAACCTGTCGATGTAACGACTCACCATACCTTGCCTGATTTCATCATGAACCGTGGTGGTGTATCCCTGCGTCCGGGAGATGGCATCATTCACTCATGGCTGAACCGTATGTTATTGCCGGATACTGTTGGTACAGGTGGTGATTCTCATACTCGTTTCCCTATTGGTATTTCTTTCCCGGCCGGTTCTGGTCTGGTCGCATTTGCAGCGGCAACAGGGGTTATGCCGTTGGATATGCCAGAATCTGTATTAGTGCGTTTTAAAGGGAAAATGCAACCGGGCATCACTCTGCGTGATCTGGTTCATGCCATTCCTTACTATGCGATTCAGCAAGGTTTATTAACCGTAGAGAAAAAAGGTAAGAAAAATATTTTCTCCGGTCGTATTCTGGAAATTGAAGGTTTGCCAGAACTGAAAGTTGAGCAGGCATTTGAACTGGCAGACGCGTCAGCCGAACGTTCTGCGGCAGGCTGTACTATAAAGCTGGATAAATCCCCGATTATTGAGTATCTGCAATCCAATATTATTTTGTTGAAGTGGATGATTGCGGAAGGCTACGGTGATCGCCGGACGCTGGAGCGCCGTATTGTCGGGATGGAAAACTGGCTGAAAGATCCTCAGTTGCTGGAAGCAGATGCTGATGCAGAATATGCAGCAGTCATTGAAATTGATCTGGCTGATATCAAAGAACCTATTTTGTGTGCGCCAAATGATCCAGATGATGCCCGTCTGTTATCTGAGGTTGCTAACAGCAAAATCGACGAAGTATTTATCGGTTCCTGTATGACCAATATTGGTCACTTCCGTGCTGCGGGTAAATTGTTAGATCAGCATAAGGGCCAGTTACCAACCCGCCTGTGGGTTGCTCCGCCCACTAAGATGGATGCCGCTCAGCTGACAGAAGAAGGTTATTACAGTGTCTTTGGTAAGAGTGGGGCGCGCATTGAAATTCCGGGCTGTTCATTGTGTATGGGTAATCAGGCTCGGGTTGCTGATGGTGCTACGGTGGTTTCTACTTCTACACGTAACTTCCCGAACCGTTTAGGCGCAGGAGCTAATGTTTATCTGGCATCTGCGGAACTGGCAGCTATAGCTTCACTATTGGGGCGTTTGCCAACACCGGAAGAATATCTGCAATTTATGGATAAAGTTGATGAGACAGCGGCTGATACTTATCGCTATCTCAATTTTGATCAACTGAATCAGTATACTGAAAAAGCGGATGAAGTGATCTTCCAAACTGCTGTGTAAAAAAGTATATTGCTGAATGAATAAGGGAGGCGGGGCCTCCCTTTTTTGTGCCTGTTTTTTGTGACAGATTTTTGTGTCAGTTTGTGCTCTGTCTCTGAGGTGGAGACACCGGAAATGTTTAAAATTCAGATGTGTGAAATTTAAGTAAATGTGGAGGTGTGTGATGGAATATGAATTTTTGCAGGATATTACTGGTCAGGTTACAACGCGTTTCTCAATGGATCATGAAGCTGTCGGTCACTGGCTTAATGAAGAGGTGAGAGATGACTTGAGTGTACTGGATAAAATCAATTCAGCGCTGACCGATATTAAAGGGAGTGAACGGCAGTGGCAATTGAATGGTCATGAATACACACTGCTAATGAATGAAGAAGAAGTCATGATCAGAGCCAACCAGCTTCAGTTTGATACGGAGACGATAGAAGAGGGTATGAGTTACTACGATAATGAAAGTCTGGCATTTTGTGGTACAAACGATTTTATCGATATGCTGGCAAATTATAGAGATTTTGTTTTGCAAAAAAAGAATGGGTAAGAGGTTATATTTTCATTCTATGGCGGCTTTCTGCCATAATCTCTATTTCATCGCTTTCGTGTTCAGTAGATAGGTTCCAACAAAAAAGGTAGGCTTTTATGGAAGAGATCAATCTGTCCGGTGAGATTGATAAAGCAACACATTGGCTTGTCAGTAATCAAGAAATACTGCTTCAGTATGTAATGAATATTGTATTTGCTATTTTAATTTTGATAGTCGGTCTGTCTATTGCCAAACTGGCATGTAAGACAGTGAAACGAGTGATGTCGTTACGAGGCATTGATACGACTATTTCTGATTTTTTATCAGCCATAATTCGTTATGCCATTATCGCATTTACTATCATTGCTGTTCTTGGAAAGTTAGGCGTTCAGACTGCATCTGTAATTGCAGTGATTGGTGCCGCTGGTTTAGCTGTTGGTCTGGCATTACAGGGTTCACTATCAAATTTTGCCGCAGGTGTGTTACTGGTTGTTTTCCGCCCACTTCGTGTTGGTGAGTATGTCATCATTGGGTCAGTGGAAGGCACAGTTGTACAGGTGCAGATTTTCTCCACAACATTGCGTACTGCGGATGATCGTATCATTGTTATCCCCAACGGCAAGATCATTACAAACAATATTATCAATACCAGTCGTGAACCAAACCGCCGTACTCAGATAATGGTCGGTGTAGCCTATGACGCAGATATTGATGAAGTGAAAAAAGTATTGGGTGATGTCATTAAAGATGACAGTCGTATTCAGCATGAAAGGGGTGTAACTATCCGGTTGCATGAAATGGCCCCTTCATCACTCAACTTTATTGTACGTGTATGGACAACTAATGGTGACGCCTGGAGTGTTTACTGGGATCTGATGGAAAACTTTAAGCGCGCCTTAGATAAGCACAATATCGGTATTCCTTTCCCACAAATGGATGTTTATCTGCATCAGCAGCAAATTGCATTACAAAAGAAAACTGACAAGTAATCAAAACAATTGGTGTGAGGAGCAATGTACTCACACCAATCCTGCCTTTTAAACTATCCTATTAATTTTATTGATGATGGATAAGAATTATTCATTTTCTCTAATGTGTAAATTTTCCTAATATGCCGATATCTGACTGAATAAATATTAGGAATTTTTGCATGATTTCAACATTGATACAGGGGTTTTTCCTTAGTGCGGCGATGATTATCCCACTTGGGCCGCAAAATGTTTTTGTGATGCAACAGGGTAGTAAAAAACAGTTTCATCTGATGAGTGCCTCATTGTGTGCCATCAGTGACATTATTCTGATGATGGCCGGGATCTTTGGAGGGAGCGCCCTGCTTGGGCACTCCACTTTTTTGTTACAGGCTGTGACATGGGGAGGCGTTGCATTCCTGTTGTGGTATGGATGGGGCGCTTTTCGGGTAGCATTATCAGCGGATTTGACTCTTTTTAGTAAAGATACTCTTGTCCAAAGCCGCTGGCGAATTATTGTGACATTATTCGCAGTAACCTGGATGAATCCTCATGTTTATCTGGATACTTTTATTGTATTAGGTAGCATTGGTGGAGGATTATCAGCAGAGTTGAGACCGTGGTTTACTATCGGCGCAGTGGCTGCTTCAACTTGTTGGTTTTTTGCACTGGCGATATTGGCTGCGTGGTTTTCTCCGCTTCTCAATCAGCCGCGATCTCAGCGTATTATTAACCTGGTTGTTGGATGTGTGATGTGGTATATCGCATGGAGTTTATTGAAACAGGGATTACATACTTTTAATTAACTGAAACAATTCTTTATAATTTAAACAATTCTTTATAAATAGTGTGCTAATGTTTCTGAAAACTGCTTGTCTTATTGTCTACTGGAGTTTTTCAGGCTATTAGAGCCTTACCGAAAATACTTTTTTATTTGCTGTATACCCAATTTTTTTCTGGTTAACAGTGACTTGAAAGATGGTGGGTATATCTGAAAGGAGGTTTTAGTGAAACGTAACTCACTGATATTTGCTGCTATGCTGGCTGTAGGTAGTATGTCAGTCTCGGCGGCAGAATTTCCATCTGTCCCGCACATATCCACTTCGGGTAATGCTATAGTCAAAGCAACCCCGGATATGGCAACTTTGATAATCCATGTAAAAGTGAGCCAAAAGAGCGCGAGCGATGCCAAGAAAAAAGTTGATGAACGTGTCGCCAAATATTTTGATTTTTTGAAAGCGAGTGGTATCGATAAGAAGGATATTAATGCGGCTAATATACGAACCCAGCCAGAATATCAATATGATCAAAAAAACGGTAAATCAACAATTATAGGGTATAGTGCATCCCGCTCAGTTGAGGTCAAAGTGCATAAGTTGGATCAACTGAATCCGCTTCTGGATGGCGCTTTGAAAGCAGGACTGAATGAAATTAATTCTGTGCAGTTCAGCGTTGCTGATCCTCAACTATATCGTAATGAAGCCAGACAGAAAGCGGTAGCAAATGCGATTCAACAGGCAACTGAACTGGCAAAAGGTTTTAACAGTAAATTAGGTTCTATATATAGTGTCACTTATCGTCCGCCTGAAGCAGTTCATTATCCAGTGAACAGGCTATTCAAGTCAGCTCAGATGGCAGCAGCGCCCGAAGCGGATTCAGCAAATGAAACTTATGAACCACAAAGCATAGAGTTTTCTGATCATGTTGACGCAGTTTTTGAATTACAGCGTTAATTAGTATCATCGTCCTGACGTAACATCTGGCGTCCGAGTTTTAGCAGGGCGTCAGTGACTTTTCGCATAGCACTGCTTTCCGGGGCAAATCGATGCCAGTAGAGCATGCGGCGCTGGTATAGCCCAGGTGTTAAATCAACCAGTTCCCCTGCTTTCAGTTCTCTGTCGATTTGTAAATGAGGGATCATGCAGCATGTAGAGCCTTGTTTTGCCAATTGAACAAAGGCCTCAGATGAGTTAACGATGTGGCAGGGCACACTACCCGGCGACAAATCAAAATACTGCTGCAAAAAGGCTTGATGCATATCATCCAGATGATCAAATGCCACCGCTGGCGCTTTCAATAATGCAGAGCGTGTTACTCCGTTAGGGAAAAAGCGGGCTGCAAATTTAGGGGAAGCGACGAAGAGATAATCGAGAGCACCTAATTTATCTACCAGGCAACTTGGCAACGGCTGTGACTGAATACTGATTGCACCGACAACCTCCCCGCGTCTCAGGCTTTCCTGTGTTCGTGTTTCATCTTCCACCTGAATATTGAGCCGGATGGGTAAATCAGAAAGCACCGGATGGAGCGCCGGTAAAAGCCAGGTAGCCAGACTATCTGCATTGACAGCAAGAGAGAGCAGCAGAGGTGTCTCATTGCCGTTTTCATCACCGAGCCATTGTGCTTCAAGTAATTCTACCTGATGTAATAGCGCCAGCAATTTCTGCCCCTGTTCTGTAGGACGGGGCGGAACAGTACGAACTAATAGCGGCTGACCAAATAAGTTTTCTAATTGTTTAATTCGTTGGGATACGGCGGATTGAGTAATACAAAGCTTTTGGGCTGCACGTTCGAAGCCGCGTTCGCGGATCACGGCGTCTAACGCCTGTAAGGATCGATAATCAGGACGTTTCATTGAAAATCAGGCTCTCCGTTGTTAATTAATTCTTCGATGATTCTGGAATGATACTTATTCTGGAATAACATTGTGTGCCCAAAATATTTTTCGGTCTAGGTAGCACTATGCCATATTTTTTCACAGGGTAAGATAAAATATTGTTTATACTGGCTGCTGGATTTTTCTTGTAATTGATTATAGGCAGTGATTGATATGACACAGGATGAACTGAAAAAAGCGGTAGGTTGGGCAGCGCTGGAATACGTTAAACCGGGTACAGTTGTCGGAGTAGGCACCGGTTCAACAGCATCTCATTTTATTGATGCTCTGGGAACAATGAAGGATAAAATCGAAGGTGCGGTATCCAGCTCGGAAGCATCAACTGAAAAATTGAAAAGCCTTGGTATCCCTGTGTTTGACTGTAATGAAGTTGACTCTTTGGACATTTATGTTGATGGAGCTGACGAAATTAATGCTCAAATGCAGATGATTAAAGGCGGTGGTGCTGCACTGACCAGAGAGAAGATTATTGCTGCGGTGGCAAAAAAATTCATTTGTATCATTGATGCATCTAAACAGGTTGATGTGCTGGGTAAATTCCCGTTACCTGTGGAAGTTATTCCGATGGCTCGTTCTTACGTTGCCCGTGAGCTGGTAAAATTGGGAGGAACACCAGTTTATCGTCAGAATGTTATCACTGATAATGGTAATGTTATTCTGGATGTCCATAATCTTGCCATTCTTAATCCTATCGAATTAGAAAACAAAATTAACGCTATTGCAGGCGTAGTAACGGTAGGCCTGTTTGCCAATCGCGGCGCTAATGTCGTGTTGGTTGGTACCTCTGACGGCGTGAAAACGATTACAGAGTAACCGATATCGAAGGGCAGAATATTCTGCCCTTAAAAAATTTTCAGACTTCTTCAAAAAATAAAATTCAGATATATATACTACATTTCTGATTAAATCTTCCTCAAAATTCTAATTTAATCTTATAACGAAATCTTTTACTTTGCGTAACAACTCTTTTACTGTTTCTTATGCTGTTTTACAGGCAAACGATTATATTGCCGTTGACGTTTTTTTTGTTATTTTAGTGAAATCTATCGGCATTATGAAAGTCAGCACAACTAGGGCGGGTAAATGGTTAAGGTATCTTTAGAAAAGGATAAGATTAAGTTTCTATTGCTGGAAGGTGTTCATCAAAGCACAGTCGACAATCTGCGGGCAGCAGGTTACAGCAATATTGAATATCATAAAGGGGCATTAGAGCCGGAAGAGCTGAAAGAAGCTATCCGCGATGCCAGATTTGTTGGTATTCGTTCCCGGACACAATTAACAGAAGAAATTTTTGCTGCGGCAGAAAAGCTGGTTGCTGTCGGATGTTTTTGCATCGGTACTAATCAGGTTGACCTGAACGCAGCGGCAAAACGCGGTATTCCTGTATTTAATGCCCCATTCTCTAATACACGTTCAGTAGCTGAGATGGTATTGGGGCAACTGTTGCTGTTGTTGCGTCGCATCCCTGAGGCTAATGCAAAGGCTCATCAAGGAATATGGAAAAAACAGGCTGCGGGTTGCTATGAAGCGCGTGGCAAAAAATTGGGTATTATTGGTTATGGTCATATCGGCTCACAGTTGAGTGTTTTGGCTGAAAATATCGGCCTGAATGTTTACTTTTACGATTTGGAACACAAATTGCCATTGGGTAACGCCCAGCAGGTTCATCACTTATCTGAGTTGCTCAATATGAGTGATGTTATCAGTCTGCATGTTCCTGAAACGCCTTCAACCAAAAATATGATTGGTGCACCAGAATTAGAACTGATGAAACCGGGTTCAATTCTGATCAATGCTTCACGTGGTACTGTGATCGATATTCCTGCACTGACTGAAGCGCTGGAGATCGGGCATCTTTCCGGTGCTGCTATTGATGTTTTCCCTGAAGAGCCAGCAACAAACAACGAGCCTTTTGTCTCACCGCTAATCAAATTTGACAATGTATTACTGACTCCTCATATCGGTGGTTCCACGCAAGAAGCACAACAGAACATCGGCTATGAAGTCGCAGGTAAACTGGTTAAATATTCTGATAATGGCTCTACATTATCCGCAGTTAACTTCCCGGAAGTTTCCCTGCCGATACATGCGAAGGATACCAATCGATTATTGCATATCCACGAAAATCGCCCGGGTATCTTGACCAGTATTAACCAGATTTTCGCCGATCAGGAAATCAATATAGAAGCACAGTATCTGCGTACTGAAGGGAATATTGGTTATGTCGTTATCGATATTATGACGCAAAACCCGTCTCAGGCTGAATTAGTCCTGCAACAGTTAAAAGCTTTGCCTGGTACAATTCGCTCTCGTATGCTTTACTAAAACGAGTAGTACGAAATAGTACGAACAGTATAAGGGCTATCATAATAGCCCTTATATATTGAAACTTAGCAATTTCGCCGTAAACCCTCGCCCGATGAGGGCGGGGGTTTACGGCGTAAGACGCGATAGCGGCTTAATCTGGGGTCGCCTGACTCTCCACATAAGCCTTTAACGTTTCAATTGTTGCACCGCCAGCAGTGCAAGCGAAGTATGAACGTGACCACAAGGCGGCGCTTTTACTCTGTCTTGTAAGGTGTGTGTTTTGTCGTCGCAACATACGAGATGAA
>NZ_NIBU01000032.1:0-30961 GCF_002632485.1 Xenorhabdus innexi | reverse complement strand
ACTTGTCATTGTTGCGGTCATAAAACGGAAGATATGCCTTTGTCGGTTCGTCAGTGGGATTGTCCATCTTGTGGCACTATGGATATAGACCGCGACTTAAACGCGGCTCTCAATATCCGTGATAAAGGCATTCTGGAATTAAAGGCGGCTGGACGGTCGTTTCTGCTTATGGAAGCTGCGTAAGTCTCGATACTATCGAGCAACGGCTAACGAAATAAGAAGCATCGTCCGATAGGGCGGTGAGAAGTCACCAATAAATAATTATCAGTAGTTATACCCAGCGCCATGTTTTTTCTGGCGTGATAATTTCGGGTAAAGGAATATCCCAACTTGCGCTGGGTAGTGAGTCAACCAGTTGAAAGTTATGCGCCAGCCCAATCGGATAAAAATGCTGCTGTTGCCATTTGGCAAGCGTCCTGTCATAAAACCCTCCACCCATCCCCAAGCGTTGCCCGCTACGATCAAAAGCAACGAGTGGAATAAACATAATATCCAGCTCAGAAACAGGTAAAACCTGCCGGATATCCAGCGGTGGCTCTTCTATCTTGAATTGGTTCTGAATGAGAGGAGTGTCAGGCTGGTAACGAAGGAACAGTAAATGATTCCGACTGAAAGGATGTAATACTGGTAAATAGACCTGTTTGTTTTGTTGCCAGAGTTGCTGAATCAACGGGCGTGTGTCTAATTCACCATCAAAAGAGAGATACAGAGCAATTTTTTTTGCTTGCTGGATTTTAGGGTGTGTTACGACCCGTTCGGCTGCCTGTAGGGCAAATTGCAATTGTTGTTCAGGAGAGAGGCTTTTACGTAGTTGACGGATGTCTTTTCTGATGCTTTTTCGAAGAGAGAAAAAAGAATCTGATTGCATGATACCTGCCTATTAAGTAGTGCAGAAAAGGATACAAAACAGATAAATTAGGGTTCTCCAAGATGCCGCTGCAGGTGGTAACCCTTGAACCCTTGGTTCAAGGTGAACATGGTGTCGCCCCTATTAGGCTTCTTGGACTAGCCAAGCATGCTCACAAGAAACGGAGCACCACATTCTATCAGATATGAAATATCGGCTCAGGGGACATCCCCGCTCACGAACACCTCAGAGAAATTTTTTATTACTTTAAACTAATCAACCAGGAACTATCAATCAGAACCTACCCATTTAGTCTTAAGTAACATCATGCAGCCTATTGTATGGAACTAAATGGAGAAAGCAACTGCTTATGCGCATCTATCGTGACTACTGCCTGATTTATAAACAAGGATAAGTTCATTGATGATATGAAACTCACTAATTTCAGGCTGTTGCTACCTTGCTTTAACTTTTGTTACCTTGCTCTAACAGTGCCTGCTCAATCGTCTGCTGGAGCATTTTAATTTTCTGTTCCATATTATAGGCATAATCACGGGTTTTCATTTTTTCCTGTGCCAACTCGTGACAGATATTCAGCGCCACAATAAAAACCAGTTGCTCAGTATTAGTCACTCTGGTGCGTTCTTTGAGGTTATGCAAACGCTGATCAAGTTCATCCGCAGCAGCCTGCAATGCTTCTATCTGCTCTGGTGGACAATTGACACGTAATGACCGCCCAAAAATCTGAATATCTACTGGTTGTGCAGACATGACACCTTCCTGATTTATTACTGTGCCGATACCTTAATTTTGACATACACCCTTTATCTTTCCAGAGTTGTAGTAATCTGGAAAAATAAAGGGTGCAAAAACATATTCTGGTATAAAAATAAGGCCGACACCAATCATTACCGTGCAATACCAAAAAACAACCTGATTATGTTGTCTGGTATAGCGACTCCCCTTGATGGTAGCATAGCATGAACTTATATCGCCAACGATGATCAATATACATGTCTATACAAAACTCATTACCTAATTATCAGTCATTTGATGAAATTTTGCATCAACAGTCAGTCGCTTTGACTGCGGCAGAAATGCACGGTTTAATCAGTGGGTTACTATGTGGTGGAAATCACGACAGTAGCTGGCAGGCTCTTGTGCATGATCTCGCCAATGATGGTCTGGCATTTTCACAGATCCTCGCGCTGCCAATCAGAGAATTGTATGAAACAACCTTCGAATTATTGGATGACAGTAATTTTCACTTTAATTTACTTCTTCCTGATGATAAAGAAGGTGTTTTTGCCTGTGCCGATGCGTTGGCAGGATGGGTAAACCATTTTTTGTTAGGTTTGGGTGTAGCAGATCCTAAATTGACAGAAAGAAAAGAAATTCAGGAAGTTATTACGGATTTACGTAATATAGGTATGCTGGGATACGATGAAAGTGAAGATCAGGAAGAGCTATCTCAGGCACTGGAAGAAGTTCTGGAATATGTTCGTGTCGCAGTGCAGCTTTGCTACATCGCGCTGGTGACACCGAAAAAAGCAGGCAATACCAAAAACGAAAAGCCAACGCTGCATTGATTGGTGATTAATCGATATACCCAATGGATTTCAAATTGCATCGCGACGGCAAAGGAATGACAAATTCGTCGGGAACGAATTTGCCCAGCTAAAGGCTGGCCTCCGGTGAGAGGCAGAAGCCTCTCAGTAACCCCCGGGAGCATAGATAACTATGTGACCGGGGTGAGTGAGTGCAGCCAACAAAGAAGCAGCTTGAAAGACGAAGGGTATAACTAATAATAATGAGATTGCAGGAGAGGGTATGACCAAGCAAGAGTATTTGTCCCGTCGTCAGGTATTATTGTCGAAAATGGCACCGGCCAGCGCGGCCATCATTTTTTCTGCTCCGCATGCGACACGCAATTCAGATAGTGAATATCCTTATCGTCAGCACAGTGATTTTCTTTACCTGACTGGATTTAACGAACCAGAATCTGTTCTTATCCTGATTAAAAGTGATGAAACTCACAATCATAGTGTGTTGTTTAACCGAGTGCGTGATCTGACGGCTGAAATTTGGTTTGGTCGTCGGCTCGGGCAAGAGGATGCACCGGAAAAACTGGGTGTGAATCGAGCCTTGCCATTTGGGGATATTGACGAGCAACTCTACCTGCTGCTGAACGGATTGGACGTGGTTTATCATGCTCAGGGGGAATTTGAATATGCTGACAGAATCGTATTCAGTGCCTTGGATAAATTACGCAAAAATAGCCGCCGCAATCTCATTGCCCCATCAATTATAGCCGACTGGCGTCCGTGGCTGCATGAAATGCGCCTGTTTAAATCAGAAACTGAATTGGAAATCCTGCGTAAAGCCGGGCAAATCAGTGCTCAGGCTCATACCAGAGCGATGCAGCGTTGCCGCCCAGATATGTTTGAATATCAGCTTGAAGCGGAAATTCAGCATGAATTTACCTTTCAGGGGGCACGCTACCCGGCTTATAACACTATTGTTGGTTCCGGGGAAAATGCCTGTATTCTCCATTACATAGAGAATGATCGCCGTATGAAAGATGGCGATTTGGTCCTGATCGATGCCGGTTGTGAATATGAAGGCTATGCGGGTGATATTACACGGACATTTCCGGTTAATGGTAAATTCACCCGTCCTCAGCGAGAAATTTACGATATTGTGCTGAAATCCCTCAATGTTTCCCTTGAGCTTTATAAACCGGGGACCAGCATGAGTGAAGTGACGGCACAAGTTGTGCGTATCATGGTTGAAGAGTTGGTCAAGCTGGGGATTATGCATGGTGAAGTCGAATATTTGATCGAGACCAATGCTTATCGTCAATTTTTCATGCATGGTTTAAGTCACTGGTTAGGGCTGGATGTCCACGATGTAGGGCACTATGGTGTTGATAAAGATCGGATTCTTGAACCGGGCATGGTACTGACTGTTGAGCCGGGGCTGTATATCGCACCAGACGCTGATGTCCCGTCGGAATACCGGGGAATTGGGGTTCGTATTGAAGACGATATTTTGATTACCGAATCAGGTAATGAAAATTTAACTGAATACGTCGTGAAAGATCCTGATGAAATTGAAGCACTGATGGCACAGGCAAAAAAGAATTAGAGTCATATATCTAATGGATTTCAGGTTGCATCATAGTCCGAGGGAGGCAGCCTGAAAGACGAAGGGATAGTAATCAGGAAGTGATAATGAGCGTGATTATCGTAGGGGGAGGAATGGCCGGTGCAACACTGGCGCTTGCCATTTCTTCCTTGAGTCGGGGGCAGTTACAGGTCTCTTTAATTGAAGCAGCAGAGCCGACACAGGAACATCCGGGTTTTGATGCAAGGGCGATCGCCTTAGCTTATGGCACATGTCAGCGTTTAAACCAGATAGGCATCTGGCCTGCTCTGAAAGATTGTGTGACGCCAATTACTCACGTTCATGTCAGTGATCGCGGGCATAGTGGTTTTGTGAATATCCGAGCCGATGACTATAGCATTCCGGCATTGGGTAATGTCATTGAATTGCACAATGCCGGAAACCGTCTATTTAGCTTATTAAAACAGACCCCGAATATTAAGCTTTATTGCCCGGCGAAAGTGAATGCTGTTGAGCGCTCAGATAATTCTGTCTCTATTACTCTGGATAATGGGGAAAAACTGACGGGAAAACTTCTGGTAGCCGCAGACGGCAGCCAGTCTGCTGTGGCAAATGCCTGTCATATTCCGTGGCAGCGACAGGATTATGGTCAGTCTGCCATTATTGCCAATGTTCTGACTTCTGAACATCCTCAGGGGCGCGCGTTTGAACGTTTTACCCAGTATGGCCCGTTAGCATTGCTGCCAATGTCAGAAGGACGCAGTTCACTGGTCTGGTGTCATCCATCGGAAAAACAGGCGGAAATCAGTCAGTGGAAAGATAGCGAATTTCTTTACCAGTTGCAGAAAGCCTTTGGCTGGCGGCTGGGAAAAATGTTGGAAACAGGTCAGCGACACTGCTATCCGCTGGCTTTATCCACAGCCGGACAGCAGATTAGCCATCGTCTGGCTCTGGTAGGTAATTCATCGCAGACGCTGCATCCAATTGCGGGGCAAGGTTTTAACCTGGGTATGCGTGATGTTATGGCTCTGGCTCAGGTGATTTCGGCAGCAGCAATTGAAGGGCTGGATATTGGCTCTTATAACGTTCTTGCACGTTATCGGCAGCAACGGGATGCTGATCGTGAAACAACAGTCGGTATTACTGACGGATTAGTCAGGCTGTTTGCCAATGACTATTTTCCGTTGAGAGTCGGGAGAAACCTTGGCCTGATGGTAATGGAAAGGTTGCCACTGATAAAAGGAACACTGGCACGTCAGACACTGGGCTGGGTCAACCATCATTCAACGGCAGAATAAGTCAGATTAAGAGGAAATAAAACATGCAGTCATTTGATGTGGTGATCGCAGGAGGTGGTATGGTTGGCCTTGCGCTGGCCTGTGGTTTACAGGGTAGCGGTTTGCGCATTGCGATTGTTGAAGAGCATCCGCCAACCGGTAAATTTCATACCAATGATGAGCATGCACTGCGTGTTTCTGCCATCAATGCCGCCAGTGAAAGATTACTAACCCATCTTGGTGTCTGGCAGAAAATACTGGCAATGCGTGCCAGTCCTTATCATGGAATGGAAGTCTGGGATCAGGACAGTTTTGGCCGTATTCAGTTCAGTGCCGCAGAAAATGGTTTGAGTCACCTTGGGTATATCATCGAAAACAACGTGATCAGGCAGGCTTTATGGGAGCAGGCTGAAAGTTTATCTGACATAACCATGTTTGCTCCTGTTTCGCTTAAGCATGTTGCATGGGGAGAAAAGGAAGCCTTTATTACCCTGACTGATCAGCAAATGCTGACTTCACGGCTGGTGGTCGGTGCAGATGGCGCTCATTCATGGTTACGTCAGCATGCGGATATTCCTCTGACTTTCTGGGATTATGAACATCACGCACTGGTTGCTACCATTCATACTGCGGAACCTCATCAGGGGGTTGCCCGTCAGGTCTTCCACGGCGATGGTATTCTCGCTTTTCTGCCACTGTCTGAGCCACATTTATGCTCTATTGTCTGGTCACTCCCGGCGGAAGCAGCAAAACAGCGCAGGGCAATGGATGCTGAATTATTTAACCGGCAGTTGAGTGCAACTTTTGATATGCATCTGGGGCAATGTGAGCTGGTCAGTGAGCGGCAAACCATTCCGTTGATGGGGCGTTATGCCCGCAATTTTGCTGCACATCGGCTGGCTTTATTAGGGGATGCTGCACATACGATCCATCCGTTAGCCGGTCAGGGAGTCAATCTGGGGTTTATGGATGTGGCAGAACTGATTGGTGAACTTCATCGATTGCATCAGGCAGGTAAAGATATCGGGCAATATCTCTATCTTGGTCGTTATGAACGTCGTCGCAAACATAGTGCGGCAGTCATGCTGGCTGGTATGCAGGGGTTTCGTCAGCTCTTTGATGGCAATAACCCAGTCAAAAAATTGTTTCGTGATGTAGGGCTGGCTGTGGCTGACCGTTTACCGGGAGTGAAACCAAAATTACTCCACCATGCAATGGGACTTCATGATCTACCGGATTGGCTGATGGCCCAGACTCCTTCAGTTGAATAATTCTAATATCGCCGATGATTTGGGATTAGTTTTTTTTATATCAGGCTAAAGTGTATACAGTCGATTTGCTTCACGCTTTAGTCTGTTTCTAATAAAAAAAGAACATATTTTGTATTTTACTGCCAGTTTTTAGCGTCCCGCCACAATAAATTAGAAAAAAATTCTGCATGATAGTGAAGTGTTTTTGAAGGTATCACTGTGGGGTTGATAATTTATTCTATGGTTCATTTCCATTTTCAGTGATAACTTCTAGTCCAAGGTATCGTTTGCGCTGTTAATCGCTTTTCTGCTTCATGATCCAATATTTGTCGGTTAATACGCCGTATTTTACTCAGATCAAGAACGTCTTCATGTCAAGAATGGAAAGAGGGAAATAATGTCAAAACACACCCCATTGTATGAACAACATCTGGCATGCGGAGCACGCATGGTAGATTTTCATGGCTGGATGATGCCCCTTCATTACGGCTCACAAATCGACGAGCATCACTCGGTGCGAACTGACGCAGGTATGTTCGATGTTTCCCATATGACTATTGTGGACTTACACGGCGCGGGTTGCCGTGATTTTCTCCGCTATCTTCTGGCAAATGACATTGCCAAACTGAATGAAAAAGGTAAAGCACTTTATACCGGGATGCTGAGTGCTTCCGGCGGTGTTATTGATGACCTGATTGTCTATTTTTTCACAAAAGATTTTTATCGCATGGTGGTTAACTCAGCTACACGTGAGAAAGACTTAGCGTGGATAAAACAACATGCTGAAAAATATCCTGTTGAGATCACTGTGCGTGATGATTTGGCGCTCATTGCGGTGCAAGGCCCGAATGCACAATCTAAAGTACAATCTTTGTTAAGTGAAGAACAAAAACAAGCTATTGCAGGCATGAAACCATTCTTTGGTATACAGGCCGGTGATCTATTTATTGCAACGACTGGTTATACCGGTGAGGCAGGGTATGAAATTGCCATGCCTCAGGAGCACGCAGCGGGTTTTTGGCAACAGTTGCTGAAAGAAGGTGTAAAACCAGCGGGGTTGGGAGCGCGGGATACACTACGCCTTGAAGCGGGAATGAATCTTTATGGTCAGGAAATGGATGAATCCATTTCACCATTGGCAGCTAACATGGGATGGACAATTGCCTGGGAGCCGGAAGATCGCCAGTTTATTGGCCGCGAAGCCCTGTCAAAACAACGTGAATCCGGAACAGAACAATTAGTCGGATTAGTCATGCGTGAGAAAGGTGTATTGCGCCGTGGGCTAACGGTTGGCTTTACTGATGAAACGGGTGCAACACATTTTGGTGCTATTACCAGTGGAACATTTTCTCCTACATTAGGATTCAGTATTGCCCTTGCACGGATACCGCGAGGGGTTGGAAAGCAGGCAGTTGTCCAGATCCGTAATCGTGAGATACCGGTTCAGGTTGTGAAACCGGGCTTTGTGCGGATGGGAAAATCGCTTGTAGGATGATTTTAGTCGCAACATTTTAATTAATAAAAAATAAGGAGATGGAACCGATGAGTCATGTACCCGCTGAATTACAATATACCGAATCACACGAATGGATTCGTTCTGAAGGAAATGGCGAATACACCGTGGGTATTACCGAACATGCCCAGCAGTTATTAGGCGATATGGTGTTCGTTGACTTACCTGAAATCGGAATGCAGGTAAGCGTTGGTGATGATTGTGCTGTTGTTGAATCTGTTAAGGCAGCTTCTGATATTTATGCGCCACTGAGCGGTGAAGTCATTGCTATTAATCCGGCACTGGAAGGCTCGCCGGAATTAGTGAACAGTGGGCCTTATCATGATGGCTGGTTGTTCCGCATGAAGGTAACTGATGAAAGTAAATTGTCCGAGCTGCTTGATGCAGATGGTTATCGGACATTACTGGCAGAAGAAGAGTAAGCATTTATCGCCCCGCACTACCAAAGTTATATCGTAAGCGGGGCGTTTTTTCATGTGTACCGTTTTTTAGCTAGTTTCAGGAAATTATTATCAATGACCCAGACTCTAATCCAACTTGAAAATCAAGGTGAATTCATTCGTCGTCACATTGGTTCTTCTGCCGGACAGCAAAAAGAAATGTTGGCAATGGTAGGCGCAAACTCCCTTGACGATCTCACTACTAAAATTGTTCCCCGTGATATTGCACTGCCAGAACCACCAGCTGTAGGAGAAGGTGCGACAGAACAACAGGCACTGGCTGAACTGAAGGCAATAGCTGGTCAGAACAAACGTTACCAGTCTTATATTGGTATGGGATATGCTCCTTCAGTTCTCCCACCGGTTATCCTGCGTAATTTGTTGGAAAATCCCGGTTGGTATACGGCATATACACCATACCAGCCGGAAGTTTCTCAAGGGAGACTGGAAGCCCTGCTGAATTTCCAGCAAGTTACCATCGATCTGACCGGATTAGATCTTGCGTCAGCATCGCTGTTGGATGAAGCAACTGCGGCGGCAGAAGCGATGGCGATGGCAAAACGTGTCAGCAAACTGAAAAATGCTGAGCGTTTCTTCGTTGCTGATGACATTCACCCGCAGACACTGGATGTGGTTCGTACACGAGCGGCGACGTTTGGGTTTGATGTCATTGTTGATAAAGCAGAAAAAGTACTGGAGCTGGAAAGCATTTTTGGTGTTCTGCTGCAACAAGTGGGCACTACCGGTGAAGTCCATGACTACAGTGATCTTATTTCAAAGCTGAAACAGAAAAAAATTATTGTCAGTGTTGCCGCTGATATCATGGCATTGGTCATGCTGACCGCACCGGGTAAACAGGGTGCTGATATTGTATTTGGTTCAGCACAGCGTTTTGGTGTTCCGATGGGATATGGTGGCCCATATGCTGCATTCTTTGCCTGCCGTGATGAATACAAACGTTCGATGCCGGGCCGTATCATTGGTGTTTCCCGTGATGCCGCCGGAAATCGGGCACTACGCATGGCGATGCAGACACGTGAACAGCATATCCGTCGTGAAAAAGCGAACTCTAATATCTGCACATCGCAGGTATTGCTGGCAAATATTGCTGGCATGTATGCGGTCTACCACGGGGCCGAAGGTCTGAAAAGAATAGCCGGACGTATTCATCGGCTGACTGATATTTTAGCCGCAGGCCTGCAAAAAGCGGGTTTAACTCTGCGTCACAAAACGTGGTTCGATACCTTGACTGTGGAAGTCACCGATAAAGCATCAGTTTTGGCTCGTGCTGAAAAAGCACATATCAATTTGCGCACGGATATCCTTGGTGCAATCGGGGTGTCATTAAGTGAAAAGACCAGCCGTGATGATTTGACAACCTTATTTCAGGTTTTAACTGGCACTGAAACGGTGTTAGATGTTGATGCGCTTGATATTGAAGTCTCGGCAGGCAGCCAGTCTGTTCCGGCTTCAATGTTACGCAATGACGACATTCTGAACCATGATAACTTCCGCCGTTATCACAGCGAAACAGATATGATGCGCTATCTGCATAGTCTGGAACGCAAAGATCTGGCATTGAATCAGGCGATGATCCCATTAGGTTCGTGCACAATGAAATTGAACGCAGCCGCCGAAATTATGCCGATCACATGGCCTGAATTTACGGAGCTGCACCCTTTCTGCCCACCAGAACAGGCTCAGGGTTATCAGCAATTAATTAGCCAACTGTCTAACTGGTTGGTATTGCTGACAGGTTACGATGCTGTATCTATGCAGCCAAACTCTGGTGCTCAGGGAGAATATGCCGGTCTACTGGCTATCCGCCATTACTATGCCAGCCGTGGAGAGCAACACCGCCATATCTGCCTGATCCCAAGCTCTGCGCATGGTACAAACCCGGCATCAGCACATATGGCTGGCATGACAGTGGTTGTGGTTGATTGTGATAAAGATGGCAATATCGATCTGACCGACCTACAGGAAAAAGCAGAAAAACACCGTGATGAACTGGCCTGTATCATGGTGACCTATCCGTCAACTCACGGTGTATATGAAGAAACTATTCGTCAGGTTTGTGACATTATTCACCAGAATGGCGGTCAGGTTTACCTTGATGGCGCTAATATGAATGCTCAGGTTGGCATCACTACGCCGGGCTTTATCGGTGCTGATGTTTCACACCTTAATCTGCATAAAACCTTCTGTATTCCACATGGTGGCGGTGGTCCGGGTATGGGACCAATCGGTGTGAAAAAGCACCTTGCACCATTCTTGCCGGGGCACTCTGTGGTGGAAATGGATTCATTAACCACGCAGGGAGCCGTATCCGCAGCGCCATTTGGCAGTGCGTCTATTCTGCCTATTAGCTGGATGTATATTCGTATGATGGGAGCTAAAGGGCTGAAACAGGCCAGTCAGGTTGCGATCCTGAATGCTAATTACATCGCAGCCCGCCTGAAAGGCGCTTATGACATCCTGTATACCGGGCGCGATGGTTATGTTGCTCACGAATGTATTCTGGATATTCGCCCATTGAAAGAAGAATTCGGTATCAGTGAGATGGATATTGCCAAACGCTTGATTGATTATGGCTTCCATGCACCAACTATGTCATTCCCTGTCGCGGGAACACTGATGGTTGAGCCGACTGAATCTGAAAGCAAAATGGAAATTGATCGCTTTATTAATGCCATGCTGGCTATTCGTGAAGAGATTAACAAAGTGGCAAAAGGCGATTGGTCACTGGAAGATAATCCGCTGGTGAATGCACCACACGTTCAGGCTGAACTGGTTTCTGACTGGGAACATGCCTACAGCCGTGAAGTTGCTGTTTTCCCCACGCCAGAGACAAAGGAAAATAAATACTGGCCGACAGTAAAACGTCTGGATGATGTTTATGGGGATCGTAATCTGCATTGTTCCTGCGCACCCATTGAAGATTATCGTTAATATTGATGTAACCTATTAATTAAAAAATTTAAAACATAAAAGCAGTGCTGAGAGGAGTCTCACACTGCTTTTTTAGATTTACAGAGTTTAGATTCACCAAAGTAGTTCTACTTTTTTTCTAAGGCAATAACGTAATGCGAATTCATTTTGTTGTACATGAGGATTTTGAAGCACCCGGCGCATATGAAGACTGGGCTAAAGCGAGGGGATACCAAACCACATTTTCACGGGTTTATCTTGGGGAACAATTGCCGGATTCAATTGAAGAGATTGATTTTCTGATCGTCATGGGAGGGCCACAAAGCCCGGCAACAACTCTGGCTGATTGCCCATATTTTGATGCAGCAGCAGAAAAACAACTTATTGTGAAAGCGGCTACATCAGGCAAGATTGTCGTTGGGGTTTGCCTTGGGGCGCAATTAATTGGTGATGCTCTGGGAGGAACTTTCGAATACAGCCCGGAAAAAGAAATTGGGAAGTTCCCGATTATGCTTACCGAAGCAGGCTTAAAAAATGACCACTTTGCTCATTTTGGTAAAATACTTGAAGTCGGGCATTGGCACGGTGATATGCCGGGTTTAACCCCTGAGGCAAAAATTATCGCAATTAGTGAAGGCTGCCCCAGACAGATTATTGAATATCAAAATCTGGTTTATGCTTTTCAATGTCATATGGAACTGACCCCAGAATTAGTTGAGTTACTTATTCAAAATTCAGAAAAAGATCTGAATAAAGCGGATGAGTATAAATTTGTTCAGACACCGGAAATATTACGCACTCATGATTACAGCGAAATGAATAAGAAGTTATTTGTTTTTCTCGATAAGTTGACTGAACAATATCGAGTGATGAATTAACTCATATAGATATAGAAAATAAAAAAACACCACTTACAAAATTGCACCGTATGTTACGGTGCAATTGCAATTTAAGGGTTGTATCGATTGTTATTATAAGAAATTACTCTTTTAACCAACCTTTCTCTCTGGCTGCTTCTAACTGTGGCAGTAAATATTTCCAGAATTCTGGATAACTCTCAGAAATGAAGCTGAGTAAATTAAATACTTGCCCAAAACGAATTCCGTTTTCCACCCAGCTCTGACCATCATTATGTAAATTCATCAATACCGGCATAACTCTGTCGAGCATTTTAGCGAAACATGCCTCCGGTGTTTCTCCGTCTTCATATTCGTGCCAAAGTGCCAGAAAATGATCTCTCTGTGCTTCTGGCAGTAAGCCGAAAATACGTTGGGCAGCCAGTACTTCTTGCTCGTGAATGGCTTCACGGGCCGCTAAGTCAAACGCGATAACATCCCCGGCATCGATTTCAACAATATCGTGGATAAGTGCCATCTGGATGACACGGTTGATATTTACATTTCCGGCATACGGAGCAAAGCTGATAACTGCCAGTGCAAAGTGCCAGCTATGCTCCGCAGAGTTTTCATGGCGCTGGTTATTCAGGATCTTTGTTTTACGGTGTACGTTTTTTAACTTATCCAATTCCATGATAAAGGATATAACATCGGTAAACGGCCCGAAATCAACGGCGGTTATAGTTTGTGACATAAAAAACCTCAATTATTATTTTTCTTCCAATGAATAGGGTAGTGTTTGTATGGAGAGGGAAGAGTGTTCATCCTCACGAACACGGAATACGCTGTCTGCTTCCATATCATTATTCATGACAACCTGTACCCAGACTGAATCATCGGCTAATCTGACAGAAGCGAGAACTGTGCCGGTTCTGCGCCACTTATCACCTAACTGCCATTCCAGATCATCACCCGCCACAGGAAGGGAAGAAGCACTGCCAGCCAGCCAGTACATGGCCCGTTTATTCGCTCCGCGATATTTAGCCCGGGCCACCATTTCCTGACCGGTATAACAACCTTTCTGGAAATTGATACTGCCTTCAAGAGCCTGAAGATTGGCAGCTTGCGGGATAAATTGCGTACTGTTAGCTTCATCAATAACAGAGAATCCGGCTTCAATTTCCAGCGCCAGCCACTGTGGGCTATTGTTCGTCTGTGCCTGAGATTTCTCTACCAACGCTGCAGTTAATTGCGCAGCGGTTGTACTGTCCGTAACAAGAAGAAAACGTTCTGTTGGAAGAGAGAAGTGGAGAAGAGTTGTGGTTTCATGCTGGATAACGACAGTTTCTGTATCAGGTAGTACCGGGAAATGTGCTGCCAGTGCTTGCCTGCTTCCTGAGCCTGCAATACCAAGTAAAATACTTTCTTCATCTTTGGCAAAGGTGACTTTAGAGAAGACAGCATATTTTTTCAATTCAGCCAGTTGGCTATCCAATATGGAACGACGCCCTATATAGGCAAAACCTTCTTCACGATGAAACAGCCGCAGGTTACTCCACATTTTACCTTTGGCATCACAGTGCGCGCATAACACGTGCTGATTTGCATCCAAAGAATTAACATCCGCAGTAACCTGACCTTGCAGATATTTTTCGGCATCAGCCCCGATTGCAGTCACGATTGCCCAATCATCAAGAGAAATTAACGTGAGTGGGAGCGTTGCGGAAGGAGATGGAGATTTTGCAGAAAACGGAATTTGGTAAGCCATAACAGCTCCTGCCATAAACTATCTGAGAAATAACGTTAATGGTAAAAGAGATGAAGCCCAATGCAAAGGAGTTATTCCGGTTATTTTTTGGTTGAACATTTATTGTCAGCCTGTTGCGAGTCTCTTCGCATATTGTAGATATAAAACAGAACGCAAGACTGCAAAGGGTGAAAAACAGTCCAGAATCGCTGATAATTACCCTTGAGTGTGAAATTTTGCAATCGTGATCATTTTTGTCATAGCGGTAAACTTGTTAACCTTTCACATTATTCTTACAGCAACACTATTTTTTACAATAACACTATTCTTACGACCGTTGTTTTTGCAGTAACAGTTGTTTTTGCAGTAGCAGGTGTTTTTACAGTAGCAATAGTAAGTTCCTGCGGTAGTGGCTTTTTGCAGCTATCAAAATATTTGCACAAATCAAATAAAAGCATTACCGCGCCAATGGCACGAATGAAAATAATCAAGAGGCTTTTTAAACATGGATATTAACAATAAAGCACGTATTCACTGGGCATGTCGTCGTGGAATGCGTGAGCTGGATATTTCTATCATGCCATTTTTTGAATATGAATATGACACCTTAAGTGATGATGAAAAGCGTATTTTTGTTCGTTTGCTGGAGTGTCCAGACCCCGATCTGTTCAACTGGCTGATGAATCATGGTCGCCCGGAAGATGAAGCGCTTTTTGGCATGGTGCAATTGATTCAGAGCAGAAATCAGGCTCGTGGCCCTGTGGCACAGTGAACTGAAGCTATCTCGCCGGACGCGTCTGTTCTCTTCCTGCGTACATGGGTTGATCGCGCTGGCAGCTTTATTAGCACCGTGGCCTGCTGAAAGCTTTTATTTCTGGCTTCTGATAGTTGCTATCCCAAGCCTTGCTCTGACTATCATGAGTTGGGTACGAAGCCAGAAAAACATTCAACAGTGTCAGGGGCAATTAATACTGTTACATGACAATAAAGTGCATTGGCAAAATGTAAGGTGGAAAATGACTCAGCCGCCGTGGTTCAGCCATTATGGGATCATGCTTTCATTGTGTGCGTCTGAACAACCCGAAAGTTTTCGTCATAAGCCCGTTATTCGGCTGTGGGTGGCATCAGACAGTATGCCACCAGCGATGTGGCGCTACTTTAACCAGCGTATGCGTCAATATTCCAATATGAAGGTAATTTGAAAGATGATGGGTATTAAAATAGCGCTTCCATCTCTGCCAGTATCTGCATACACCATTGGTTCAGACGCTCGTCAGTCTCTTCGAACTGGTTTACATCATCCAGAGCGAGGCCGACAAATTGTTTGCCATCATCAGACAGTGGCTTAGGGCTGGTGAATTCATAGCCTTCAAGCGGCCAGAAACCAATAAACTGGGCACCTGTAGGCCGTAGTTGGTGATACAGCATTCCCAGTGCATCCAAAAACCATTCACTGTAATCAATTTGATCACCCATGCCATACATGGCAACGATTTTGCCCGATAAATCCAGAGATGGAAGTTGGTCCCAAATAGCCAGCCAGTCTTCCTGTATTTCACCGAAATCCCACGTAGGCATACCGAGAATTAAGACAGAATATTCTTCCATTAATTGAGGAGCGCAATCTTTGACGTTATGCAGGTCAATCAGATCTTCGCCAAGAATATCGCGTATTTTTTCTGCTACCATTTCAGTGTAGCAAGTGGTAGAACCGTAAAATAGACCAATTTTCATCATTAATTATCAGTGAATTTTTAATATCAGAGCAGGCATTGTAACAGAAGAATTGCTTTTTCAGGCATAATAGCTGACCGGAAAGCGCAGATACAAAGGAGGGCTTGTGCCAACAAAAGATAACTTATCAAAAAATGATGTGCCGGAACAAAGTCGATTGGCGGCTCCTCTGATAGAACAATTTCTGGATGCAATCTGGTTGGAAAAGGGGCTGGCAGAAAATACCCTTGCTTCTTACCGGCTTGATTTACAGTGTCTGCATAACTGGCTGATGCACGCGGGTTATGATCTACTCTCTGTGCAGTCTATCGATTTACAATCATTTTTGGCTGAACGGGTAGATGGCGGTTATAAAGCCAGTAGCTCAGCGCGTTTGTTAAGCGCAATGCGCAGATTGTTTCAGTATCTTTATCGTGAAAAAATGCGGACGGATGATCCGACTGCGCTTTTATCTGCCCCTAAATTACCTAAGCGCTTGCCAAAAGACCTAAGCGAAAAACAGGTTGAAAATTTACTTAACGCGCCTTCGAGTGATCAACCCATAGAATTACGGGATAAGGCAATGCTTGAAGTGCTCTATGCCTGTGGTTTACGAGTATCCGAGTTAGTCGGGCTGACATTATCAGATGTCAGCCTGCGTCAGGGAGTTGTCAGAATACTAGGAAAAGGGAACAAAGAAAGATTGGTTCCTTTAGGGGAAGAGGCGCTGTACTGGTTGGAACAATATCTTGAGTATGGACGCCCGTGGCTGCTGAATGGCATAGTGTCCGATGTATTTTTTCCCAGTAAACGCGGGACACAGATGACACGGCAGACTTTCTGGCACCGGATCAAGCATTACGCAGTATTGGCCGGAATTGATTCGGAACGTTTATCCCCCCACGTTTTACGTCATGCTTTTGCAACACATTTAATTAATCATGGCGCTGACTTACGGGTTGTGCAGATGCTACTGGGTCACAGTGATCTCTCTACAACACAGATTTATACTCATGTGGCAACTGAACGTCTTAAAGTGCTACATCAACAACATCATCCTCGCGGATAACTTACTCATAAATAGCTGCTCAACAGAAGTTATTTGTGGATAAATTGCGAGAAGGATGAAAAAGGAACAAAAAATGAAAAAGATAGCGTTTTGTCTTTCCTTAATATTTACAGCTTTTACCGGTAATGTATTTGCTGATAACAGCATGATTGATAAGTCATTATCAAAGATGGGTCTCAAAGCAGAAAGTGTTAATCCGTCTGGGATTACGGGCGTAAGCAGTGTTTTAACTCAACATGGAACAATCTATATCTCTGACGATGGCAATTATATGTTTCAGGGGCCGCTTTACGACATCAGCGGCAAAACGCCAAAGCAGGTTGTGAATAAATCTCTGGTAAAAAAACTGGAAACCCTGAAAGATCAAATGATCATTTATAAGGCTCCGAAAGAAAAATATGTCGTTACCGTGTTTACAGATATCACTTGTGGGTATTGCCATAAATTGCATGAAAATATGAAGGAATATAATGATGAGGGAATTACCATCCGTTATCTGGCATTCCCGCGTCATGGTCTGCAACACCAGTCGGCCAAAGATATGCAATCTATCTGGTGTAGTGCGAAAGCTGCCAAGGCGCTGGACGCTGCCTTCAAAGGGGAAAAAATTTTACCTATCGAGAGTTGTAAAAAGGATATTGCCAAACATTACGAGTTGGGCTTACAGCTTGGAGTTAATGGAACTCCGGCTATTGTACTCAAAGACGGCACTCTGATTAGTGGTTTTTTACCGCCAAAAGAGTTAGCTAATGCACTGGCGCAGCACGGTGAATAATTACCGGCATATCTTGCTTAAGCGCATAATACGCAGTGAATTACACTCTGCAATGAATAAAAACCAGTGATGAATTAATCCAGTGAATAGAAAAACACAGCTCCGCCGCCGTCCAGCGGCGGATGATAGTCTCCTTCCTGATAGTCTCCATCCATTATTACGCCGTCTTTATGCCACGCGCGGCATACGTCAGGCTGATGAGTTAGAACGTGGTGCTAAAGGGTTGCTCAATTATCAATCCCTGAATGGCATTGACAGGGCTGTTTCCCTGCTTGTCGAAGCACTACATCAGCACTGGCGTATTGTTATTGTCGGTGATTTTGATGCTGACGGCGCGACCAGTACTGCATTAAGCATTCGGGCACTGCGTGCAATGGGGTATCGGGATCTGGATTACTTTGTGCCTAACCGCTTCGAAGATGGTTATGGCCTGAGTGTTCAGGTTGTCAATGATGTCGTGAAAAAAGGCGCAGATCTGATCATCACCGTGGATAACGGGATCTCTTCCCATGATGGTGTCATGGTTGCACATCAGCATGGTCTTAAAGTGATCGTTACAGATCACCATTTGCCGGGTGAAACATTACCAACCGCCGATGCCATTGTTAACCCGAATCTGACTGACTGCTCCTTCCCTTCAAAAGCACTTGCTGGGGTGGGTGTCGCTTTTTACCTGATGTCTGCACTCAGGGCAGAATTACGTCAAATGGCATGGTTTGAGCAACAGGGCATTCCTTTGCCCAATCTGGCCGAACTGCTTGATTTGGTTGCGTTGGGGACGGTGGCTGATGTCGTTCCGCTTGATACTAACAATCGTATTTTGGTGTATCAGGGATTGAATCGAATTCGTGCCGGACGTTGTTGCGCGGGTATCCGGGCATTGTTGGAAATATCTAAACGAGAAGCAGGAAAATTATCTGCCAGTGATTTGGGATTTTCCCTTGGACCACGGTTAAATGCCGCAGGACGGCTGGACGATATGTCCGTCGGCGTCACACTGCTCTTAACGGATGATATGGTACAGGCCCGACAGATTGCCTGTGAACTGGACGGCCTGAATCAGACACGGCGTGAAATCGAACTGGGTATGCAGCAGGAAGCCTTGCAAATTTGTGACCAGATTGAGCGTACCCATACCGAATTGCCTTATGGGCTGGCTATTTATCATCCTGAATGGCATCAGGGTGTAGTGGGAATTCTGGCATCACGCATCAAAGAGCGTTTTCACCGGCCGGTTATCGCTTTTGCTCCAGCGGGAGATGGCACACTGAAAGGTTCAGGCCGTTCCATCAACGGGCTGCATATGCGTGATGCTCTGGAGCGCCTTGATACCCTGTATCCCGGATTAATGCTGAAATTTGGTGGTCATGCAATGGCTGCCGGGCTATCGCTGGAACAGGATAAATTTGAGCTGTTTCAACGTCATTTCTCTGCCTTGGTAGCCGAATGGCTGGATATAGAGCAGCTTGAAGGTGTCGTCTGGAGTGATGGCGAGTTGACACTGGGAGAGCTGTCACTGGAAATCGCAGAGGTTTTGCGGGATGGCGGCCCTTGGGGACAGGCATTTTCTGAGCCGGTATTTGACGGTAAATTCAGGCTGTTACAACAGCGGATTGTCGGTGAAAATCATCTGAAAGTCATGATTGAACCATTAAACGGAGGGCCAATGCTGGATGGTATTGCGTTTAACATTGACACTCAATATTGGCCTGATAATAGCGTTAAAACAGTGGAACTGGCTTATAAACTGGATATTAACGAATTTCGTGGTAATCGTGATGTTCAGCTTTTGATCCAGCACATCTGGCCCTGTTAAAGTAGCTGAATTGATTGCCCAGCAAATCAATTGAAATGCTATAAACCCTGTGTCAGATCCGCTACAATACGCGGTTCGACAATATCCATAGCCATCTTTCTATAAAAACCATTGTTTTTATAAAACACAACGTATAAGACACGAAATATGTTTGAAATTAATCCGGTAAAAAACCAGATTCAGAACCTGTCTGAGCGGACAGCTGTTCTGAGGGGGTATCTTTGACTATGATGCCAAGAAAGAACGTTTAGAAGAAGTTAATGCTGAATTAGAGCAGCCAGATGTCTGGAATGAGCCGGAACGGGCGCAGGCGTTAGGCAAAGAACGTTCATCACTGGAAGGCATCGTTGAAACGATTGATCAGCTTGAACAGGGATTGGAAGATGTGAACGGCCTGCTGGAGCTGGCAGTTGAAGCTGATGATGAAGAGACTTTCAATGAAGCGGTAGCTGAATTGCAACAATTGGAAGAAAAACTGGAGCAGCTTGAATTCCGCCGTATGTTCTCAGGCGAATATGACAGCGCGAACTGTTATCTGGATCTACAGGCTGGCTCTGGCGGTACGGAAGCACAGGATTGGGCCAGTATGCTGATGCGTATGTATCTGCGCTGGGCAGAATCCAAGGGCTTCAAGACTGAAATTATCGAGGAATCTGATGGTGATGTAGCAGGCCTGAAATCCGCTACCATCAAAATTATCGGTGAATATGCTTACGGCTGGCTGCGTACTGAAACAGGCGTACATCGCTTGGTACGTAAAAGCCCGTTTGATTCCGGCGGTCGTCGCCATACATCATTCAGCTCCGCCTTTATTTACCCCGAAGTTGATGATGACATTGATATTGAAATCAATCCTGCTGATTTGCGTATTGATGTATACCGGGCTTCTGGTGCTGGTGGTCAGCACGTTAACAAAACTGAATCTGCGGTACGTATTACCCACGAACCTACAGGCATTGTGACTCAGTGTCAGACTGATCGTTCTCAACATAAAAACAAAGATCAGGCGATGAAACAGTTAAAAGCAAAACTGTATGAGTTCGAAATGCAGAAGAAAAATGCTGATAAACAGGCAATGGAAGATAACAAATCGGATATCGGTTGGGGTAGCCAAATCCGCTCTTATGTTTTAGATGATTCCCGCATTAAAGACTTGCGTACAGGTGTTGAAACCCGTAACACGCAATCTGTGCTGGATGGTGATTTGGACAAATTCATTGAAGCAAGCTTAAAAGCTGGCCTATGAGGAACTAAAATGTCGCAACAACAGCAGGGGGCTGAACAGGCTCCTGACTTAAATAACGAACTGAAAACCCGCCGTGAAAAACTGGTTACACTGCGTAGTAACGGTATTGCATTCCCGAATGATTTTCGTCGTGAAAACATTTCTGAAGATTTGCATGCAAAATACGATGATAAGACTCAGGAAGAGCTGGAAGAGCTGAATATTGAAGTAACAGTTGCTGGTCGTATGATGACCCGTCGTATCATGGGTAAGGCATCTTTTGCGACCTTACAGGATATGGGCGGTCGTATTCAGATTTATGTTTCTCGTGATGATCTGCCGGAAGGCATTTATAACGAACAGTTCAAGAAATGGGATTTGGGTGACATTTTAGGCGCACGCGGTAAATTGTTTAAAACCAAAACCGGTGAGCTTTCTATCCACTGTAGTGAACTGCGTCTGCTGACTAAAGCACTGCGTCCATTGCCGGATAAATTCCACGGTCTGGCAGATCAGGAAACCCGTTACCGTCAGCGTTATCTGGATCTGATCTCAAATGATGAATCACGCAAAACATTCCAGATCCGCTCCCGCGTGATGGCAGCACTGCGTAATTTCATGGTCAGTAAAGACTTCATGGAAGTCGAAACACCAATGATGCAGGCAATTCCGGGTGGTGCAAGCGCACGTCCATTCACGACACACCACAATGCGCTGGATATCGATATGTACCTGCGTATTGCACCGGAGCTGTACCTGAAACGTCTGGTAGTCGGTGGTTTTGAACGTGTATTTGAAATCAACCGCAACTTCCGTAACGAAGGTATCTCTCCGCGCCATAACCCTGAGTTCACCATGATGGAACTCTACATGGCTTATGCGGATTATCAGGATCTGATCGTGCTGACTGAAGAGCTGTTCCGTACACTGACTCAGGATGTACTTGGAACGACTTTGGTCAAATACGGTGAACAAGAGTTTGATTTTGGCAAGCCTTTCATCAAAATGACCATGAAAGAAGCGATCTGCAAATATCGTCCGGAAACCAATATGGCGGATCTGGATGATATGGATAAAGCCGTTGCTATCGCTGAATCTATTGGTATCGAAATTGATAAAAGCTGGGGATTGGGTCGCATTCAGTGTGAGATCTTCGAAGAGACGGCTGAAAGCCATTTGATTCAGCCGACATTCATCACTGAATATCCGGCAGAAGTTTCTCCGTTGGCACGTCGTAACGATGATAACCCATTCATTACTGATCGTTTTGAATTCTTCATTGGCGGACGCGAAATCGGTAATGGCTTCTCCGAGCTGAACGATGCAGAAGATCAGGCAGAACGTTTTGCAGAGCAGGTTCGTCAGAAAGACGAAGGCGATGACGAAGCCATGTTCTACGATGATGACTACGTCACTGCACTGGAGCACGGTATGCCACCAACAGCGGGTCTGGGCATCGGTATCGACCGTATGGTAATGCTGTTCACTGACAGCCATACTATCCGGGATGTGATCCTGTTCCCGGCTATGCGCCCGAATAAATAATCATTTTTGATTAAAATTTATAATAACGCCCTGCACATTTCATTGAGCAGGGCGTTTCTTTTATCTGATAATAGTTATTAATGTGATGGAGTAAAAAGCATACACTTGTTCATTGGTAAGCAGTTGCTGAGATTCAATAAGAGGTATATATTTCATTGTGTCAAACCTCTGATGCGAGTGTAGCTCAATGGTAGAGCAGAGGCTTCCCAAGCCTACGACGAGGGTTCGATTCCCTTCATTCGCTCCAATCAGTTATCTCCCGAAGTCAATAAAACCCCTTATTAACGATAAAGTAAGGAAAGTAAAAATTGTGTGGTTTTCTCTATCTCTGGGATCACCTTTATAAACCTGTACAGCAAACTTTTATTGCTGCCACAGTTAAATTTGATATTGTAAAGCAAAAATGAAATGAAAATATAATAGAGCAAAAATATGACACAACATTTACATTGGAAAAAAGGGAATTATCAAATATCGACAAATAAATCTTTGTTAGATATTACCGCTATCCATCAGTTTCTTACCCAATCCCATTGGGCTAAAGGAATTGATATTGAAACTGTTCAATGCTCAATTGAAAATAGTCTGATATTCGGATTGTATGATGAGAAAAATCAAATAGGGTTTGCCAGATTTGTGACAGACTTTTCAACCTTTGGGTATTTATGTGATTTTTACGTACTGAAAGAATATCAAAAACAGCAGTTGGGAGGCTGGCTTATGACATGCTGTCAATCTCATCCCGTTATTCAGAAACTTCGAAGAGTCATGTTGGTAACTTCATCTGCACACTGGTTATACGAAAAGTTTGGCTATTCTCCCGTTAATCGACAGAATTTTGTCTGGCAGATATTTCGTCCAGATATTTATGAAGAAAATTGATGCCAGCTTATTATCGGGGATGGCATTTATTGGGGAATATATTAATATTTTCCGAAGATAATGTGAAAGCAGAGCATTGCTGAGAAAATTGAACACTATCCTCCAGTGTCATTCCTGCCAGCCAACAATGCACAAGGCCCGCCATCATTGCATCACCAGCGCCATTGGTATTGACAATATTACTGGTTAATGCACGTGAATAACCTGATTTATTATCTAATTCACTATAATACACACCTTCTGAATCCATACTTAAAATTATGCGTTGGACACCCTGTTGATGAAACCAGTCAGCAGCAATTTCTGCATCTGCCAGTGTTTCGATCTCGATACCACTAAGTATCTTGGCTTCTGAACGGTTAGGTTTCAGAGTGTGAATATAGGGTAGCCACTGGCGAATATTAGGTGCTTTGAACGTCGAAACGGTATCAACAAAAATTGGAACGTTATTGGCGTGATTAAATATCCACTCCAATGATTCCTGATATAAATTGCAATCAAGAACTAATACACTGGCATTTTGGATAAGTTTTTTAGATTGAGACAGCAAGGGAGGTGTAAGCTTTTTCAGAATACTCATATCATTTACAGATATAATACACATCCCGTTCTCGTCAATAAATGAATTGTAGATTGACGTTTTTTCATCATCAAGTTTATGTAGATATTTAATATTAACGCCAGACAATTTAGTTGTCTCTGACAAGATCTTACCATTTTGGTCATTGCCAACAACTGAAATTAAATAACTTTCATTTTTTAATTCGGCAATATTTTGTGCGATATTTCTCCCGACCCCGCCGGGGGTAGAGATTATTTTCCCTGGGTTGGAATCATCATATATAACTTTGGAAAAAGAATAACTGGTTATATCTATATTAGCCGCACCAATGGTAACAGCATAAACATCATTTGAAAGAATATAACCTTTCCCTTTTATATAGCCTTTTTTACTCAGGTTCATAATATGTCCCGCTACACAGGAGCGGCTAATTCCAAGGATATCTGCAATTTCTTGTTGTTGTATAAAAGGGTCCCTTTTTAAAATTTGCAGTATCTGATTTTCCCTGTTTGACATTTTATGCCCTTGGCTGTTTTTTATATCTCTATTTTTATTGTATATCTGGCAGGTAGTAAAGGCTGATCTTATAGTTTATTTTATTTTTGAGAAAGTGATCGTAAGTTTGGTAAGGGTAATTTATGAAAGATAATGTGATCTATATCAAATATATTGTTCTGGTAAATAATCTGTGTTTAGCAGAATGAAAAGATTTAGAAAGTAAACTATATTTTATGCTAAATAAAATGACATTATATCAATTGGTTAGCTATTTTTTGGTTCTTTGCAAACAAGTGTTTGTTTTTCAGCTCATGTTTATGAAGTGTTTGTATTCTATCTGTGAGGATATGGCAATATATAAGTGATAAATTTGATATTCATTAATCTTAATAGAGATATTATAAGATTGAATGAATTTTCATAATAGTGAGAGTTTCAACATATGATGCTTTCTTTTCCTTGTGCATCGTGAGGAGGAAGAAATGCGCCTAATTCTCTTATCATTTTCAAAAGGTATTTAATTACCATATTAATAAAAATTTTTATTCTTGGTGGTTTATGGTTATAAAAAACTTAGGGATATTATTAATAGTATATATTCCGTTAACAATAGCCTCTCCGGTGGATTTTAATGAAAATTTACCTTCATCAACCATAAACGAAGGAATTAATAATTTACAGAATAGTGAAAGAGAGATTAATCGGTTGATTGAAGAAAGGCAGCATCAGGAAATGGTTAATCGATCAAAGAGGTATTCTTCAAAGGAATTACCACCAAATTTGAAAGGAGATAAAAAGTGTTTGCCAATTAATGGAATTTATCTTCAGGGGATATCATTATTATCATCATCTGACTTAAAGACATTAAGCCCGATTTCTAATGGTTGTATTACCAGTAATTATATCAATAAATTGGCATCCGAAATTACAAATCTTTATGTTCAGAAAGGGTATGTGACAGCCCGCGTAAAATTGATCCCTCCTGACGACGAAAAAAAATTAGGAGTTAGGGTCATAGAAGGGTTTATTGAAGATATTAAGGGAGGAAATCGCTGGGTTAATAGTCAGACGCTTTTTCCTGACTTAAAGAATATGCCATTGAATATACACCAGCTTGATCAGGGGCTAGATCAGGCAAATCGTTTGCAATCAAATAAAACCACATTGGATATTTTACCGGGTACAGTTAATGGAGGGTCTATTATTCTTCTTCATAATAAACATAGTGCTCCCTGGAAAGTTTCTTTAACAACTGATAATTATGGACAAAAAAATACAGGGAAATGGGTAGGAAGAATAAACACCAGTTTTGACAGCCTGCTGGGATTATCAGATTTTATCAGTTTTAGTGGAAGTTCTACGCTGAAAAAAGGCCCGAAAAAATATAATCGATCTTACATTTTTCTTTATTCACTCCCATATGGAGATTTAACATTTAGTACATTTTATGTTGGTTCTAAATATAGCCATCAACAACATTCAAAATATACGATAATAAATATAAATGGTGATGCTCAACAATCAGGTATTCGCTCTGATTGGGCATTTCGCCGTAACCAGACACAAATAGATACACTGAGAACACAGTTTGTATATAAAAAGGGGAATAATTATTTAAATAATGAAAAGATTATATATAGTAGTGAATCTGTGAGTTTAGTCTCTCTTAACTTTAATCATTTTCAAATTATTCCAACCGGTTTTTGGTCTGCAGATATAGGTATTAGCCAAGGTGTGCCATGGTTTAATGAGCAAACAGTCATGGATAAAAAATTCACTAAAGGAATGATGTCAATATATTTTCAAAAAAAATTAAGATTATTTAATTCATCTTATTTATTCAATAGCCAGTTTAATATTCAATATAGCCATGATAAGTTACCGGCTATGGAATGTATTGACATTACGGATAAAAACAATATCAGGGGATTCAATGAGAGTTTTTTCTGTTCTGATAATGGGTGGTATTTAAGAAATTCACTATCTTATCCACTCCCCATAGCTATTCCTCAGGGCTATTTAGCATTAAATATAGGTGGCGATTTAGGTCAAGTTAAAATTAATAACCGTAAAAATCAATGGGTAAATGCCATAGGATTAAGCGCTGGGTTTTCATTAAATTATCAACAGTTGTTTGCTGATGTTCAAGTCGGTAGAGGGAAAATTTTATCCCAGCAATACAAAGAACTTAATAACCCCATACAGATATTAGCTCGTATTTCTTATGGTTTTTAATTTCAGGAAAAGAACTTTTTTGACTCAGCCATATTTTCACACATAGTAATGAATAGATGTATAGGAGTAATTAAGATGAAAGAAAAAAAATTCAAGTTATCACCATCTGGTCGGCTTGCTGCATCAATGGCAATTATTATTCTTTTTAGTTCAAGTGGTTTTTCCAATGGAATTGTATCTGGGGGGGATGCAGCACACCGACCGGATGTTACACAATCTGAATCTGGTGCGGATGTAGTCAATATTGTTGCGCCCTCTGAATCTGGGTTATCACATAATCAATATAATGATTTTAATGTTTCTGAAAAGGGTGCGGTTTTTAATAACTCGATAGATGGTGGAAAATCACAATTAGCTGGAGAGCTGCCGGGAAATAGCAATTTGCACGGTAATTCAGCAAATATCATTTTAAATGAGGTCGTTAGCCGTAATCCGTCTTTATTGTTAGGTAAGCAGGAAGTTTTTGGCATGGCAGCAGATTACGTATTGGCAAATCCTAATGGTATTACTTGTGATGGATGTGGATTTATTAATACAAATCAGTTATCACTGGTTGTGGGTAATCCACTAGTCGAAAAAGGTACTTTACAGGGATTTAATACATTTGATAATACAAACAGTCTGAAAATCGGTGTGGGAGGATTAATCCATGATTCCATCATAAATCTTTTTTCTCCCAAAATAGATAGTCGCGGAAAAATCAGTACCAGTCAGGATATTAATATTATTACAGGTCAGAATAAAATATCTGCTGATGGCCGGGTATTGGATTCAAAACAGGTAGGGGCAGGTTTACTCGATAGTTACTATTTAGGTAGTATGCAGGCTGGTCGTATTCGATTATTAAGTACAGCTAAGGGTAATGGTGTTAATGTGCTGGGGAATATGACTGCCGATGATAATATTAATATTGAATCTAAAGGTGGATTAAATCTGGAAGGTGCCAACTTAAGAGGAGGTGATCTCGAATTAAAAGGTGAAAACATTTCATCTAAGGGAGCTTTGGATGAAGTATCTTCTAAAGATGAAAAATCAGAGGGTAATTTTTTTAGTGGAAGCCGTACTGGTAGCGGAAAAAAATCACAAATTATTCACCGGACAAGATTAGAAGGTGGAAATATTACATTAAATGCCAGCAAGAGTAATAAAATTAAAGGAACAGATATCTATGGAAAAGATATTAATATAACAGGTGATAATATTGATATAGGCGGTCAACAAGTTAATCAACATTCGGAAAATTATCAAGAGCAATGGAAATTTTTATGGAAGAATAGCAAAAAAAACACTTATGATAAAACTGAACAGGAAGGAAATGATATCAGAGCAGATAACAATATAAATCTAACTTCTACTGGAGAGGATATAAGTATACATGGAAGTCAAGTTGATGCAGGTAATAATCTTTCATTATCATCTAAACGTAATGTAATAATAGATGGATTGATAGAAAATGAAAAAATTGATGATCAGAAATATAACAGGCTGGAGTCAGCTTCACTGGATACTGGGTTAAAAGAAAAAGGACACTCTACGCAGAAACAAGTTAGAAGTGAATTGAATGCTGGTAATGATCTTGGTATTGAGGCAAATGGTGATATAAAAATATCAGGCTCTAAAGCACATGCTGGAAATAACCTTGATATTAAAGCTGATAAAAAAACACAAATCATATCCCAGTCTTTTGGTGATAAGAGTACTGATTCTGATAATAGAACTTATTGGGGAGGAATAGCTGGAGGGAAAAATAAAAATAACTATATCGAAGATAAAAAAAATCAATCATCTGATATTACAGCCGATGGGCATGTATTACTTGTAGGAAGTGATGGCATTAACATTACCGGCAGTAATATTGAAGCAGATAAAGGCGCATATTTTCAATCAGACAATGGTGATTTGGTCATTAATAATGCAGTTAGTTACCATAAAAAAGTTATTGATGAGCGTAATGGGACTGTTCTTAATATTACTAAGGATTCTAATAAAGAAAAAGAAAAAAAAGAAAAAGCAGAACAAAGTGAGGTTGTCTCTAATGCGGATTTGAAATTATATAGTGGAAAAGATATTGAAGTGACAGGTAGCACATTAAAAAGTTCTGGTGACTTGAATATTAATGCAGGCAATAACTTAACTATTTCTCCTTATGGAGAAAGGTATGACAAGCAAAAAGTAACCTCATTACTTGAAGCCGGAGGAATATCTGATTCTTCCGGTGAAGGTAAAAACACTAAAAAAGGGATTTATATTAAGTATGACAGTGATAAAGCAGAACAAGAAAATATAACACAAAAATCATCTGAATTGAGTGGAGGAAATATAACAATTAATGCAGGTAAAGATGTGACAGTTGTTGGTTCAGATATAATGACGAGAAATGGTGATGCGAGTATATCTGCTGATAATATTTCCTTCCTTGCATCTAATGATCTGGCTGCCCAAAGGAAGTCTCACTCTTCAACCGGCGTTGGTTTGGTTTTATCTATAGGAAATCAAGGAGCAAGTATCGGTGGTTTCGCTAAACATAGTGCTAAAAATAATTCTCAGGAGAAAAAGGAAGCAGTTGTTTCAAAAACAAATATTGCAGGAGATCTTAAATTAAATGCACGAAATAAATTGGTGCAACAGGGGAGTCAGCATAATGTTGTTGGTAATTATGAGGCTAATGCTGACAGTATAGAGAATAGAGCAGCGGAAAGTAGTAATATACTTTCTTCAGGAAATTTTAATATTGGGGGAGGAGCTACACTCTCTTTTGGTATAAAAAATAATTCACTTGATATTAATGCCGGTGCTTCAGTCAAAGGAAGCAATTACACAGCAAATAATATTACGTCAAATGCCAATGTTACTTCAATTAAAGCTAATAATAATATTAATATAAATGCCAGAGAGGATATATATGATCAAGGGACGCAATATAATTCAGCTAATGGAGGAATAGAGCTAAAAGCGAATAATCATATCAATGAAGCCGCATTTAATAAAACTGAAAAAAATGTTTCTGATACATCCGGCCGTGCTGAGATACAAGCAGGTTTAGCACTTCTATCCCAGGATCTTACTGTTAGGGCCAAAGGAAAGGGAGGCGTTTCCCGCAGCTCTGAATCTAATTCTGATGCTATTGTCAGTGATTTCAGGGCACATAAAGATATTAATATTCAGGCTCGCCATGATGTCAAATATCAGGGAATATCGTTTAATTCAGATAACGGAAAATCAACAATAACTGCCGGAAATAATATTAGTATTGGTCAGGCCAATAATACTATTAAGAAAACTAAAACAGATTATGGTGTTGCTCTTGGTGCTGGAGTGGGCGTCAATTTGCCTACAGGAGTTGTTAATATGGGGGCCGGATCTATTGCAGCGGAATATGCCGTAAGTGATGATACCAGAGTGACAGCAAAAAATAGTAATATTAACGGAGCACAGGGAGTCAACTTAACTGCTGGAAATAATCTATCTTTACAGGGAACAAATGTTTCTGGTAACGATATAAATCTTGATGCAAAACAAGGTGAAATAATAATTACATCTGCACAGGATAGTATAAATAAAGATAGTTTCCAAATTGGGGCTGATGTAGGGGCTGGTGTGGCTATGAATGCTTCTAAATTAGCTCAGGTTAAGGCAAAGGCTTATGGAAAATTTGGTAATGGTTATGAGAGAGATGTCATCAATCATAATAGCCAGATTACGGGTGAAAACGTAACATTAGCCAGTAAAAAAGATACGACAATTAAAGGCACTAATATTGTGGCGGATAGAGTGAACGGTAAAATAGGAGGTGATCTTAATATTGAAACAGCTCAAAATACCGCTAATGGGAAAAATATATATCTGGAAGCCGGAGGGCAATTCAATAGTGGTACAATTTTTAGTGGCAATCAACCATCCGGATTTAAAGGCGTATTTAATATAGTTAAAAATCTTGTGTTAGGTGTAAAAACTCGATTTAAATTTGATTACGAAAAACATGATGATATGGGATTAGCAAATCAGACTGGAATCTCTGCTAAAAACGGGATTAATTTGGATGTGGATGGTAAAACTAATCTGACAGGAGCGAAGATTGAAAGCACTGATCAGCCAGTTATTTTAAATACGGAAGAAGTGGTGAATCATGAATTAACAGCCCATAGTCAAGAACAAAAAATCTCTGTGAAATTACCGGGTTCTCCTATAGAACTTTTATTTAGTTTACCCGGAGCAATCTCTGATATTGTTCATGGAAAAGTACCCTATACAGATATGCAGTCCCATAATAAAAAAATCGGAACACTCACTAATAAAATAATTTCACCACCTCCAAAGGTTTCAAATTGTATTGTGACGGTCAGAGATAAAGTCTCCGGAAATATAGGTAGTAATGTATCTAAAAAAATGGTGACACAAGTGACTGGATGCGGTCAACAATCAGGTAACCTGAATGGTGGAGGAGTATAAGTTGAGCATTATTTTATTATTAAATAGTAAAAACCCACCTGCTTAACAGGTGGGTTTTTGTATTAATCAATCTTGCTTGCATTCACATAATAAGTGCAACACCGTTATGAACGAAGTAAACGAGTCGGTATGCCTTTAAATAACTCATTCGGTGTTTGATAACCTCGCGTTTTTCGAGGACGTTTATTTAATCGATTTGCCACGAGATTTATCTCCAACTCTGAG
>NZ_NIBU01000031.1 GCF_002632485.1 Xenorhabdus innexi | reverse complement strand
CACAAACTCCGGCTTGCTCTGGATATCCGCCCCGTTCTTTGCTTTTTCCAGACGACTGTTGGCGTTGTCGTTGACGGCATTCAGAGCGGCGTTAGTGGCATAGTCGCCTTTGTCCTGTTTGGTGTTGAGGGCGTCGTTGACCTGACGCACCGCCTTCGGGGTTGCCGCTATGTTTTCTGCATCACTGTCTGTCGCATTGCTCAGCTTTGTGATACCTGCGGTTGTCAGCGAGGCATTGGGTACATTGGAGCTGACTGTTGCTTTCAGCGCGCTGAGTAATCCGGTCTGTAATGTCTGCAAATTCCCATCATCCAGCACATCCTGATTGTTGGTCTCCGCGATAAACTGGGCGACTACCGTGGCTATCACACTCGCTTGTCGCCAGACTTTATTCAGTTCCTGTGACTTTGCCACCCCTGAATTAAAGCCGTTCGTTCGAGCCGCCAATTTGCTGTACTCGTCGTTATCTAAGACGTTTGCGCCGTCGGCAATACCGAACGGCAGAAATTCATTTTTTGCCATGCTTTCCTCACAATTTAACTGCCCAACCGCCGGTATCAAAACCCGCGACGACATCATGTTGAATGTCAAAACCAAACAGCCCACACTCGGCTGAATTGATGTAGTTATTGACCCGTACCGCTTCCGGCTTGATGTTGAGATACCCTTGCCGAATGACGGCTTTAATCACCTCTGGTATCGTGCCGCCGGTCATAAACACATCCATCGTCATGTTCTGGTTATCCACGAAAAACAGGGTAGTCTTGCTGTCCGGCAATATCCGCTGGTAAATTCGCGCCAGCACCTCACTGGAGCCGTCCCAGTGATTGGCCTCAATTTTCACTCGTAGCAATGTCCGGTAGGTCTCATCGTCCAGCTCGGTGAAGCCGCTGTCACTGTCGTAGCGGCGCTTCCAGCTCCCTTCGTCGAATCCCAGCCCTGCGGTATCCAGCGAGAAATACACCCCGACAATCGGTGTCTTCACATACCGCGATAAGCCTATCCACTCACCGACAGCGTCCAGTTGCACGCCCACCGCCTTATCCAGAGAGAAAGCGTCATTAAGTTGTCGGGCTTGTTGGTTGATGTCTGAAAGTGAGCGGGTGATAAGGTCGATATGACTGACGAATTTCCGGGCTGTCCGGTGCTGCGGGGTGATGAGTTTTTGATAATCTCTCATGTCACCACCAGTTTGATATTTTCAGGCTGACAGATAACCGCCTCGTTATAGTGGGTTTTTAAATTACCCATCACAACGGTGTCTGCGGTGCGCCCGATTTTGATGTCCGTGATATCGTAGGTTTTCCCTTCATCATCACCGGGCAGGTTTGCCGGGGTAAACAGTTTGGTCAGGTACACACTGTCGCCGATATGCACGGCGTTAATATAACCAACAACACCGGCTTTAATCCGATCGCCTACCAAGGTGGTATACCCATCAAAAGGGGTGAGGTGGATTTCAATAAACACCGGCACATCTACCGGACGCGAGAACCGTATCGGGTGGGTGATTTGATAGCGGTCAGCCACTTTAATCACCGTATCGCCAAACGTGCCACTGCCCGGTGTTTTCTTCAGGGCAATGGTACGGGCTATGGTGCTGGCGTCTCCACCGTCAACAATCATCGCAATAGAGTGGCCCGGAATGCCGTATTCGTCGGGCTGTCCGGTGTCATTCTCAAAGCCCCGTAACCGTGAAACGCCGGGGATTAAACTGATTGCCCCCAGTATCCCATCCAGTACCGTGCGTGAGGGCAGGGCAACCGAATGCCGCTGGCGTATTCGTAACTCACCATCTGTTTCCACCGCCCGCCCCGGCGTGGCGATAGTGTGGTTAATCACTTTCTGCCAACCGCGTGTCGGTGTGCCGATGTCAGCAATATCCCCGATAGCGGCGGTAATCCCGCCTTGAGTCTGGCAAGTGGCGGTGACAGTCACAGTGCCGTGTGTCCCAATCGTGACGGTATCCGGCAATCGCCATGAGTACCCCTGTACATCGCGCACCGTGCCATTTTTGATGACCGTGCCCACCTGCCCGATAATCTCCACATCACAGGTGGATTTTGTCGTCCGGTGGCGGGTCATGCCGTTAATTGCCACATTATTCGACAAGGCTGCTCCGGTGGCGGTTGCCGGGCTGAACGAGTTATAGGCGGCAATCAAGGCGTTGTTCGCATCATGAAGCGCCAGTGCATAAATTACCAGCATCTGACCGTCTTTGCTGTCCGGTTCAAGGTATGCATCCTCACCGTAAATCTGGCGAAAAAACCCGGTCAGCCGGGACAATATCGTCGGGTAATCGGGCGCAGTAATGCCGCTCGCGGTAATGGTGGCCGCAAGCCCTAACGTATCTAAATTAAGCATAAGTTACCGTTCGTGGGAGAGGGTGGTTTTGCCGTAGCGGGTATTAAGGGTGGCGGTTATCGTGATTTTTCGGGTGTCCGGGTCACGTTCTGCATCCAGTGTGATAATGTCGGTCACCCCTTCGGTTTCCAGAATGCGCTCCTCAAGGGCGAGCGCACTGGTGTAGTTTTTTTCTAACACTGCCTCACGATAGGGTGTGCCTTCTTCCGTATCTAAAAACCAGTCCCCGCGCCATAAATCCAGTCGCGTTTTGACCGCCTGCGCCACGGTTTCGGGGGTATCGACCAGAAACGTATTGTCCCCTTGCCCGAAGCTGTAATCGCCGTCACTGTCCTGTCGTCGGTAGCGCATTATTGTGGCCCCCCTGTCGTGCCATCGCCGGTTCTGACCCCGCTGTGCCTGTGCTTCATCAGACTAATCCCGCCTGCGGTTACATCGTTTTTCACATTTACCGGGCCATTCATAGTGGCCTGTCCACCATTTGCGCCCATACCCTGAGACAAGTTGCCGTTAATGGTGACATTGCCGTTCAGCACAATTTCGGGGGAGGTGATTTCCGTATTCCCCAATGCAGTAGCGGTCAGTTTGCCGGGGGTGATCACTGTGACATGGTGACTGCCCGGTGTTAATTCGATATAGGCTGCGCCATCGTCGGTACGCAACTGAGCGGATTGGGTACTGATGTTGCTGATTTTCTGCGCCTGTGACTGCGGGCCAACCAGCGCAAACCCATCAGACAGATGATGCTGTCGTGGGTCTACCGGCTCTTGTATGCCGCCGTTCTGCCACCAGAAATCGATGCAGCGGTCAGCAAACACCACTAAGCATTCATCCCCCGGTTTAATCGGAAACGTCAGCGTGACGCCGCCCCCGCGCGGGAAGATAACCGGCACGTCCACCAGCAACGGCAAGGCTACCGATTCCGCTTCACCTTTACTATTGATGATTTTGCCGCGTATCGCAGGCTGCGCAGTGACCGTTACGGCATCGGCATTAAAGGACTGAATAATGCTTGGTATTGCAACATACAGCCCTGAGCGGATGGACTCCTGCATCAGCAGGAAGGGGGTTTCCGGTTGGTTAAGGCGCTCAAAGTTTGTGATCATGATTGTCTCGTGTCTAGTGTTAACGCCGATTGTTTAAAGAGTGTCTGGTCAGATTTCGCCACACAAACCAAATCCATGTAATACGTCTTTCCTCGGGTTTCACCGAAGTAACTGACGTTAATTACCACATAATCCCCGTCGTTATCAGTCGCGGCGGGAATTTCGTCATCGGGCTTTTGAGAGGAAATTACACCCGTAGATTTGCCCGCCTCATTAATTGCGCTGTTATCCAACCGGATTAACGTTCCCGGCCTAATTTTGGGGTTAATTAAACACTTCACATTAATCCCCGCACCGATGGTCTGCTCCGGCATTCCGATTAACCCGGTGTCGTAGTTCAACACTACGGCCTCAGTCAGGTAGGTTTGCTTCGGGATAACGAGGCACTGCCCGTTTTCATAGCGCCATTCCGCATTGTTCTGCCTGGCGAAAATATTCATTTCATCGCGGTGCATGCCGAAGAAAACTTTACCCCGTGGGGCAATCACAGACGGAAATTCAGGACGCGGGCCGCTCACTATCCCGTAGGGCCCAATCTCCCGCATCATCAGCCGATCCACATCCTGCTGCGTATAACCCGCTGACAGGGTGATATTGACGGTCGCGTTGTTATACGCATGGTCTCCATCACCGGCCTGTATCACCACATAGGTCTCCGTGGGGCTGTCGCGTCCGGTGTAGGTGTACTGGATTTGTCCATGGAATATCTGACCGATGTTGCCTCTGTACCCGGCAGTAAACTGAATCGTCTTGTACTCGTTCTGGCGGATTTTATTGCGGGTTTCTTTGCTCAGGTTGTAGATTTTGAAGATACCGGTAGCGAGATACATCACGCTGGGGCGGGTAATACTGAACTTGATGGCCAGTTCGGATAAATCGATGCCGTCCCCTTTCTTATCCGCCACAATCAGCTTGCACTCGCGAAGCCATTGTTTTGACATGGTGACTCCGTAGAAAAGAAAAAAGCCCCGTGATAGGGCTTAATATTATCGTGAAAGAACTTCGTTACTCATGGATGAAGCGCATCCGGTTAAGTAGCTCAGTCATGAGCTTTTGAGCATATTCCATTTTCTTCTGCGCATTAGTCATCGTTTTTTGGGCATCAACCATGACCTGATGAGAATTAAAGATGTCTCTACGTAACCGCCAGAAGACTTCTTGGTCAACCAGAACCTTACCGTCCGCCTCATTTTCGGGGGTGATTTTTTGAGCGCCTTCATAAAATTGCGCTTTCGTTGTTACGCCATTTGCGTCACCAGTTTCATTAACTGATATAATAGTCATTGTCTATACCTCTTACCATTAGGTTTGTAGACGGTTTTAATAGAAGCCCTCCAGACTATTGCAACTAGCTGGGGGGCTTCGCCGTTTTGAAGCGGAACTATTTATTACGTGAATGTAACTTTTTGTAAAGGAAGTTCATTTTAAATTGCGAACCACCTCGAATATTAAACTTTCACTATGCCTATAATGATTTAATACTCGTTGTATATGTCGATAATCATTGTTAAATTAGTTAATTCTGTTAAAAAGATCAGTATTTACGCGGCTACATCTAATATCTTGGCTAATTTCGCAATGCCTTTCGCCGTTACCAGAACCTGCACGGCGGTAAATCCACTTCATTGAAGACAGTCTGTTAAACAACGCTTTCGGTTTTATTTGAAGGTGTTTTGCTGCGTCAGTAATGCACATACTGCCGTTCGCTTTCTTGGCGATGCGCTCGAATGCCTCAACATCCGGTTTCATTTCTGACACTTGATCTTCAAGGTCTTTATTTTCAAGTAATAACCGCTCTTTCTCTTCCTCGGCCTGAATCACCATGAAAGCCAGTTCTTTCATATTAGGTATGCGAGGAGATGCCAACTTCCCAGAACGGTAGTCAATGAAAGTTTGGTTCACCTGTAATTGGAACGCGGGGCTTATCCAACCGGCATATGAAACAGCGAGAAGTTCATGCGCAAAAGTGCCGGGAGTGACACCACCACGTACGGATTTGATTACTTCTTGACCTAAGCCCGAAATCGGGCTTTGCTCTTTAAGTTCATGAATCAACTCATTAGCCTGTTCAGTTGCAAGCCATTTTGAAGGGCGCTTATGTTCACCGTAACCACTCGTCTTATGAAGAGCATTCAGATTGAAACGGCCTTCTGAATCGGTTGTGATTTCTACACCAGCGATGACAGGCAGATTGTTATTTGCTAAAATACTCATAGCGTTATTTCCTTGTTGGTTTGTTAACGTTTTTGAAGCCCCGATGGTTGCAGCCGTTGGGGTTTTGCTTTTATTGTTCAACTGCTTCACTTTTATTCCTTTCCTCGGTATACCAAGCTACCGCTTGATTTATCACTGAATTCTGTGAAATGCCGTCCTTTTTCGCAAACTTACAAACTTGATCTTTTAAGTATTCAGTCAGCCTTAACTGCATCTTTGCAGTCTTCTTTCGTGTGTCTAAATCAGTATTCATTGCCAGCCTCCTTAGGATTAATTTGACACCATTGATATTAATTTACCACCATTGCGCGGGGTGTCAAGTTAATCCTACAATATTTTTATCAGTGTATGGGGAATACAAAGATGACAAAGTATCCAAGTCAAATGCAAGATAAGTTCAATCTCCGATTTCCAGAGGGGATGCGCGATGCTGTTGCTGAAAGTGCTAAGCAAAATGGACGGTCTATGAATTCTGAGATCATTGCGGCACTTGAAGCATGGCTTAATATAAAACCATATCAACTTACAGAATCTGAAAATTCTGTAATAGTGAGTCTTATTTCACGGATAGAGAAACTTGAAGCGCAAACCTCACGCAAAAAATAAGCCCCTTTAATGGGGCTTTTTACTAACTTACTGAGGACTACGCATGTTTAAACTTATTTTGAAGCTATTCGGTATAAATGAAAAAAATGCTTATGGTTATCCTGTAGAGTTCAATGATTTCCTGAAAAGAGAAGTTTATAGATCTAAATATATTAAATCTGAACATCGTGAGTTAATCTATAACCACCTCACTAAAAAAATAGATATTATAAAAAACGGAACAGAGCTAACAAAAGATGAAAAAATAAAGTTGAATATTAATACCAGAGTAAAATATTCAACTAAAGAGTTAGTATTATCTCTTACCAATTTAGGATTGCAAAAGTATGGTTCTAATCCAAAAGTCGTTTGTAATACTTTATACCAATCAGCCAGATCAAAATTTCATCACGCAAAAGAACTACAGAGAGTCCGAAAAACTATAAGTGTTAAAAATGTTATTTATCGCGGCGTGCGAGATGGTGATGATTGTGCTTGGTGTACTAAAATGGAAGGTAAGAAACTTCCCTCTGATATAGATATTATAAAACTAATCGAAGAGAACTGTTCCTGTGAATACAATCGAGCTTATTTGGAGTCAGTAATTCCTAGATAAAATAGCCCTATAGCGAGGGCTTTTTTACTAATATTATAACGTACAGTTAGCCATCATCACGTTTGTCTCGTTACCTTCCCCCTCTCTTTTAATGATAGCAATCACTCCTTTAGGTTCATTAATAGCTAAAACATACATATCTTCCCTAGACATCGTGGCATAAACTGTCTCTGTTGACCCTTTTCTCAGGTTTATCATAAATGGAGTTTCGATCTTCATTCCGTTGTGAGACACAATGAGCATTCTCTTTGAATCACTATGTTTGTCACTTTCAATAGTAATGATGGATTCACCTATGACGGGTAAAGAATCAAGCTCCGCATCCTTAGTACGTTGGCTATAGGGGTATATACTGCAAGAGTACCGTCCATCCGTAACTAATATATTGAAATTTTTATCTCTATATACCCCCAATTCATTGAGTGTAGAGGAGGCTCCCGCAACCCCCGATAAAAACATCAATACAACAACTATTTTATTTAGCATTGGAACTCCAGCGGTATTTGTTTAATGATTATAATGAAACAAAGTATAGCTTGTTGTTTCTACCTAACTCTTCCTTGTCCGTCTCATTTATTGGATCATCACCATAAAAAATCAACTCCCCGTTAAAGCCCAAGTAACTGTATTGAGCCAATATATCCACCCCAAAAACTAAGGGGATACCTGACACTATCGGCTCACTATTCAGGTTCATAACATCCAACACCCACCCGGCACAATCCCTGTGCTGTAAACGCATTCGGTAGTTAACGCCGCCTAATTGGATATCAAATTGCTGGTTTCCTGATTGCAGGGGGATCTCAATCATATTCATTGATAAACCTCTCAAGGGCTTTTCTTGTTATTTTTATTAGGCTTCTATTTTTGATTTCAACAGGCGCTTTAGTGCCTTTATCCACTACAGGCCCCGTATCTAACGGATATTTCATCCTTTCAGGGGGTGCGGCAATCCCTTTAACCGTTGCGGTATCGACAATAATCACCTCACGCAAGGTTAATGTAACCATCAGGACGTTTTCAGAGGCTTTATCTGTGGTCACTTCAATGGCGCGGATCAGCATATTTTTATACTGGCGCTTGCCTGTAGTCACGTTGAACGGCTCTTTTGAGGCTTTCAGCGCCAGTAACTGTTGATAGACGGCCTTGGGGCTTTTGCCGAATGAAAAGCCTGTCCCTAAATCAAGAAAATCAATCAGCGAACCGCCCCCCGCAAAGCCCAGTTCCATTGTCACCTCTGATGGTCGGTCATAAGCATGATCACTAATTGCCGCCCCGCGTTGTACCGGATGCTCGGTAATCTCCGTCGAGTCTTGGTGTTTCTCTGAAATGACCACGCTCGGTACTATCATGCCTATTTTTCTCGTTCCCTGAGAAAACAACACAGATAAAATATCCATCAGCTCACCTTGGTTTGTAGGTTACGTGCCAGTATCGCGTTACTGCGCTGTACTGCGCCCTCGGTTAACGTAGCGGCTTCATGCGGTGACTGAACACCAGTGATGTTAATCGTCAGATTCTGCTCAAAATTCATCTGATTTTGCGCCAGAGCATCAGCTTTACGCAGATATTCCGGTGTGTAACTGGAAGAGGTCAGCATGTTGTTGATATTGGCCTCTGCGTTATCGAACATTCGGGGGTCAAAGTTAAAACCACCATTCTTCGCTAAGGCCTTTGTTGGATCTGGCGCTCCAGTGATTGCAGCCATGACAAGTGACTTAGAATAAGGAAGTGGTTTCCCTATTTCTTCCGGACTCATGGCGTTCATCAGGGCGTACATAACATCATGGTTATTCAGGTCTAATCTATCGGAACGGCCTACCCCTAACGCCTTAGCAACACGAGTGATATAACCCTCGGTATCGTTTTTATCTTCTCTAGGGGCCCACTTTTTCACGATAGCTTCCACAGATTGCCGTTTAACACCATCTGTCAACCCATTAAAGTAACGCCTGAGCTGCCAAGCGGTACGCTCCAACCCGTTATATATCGTGTCAAATTGAGCGAATCTAGCGCCTTTACCACTTTCCAAAACGGCATTTTTTTGTTTGGCAAAATTTATGTTTAAGGGGTTATTGTTGCGTTCCCCGCGCGTGAGGGTTTTCGCTCCTTTTTCAGCCGCTGGTTTATCCTTAGCAGGAGTGCCGCCCATCCATTCGGGTAAATATTCGTTCAGTTTGTTATTTAAAGAGAAATACCAGTCTTTCACCATATCGTGATGGCGTTCTCCGGCTTTGCTCCCTATCGTGTTTGTCTCTTGTTTATTTTTCTCGCTGCCATTCCATGCTTGTTTAAGTTCTTCCCAAGCGAGGGTAAAATCGCCGTTATTGAGATGATTTAACGCAGCTACCAAGTGTGAGAGCATTTCACTTAAGCCACCCAAGCTCTTTAACAGACTTTCGAACTCAAACTTTAATGACCATTTTTCAACGTCAATACCGATTAAATCCATTATTTCGATGCCCAGCGCTTTAAATTCCGTTGTTAACCCGGTAACTTCCGTTTTGATCTTTTTAAGCGCACCTTCCCATTTACCCCAATCAAATTCACTATCCCCTTTTTCTTTCCATGTCTGATAGTCGTCATAGAGCAAGAATAAAGCCGACAACAAGACAGTCAGTGCACCAATAGGTGAGAACAGGAACTTAGAATTTAGCGCCCACCATGCCGCAGCAACGAGACCAAATACTTTAATCAGATTCTGGCTGCCCTCATCCAGCCGTTGCCACCAACCGATGATATCCTGTATCCCTTGCACGCTCCGGTAAACCATCTGCCCCAGTATGTCAGACATGACGAGGATCGCTTTCACCACCGACATGATGATTTTTTCGATAGTGGGCCAGTGTTTCAGTATCAGGTTGGTGAGCTTTTCCATGCTGGGAGTCAATACCCGTGACAGCTCCCCGCCGATTTTATCCTTGCCTATACCCATCACCGATTTTAACCGGTAAAACTCGGTCATAAAGGCATTGGCCTGTTTCGCTGCGGCGGTCGGGTTGTAGCCCATCGTGCGCATCATCTGGCGATAATCTGACGCATACCCGCCCATCCCGCGACGCATGGCGAGCATCGTATTCTCATCGATACCCAGCATATTGGCGTACATATTTGCCCGGTAAGACGGCATACCGGATAACCGTTCGCCCACCAGTGCCACTAAGGAAGCGGTATCCCGAAGCTGCCCATTCGCATCACGGGTCTGAATCCCCATATTGCGCAGGAAGCCTTCGCCGCCCGGATTGTTACGTAAGAACCGCGCCACGTTCTCCAGTGAAGAGTTCAAACCCTCCACCGTCCCGCCCACCTGACTGACGGCATACCCCAGCGACTTGATTTGTTCAGCCGCCGCGCCGGTGCGCTGCGCCTGCCAGTACAGTTTATCGAGCTGGGTTGCCGCGACTGCGGTAAAGCCGACGACAGAGGCCGCAGCCCCTTCCACGACAGCGCCGAACTTCAGCACGTTGGCGGTCACACCGGCTACCGTTGCACTGAATTTCTTTGCGCTCGGCTTATCAATGTTAAAGCCCAGCGATATCAGAAACTCTTTAATCACATCTGCGTTAGTGTTGCTCATCTCTCCACCGTGCTATCAGCGCCTCGTTTTCGGCTTCCACATCCAGATACTCGTTCATCAGGGCGATGAAGGCCAAGTCCACTTTGCCATTTTCCAGCGACTCTGCCTGACACATGCCGTAACGCACCGGGCGCATCAGATAATAGCGCCCGTTCGGTAACGTACTCAGTTCAAGGCTGGGCTGTCCGGGGATGATGCGTCGCTCCCGGACAGGGCGGGAAAAAAATTCCCCAGTGCATCCTTGATCACCTGACCGACAATTTTCAGCAAATCCAGTCCGTTGATATCGTCAAACATCAGTAGACCGCCGGTGTACACTTCTGACCACGATTTCCCGTGCTCCCGACTGACCACCGACAGGCAGATTTCGTTAATTTCATGGCGAGAAGTTTTGTCGAGTGAGCGCACTGCGTCCACGAGGGGGCTAATCAGGTCAATCATATCGTCTGGGGCAAAGACCGGTTTACCCTCACTGTCCACGCTGGAGGGTTTGAGATTTTCCCAGATACCTTTGAGGGCAGGCACTACCGGCACAAGTGCCACGGCTAAATCCTGCTGCTGAAACGCATTCAGTTTGCCTGCGCGATATTTCTTCCCGCTAATTTCAAATTCCATGTGTGACTCCGTTAAAATGTGCCTAAGATGGTGTCGATTTTGCCGCAGTCAAACACCCAACTGTTGGTATTGCCGACTTTGGCGTGAGAGAGGTCAGGCAGTTTTTGAAAGGAGACTGACCGTGCCGCGATAGTGTCCCCGGATACCTTGTTGCGGATCAGGATGATGTTATTGCCCCATGTTGCTGACGAGAACTGCTGGGCGTTGTACATCATCCCTAACTTAGCGTTAGCGGGAGAGGTTTTCAGCAGGGTCACGGTAATGGTGCCTGCCTTACCCGCGTGCAGGGAGTGCATGACTTCCCCGTCCGCACTAATGGTCATGGTGTTTTTGGCTTCCAGCATGGCGATAACGATCCCCTCTTCGGAGGTTGCCGCCCCGTTGCCTAAATCCACCGAACCGCCGATACCGGTAATGGTGGCGGACACGTCGATAAATGAATAAGTATTCGCCATGTTCTTACCTGTTTACGTTAATAATGACATCAGCAAAGTGCACCGCACCTGCCAGTTTGATGGCACACTGAATGACCGGGGCTTTACGTTTCTCGCGTTCCGCCTGTGCCTGTTCCGCAATCGGCGGGGCGTAGGTGTAATAACCTTTGGTCAGCGTATCGCCCCGGTTGAGTGCCCCGAAAGAATCCCCACCCCAGCGTCCCGGTGCTATCAGACCGTTTGTCACGCCTTGCGCCAGTGACTGCTCCACATTGGCGAGCAATTGAGTCACACCCTCATCGGACTGTTGTATTTTGGTGGTCGAGGTGTACAGCAGGTTATAGAGGTTGGTCTGGACATAATTCTGTAACCAGTCCAGTCCGTGGCGCTCATCAATGAACGTGCCGTTTGCCATCACACCCTCTTGGATAATGGCGGTGTCATTGTTGTAATGGACAAAGACGTTGCCATTCTTGGTTTTCAGCGCACTGGCCTGTGTTGCCGTCAGCAATTCGGCACTGACGGCAGGCTCTTGCTTGAATTTCAGGGTGATGGTGGTGCGGTTGCCCTGAAAATTCACCGTGAACATGCGCCCGAAGAGTGAGGCTATCGCATACGGCTGTGAGGAATATTGCCACAGTGTCCGGCCTAAAAAGGCACCTTTCAGTTGTGAACCGATATCGGTCACCACATCCGGGTCAAGCACGTCGGTTTTCACGACGGTATGCCCGTAAATCCGCACAACGGAGGTCGATTCAATATACCGTGCCACACTCATTACATCGCGGTCGGTCAGTGAGGTGTCGGCAATCAGCAGCCCATACCATGCACCGGACACTTCACCCAGTGCTTTCACCGCTTCGGCGATGGTTTCCGGTTCGCTGGGGGCAATCGCCGTTGCGCCGGCGGCTTCATCCAGTTTCAGCAAATCACCAAGGTAAGAACCGCTGTCAGCGCGGGTGAGATACCCCAGTTTGCCTGCGGCTTGTAATGAGACGGTGAAGCGGGAAGAGACACTGTCCCAGCGCACGGCGGCATTTTTCAGCCTCTCCGCGATACGTTCCGCCACCCCATTGAGATTGGTTTCTTTGCTGAAATCAACGCCGGTGATAAGGGTATCTTTGCCGTCGAGATTCAGTTTAAACGAGCCATCTGAGATAACGGTAAAGCGGCTCATAGCCTGTTCTGACCGGTTGAGTACCGCACCGCGTAAGGCCGCATACACCTGCGTTTTCGCCCAACGCCCGATATACAAATCTATCGGCTGGGGAGACTGGGAATAGTACAAGGCGGCGGCCTGATACTCCGGGGTCTCCATACCGAAATCCGCGCCGACGGCTTCAATATCGGTGTAATAGCGCAGCCGTTCGTGCGTGTTAATCACGTTACTGCCCCCGACAATCAGCAACGAACCAAAGTTGCGGCTCGATGCGGCACGGGGGGCCATGTTAATTTTGACATTAACAATGCTGCTGATAGGTAAGCCCTGCATAAGGGTTAATCTCCAAAGAATTTAACGGGTGCGTCCTTTAAGGCTTTCGTGCCATACCGACGCACAACCTTACGCCGCAAGATGACAGTAATGTCATAGCGGCGTACCCACTGGTTATTGATAAGTTCGGGAAACGTGGTAATACCGCGGTGTCTCACCACAGACAGCCCTGATTTATTCAGCTCTGCATTGTTCTGGCTGAGGCTGATCCCATCTCGAAAACGGCTGATATAGCGCTGACTGTGGGGACCATAGAACGATGCTGAACATTCAAACTCTTCATGTCGCCAGAGTTCCCCATATTCAGGCGTCTGATTGGCATACGCGGGATTATCATCAGCAGGTAGTTCAACAATCCCGAAACCGCACCAGTCTGAATCAGCGGGAGGTTGCGCTGCCTGAACCGCTGTCCAACGAGGCCGGACGCTCCCGGCAGGCAAGCCAGACACCGCCCGCAGCCACTGACTGAGTAGCCGCTCTAAGGCTTCGTCGTAAACTGGTTCACTGTCCGGTGTTAACCAGCCTGCCTGTTCTGAGGTGTTCATGAACGTCCTCCATCAAAAGGCAACAATTCACAGTGCGCCTGAACAAAACCCGCCCCATACGAGGTATAAGGGTCTACCGATTTCACCAGATATTCACGGTTCTGATACGTGACAACATCCCCGGCTCGCCCGGTTTCTCCTGCAATCAATCGCTCAGTCGTAATCACCAGAATCGTTCCTGTGACAGTTTGACCTGACATACGCATTTGGGCTTCTACTGAGCGGTCAACCGTCACCACGCCCGAAAAAGGCGTGACCGTATCAACCGTTGTCGGAAATCCGTCATCGTCAACGCCTACCCCCCGACGTTTTACCGTCAGTGAGGTATCGCAGAAATCCGGATCAAACAAAATGTCAGTGACATCAAGTAAGTCCATTATTCCCCCTTATCCCGTACCACATAGGTAATGGAACGGCGGTAATTGCCGGTATCAATCAGCGGTCGGGCATTAGCATTATTCGGTGTGCCTCCCTCCTGCCGATTCTGTACCTCAACTTTTGCCCCTTTACGCCCACGCCTTGCGCGTGCGGCAACTGTCGGATCAGCCAAGGGTTCGAAATCATGCGTAGTCATGTAACGCTGAATCCCCTGAACCGCAATCTGTCCGGCTTTGTTCAGCGCTTTTTCGGCCTTGTCTTTCTTACCTTCCAGTATCCATTCCGCCGCCAGTTTCAATTGTTCCGTGGTTTTATCTTCCACCGATCGCACTCCGGGTTGCAGATGGGGACGAGGCGGGATATTTTGGGCAGGTGAACCGAATTCGTTGATATAGCCGATACCGGCATTACCAAACGGGACATCATCACGCGGGCTGTTCTCCGCAGGAACACCCACCAGCACATCACGATTACCAAGGGTTTTCAGAGCTTCCAGAATGGCATTGGCTTTGTTCACTTTAATAGTGAGGCCACTTTTCATAGCTGAATACCTCCCGCGCCGAACGTCATCAACAATTCATAAAACTCAGAGCCATAGCGAGTGTTGTTCCAGAACCCTGCATTCGGATTCAGTGTCGCGCCCGTATCATAACTGGCGCTGACTTTATCCACGGATTTAGCAGACAGCACCCCGCTGTTCGCTCCTCCTGCACCACCTCTTGCCGCTGACCGACTGTCCGCGGACCACAAGGCCATGTAATGGGCGACCATCAATTCCACCAGATAGCCGAACATCTCCCCCAGCCGATGTTCATCCAACTGCTTATCAGCCAGATTTAAACGGAACTGGATTTGAGTATCGGGGTATTTGGTTTCGTCAGTGAACTGCGGGAAGTCGGTACGGAATTGCTCAACAGAGGGGAGGTGCTTATTTCTTGTTGCCCCCATTTTTACCCCCACTAGACTGATCGCCCTGTATCAGTAAATCGGCAATGTGGTCATCCCGCTCTTTGAGTTGCTGGTTGAGTTCGGTGATCTGTTTATCACGCTCTGATAACGTCTGTGTCAGGCTACTTACGGATCCCCGGAGTTCAGTCAGTTCGGCATCATAATCCGCCGGTATGCTTTCTTCCGCCGCACCCACGATTTCAGCATGTGCCTGTACAAACCAATGTTTGGCCACATCTTCACTGACATGATGAACCCCCTCTTCGAAGTCCTGTGCTTCCCCCGTTTCGGGGATGAAACGAAATGGACTATGTACCTTGATTTTCATCATTAAATGCCATCCATATAGTTCATGGTTTCACGATAGACTAGCTCAACCGCACCCAGCTTGCCGTAGTAGGTGACCATCTGATACAGGCCGCGATACTGGATCGGGATGCTTTGCAATGGCACCAACGGGAAGCGAACAAACTTCTTGTCATTGGTATAGGCAATTGCACGGTCTTTACCCGCTGTGCCGACCCCTTTCGCCCATTTCACCGCGCGAATATTCAACGGCGTACCGTTCTGGTGATAAGCGATAGTGTTATTTTGCAAGTAAGTCAGTAAAGACTGGTTACCCGCAGTCGATACAATAATGCTCGAAAGCAGCGCATACTGCTCAGGTGGGATCAACAAATCTGTCGGCACCATCGTATAGGCAGAATGTGCCCACGCTTCACTCAGCAATTGGTTAATACTGTCGCGGATTTCATCCGGTGTAGATTGCGCCCACGGTTTACGGGCATTGATGAGTTTCGCGTTTTTCTGGTTCAAAAGACCCTGTAACCCCAGACTTTCGTCACCAACGTAAACTTGCTCGTCGGCATCCATGTTCCATTTCAGGATCAAGCCGTCATGTTTTTGGGAATCGATAGGACGACCGACCTGTTGTGCTGAAGCCAGTTCGATAACTGTCCACGCCAATTCCATACCCCATAAGGTTAATGGGTGCCCGTCACGGTCAATGTTAACGCTAACGCCTGCCAGTGCGGTGGCATTACCGCTAACCCAGTTCTTACCGTTCGGATTAATCGACCCTGCGGCAGCAAACTGTGTGTTTGTCCATGTTGCGATTTCATCGCCAATGGTCACATCTTCACGGAATTGGATATCACGCCCGTAGGTATATTGCGCCAACGGCAGGTTGATAGTCTGATCCAGGCGCTCCAGTTCGAGTTTCAGGAAAGCACCTGAAGCATCAATGGTGCGTTGTTGGTCAAATGTAAACATAAGTCCCCTTAAATCTTGTAAGAAATTTCAACATTACCCTGAGCATCGCCCGCCCCTGTGAACTGCGCATTCGGGAATAAAATACTTTCTCCCTCTACGGCATCATTCAGGAAGCTACCCAGTGGACTTGTCTTAGTCGGTTTACCCACCCGCACATAGACTGGCGCACCTTTTTTGATACGGGACGCATCTCCATCCAGTTTGACTGTCATGTACCCCCGTTTCAGGGCATCCCCGGTGAAGTTGTTACCCGTACCGATAATCTGAATTTTATCCGGTATGCTGGCAGTGGGATAAGGGCGCACATAAATCCCCTGAATTTTGTCAGCCGTATCCCCTTCAGCCAGCGGCACAAAATAATCACCATCATATTTCCCCACCAGCCCGTAAGCGGGGAAGGCATCCGGTGAATTCAGTAAGACGGGTTCCACGGTCATATCCTGTGGGCGTGAGATCGCCCCGGCAATGCCTAAGGGCATCCGCTTTAAATATGCTGTCATAGTGTTATTTACTCCTGTTTGCCCAGAATTCGGCGTTAGCTTTGTTCAGGTTGGCAATGGTATTGCCTGTAGACTTACTGAGGGATGAATCGCCGGTGGCTTGGGTATTACGGCCTTTTGCCAGTTCTGCCACGGCGTTAAAGGCCATATCAACCATATATTTAGGCAGCTTTTTAATTTCAGCATCACCGACGATAGTTCTCACCATCGCCTGATCTGCACTGACCAGTACCCGACGTTTAAAGGCGGTTGGCTTGGCGGGTTTTGAGATATCAACACCCGGTATGATCAGGTCAGCTTTGTAGGCTGAATCGGCTGTAATATTTTCTTCTTTCTCGTCTTTATCTTCGTCACTATCCCCCGTCTCCTTTTTATCTGTGGGGTCGGTGCCGTTATCTTTGGTTTTCCCTTCCAGTGCCTCCAGTCGAGCCAGTATCGCATTTGCCCACTCGGGGATTTGCTCATCACCGGTTTTCATTTCCGGATCTTCTTTGGGCAGAGGTTGCTGCGGGCTGATATTGATATTAATCGCCTTGGGCACTTCACCCGTTCCTTCATCACCGGTGACGGATTCAGGGGCACTGCTTAGTACCTCTTCCATCGCAGCAGAGTCTTTGGTTTTAATCGCCTGCTTCAGACGTTTAAACCATGTTTGTGTTTTAGTAGACATACTATCTCCAATTGAACAACGTGAACCGGCGCGGGCATCTTGAACCAGCGCCACATGATTACCCCGAATTTGATACTGCGCGGCCTTACCTGTCGCAGTTTGCTGGTATTCCGCATCATAACCACAGGATACCTCGTCAAAACCGCTTTCTATTGCCGCGATTGCTTCTTTGTCTTTGATGATGAGGTCAGCCAACATCAGATCGGATTGTTCCCCTTCACCCTGCCTGACGTTCTGAACATGCCCGTGTGCCAAATCCCGCCAGTTATCCGGGTCAACAAAAATGATGTTGCCGTCGAAATCTTCAGGGTGCTTTATCGTGATGGTCATCCCCTCAAACGAAGCCAGTGTTGCTTCACTGAATACTTCGTCATCCGTACGTTCAACGACAATTTCACCATCGTCATCTGGCTCAAGATAGGGCAGTTCAAAATCGGCATAAAGCTGTATGCCAGTTCTGGCAATCGGGACGTCTTTACACAACAGGGAACCATCCGCCAGTTGATAACGTGTGTTACCCAGACGGCTGGTAAAGAAATATTTCATGATTAATCTTCCGGTATGACAACCTCACAGTAACAACGGCAATTCGGCAGAGTGCCTGCGTGCCCTGTCAGGCCGTCCAGTATCGGAGGGCTGCCCCATTCAACAAACTGCCCTTCCATTTTTTGATGTGAATGCCTGACATCACCATCGTCTGCGGTACGCCAGATATAGCCTGTTGAACCGATGGTTTGTGCTCGTGCCTGCGTGAGCGCCGTCTGTGCCCTGCCTAACTCAGTTCGAGCAATCAATTTTGCCCGTGACAGGGCGACTTCTCCTGTTCTGGCAATTTCCTGCGCGAACGGCTCATGACGTCCACCCGTCACAACAGCTTCAATAGCCTGATTATGGATGTCATACACCCTGTCCGCCGCCTCTATCGGCAGCGATTTGATGTACTTGATTTGCTCGTCAATGATAGAGCGCATGACCTGGCCAACCGGGGCATGGTCTACCAGATTGCGCAGCTCCTGACTGATTATCTGGCTTCGTTCTCGCCACTGCTTTTCGTTATGTCGGTTCACATCCAACGCAAAACGTTGGGCTACGCGCTGCGCCCACGGTGTGATTAACTCACTGTAGCTGTCCAGCGCAGCCATAATTTCGGTGACTGAATCATTTGAACCATCGTAAGAGCCCTTTACGATTTCGCCGACCGCCCGCGCTATCGCCTGTAGACTTGTTCGATACTGGTTTTCCGGTTGACGGGATACCTTCGGCAGCGGTTTCTTCCTCTTTCGCGATAAAGCCATTACCTACGCTCCCCATGATCCTTTCCGCTTCTTGTTGTGCCATACGATAGGACGATATCAACATCTGGATACCGGTATCCCTTGGTAGCAATCCCGCTGCGACTGAACTGACAATCTCTACCATGCTGGAAATCTGAGCGCCGTTTAAATCGGTATTTTCCGTTGCTTCAACATTTGTTGGTTGAAGGAGATTGCCTAACTCGCCCAGTTGAGGAGGTGAACCATCTTCCGCATTGTTGATATCCTCATCCGCTATCGATCCCCCGATACCCGTGACATCTGCCATTTCGCGCAGGTCATTCATGGCGGCTTTCAGGTTCATCATGCCGCCATCCAGTGCGCCGTTTAGTGCGTTGACGGTGTTCACCGCAATGGTGGAACGGTCAAGATCGGACATCTGCCACAGCGGGTTAAACTCGAACGTAAAATCTTCCGGCAGTGGCTGACCGAACTCTGAGCGGTGCATCACATCCAGTAAGCGGCGGATAGGTTGCCGTAATCGCCGTTCCTGTTGGGTACCGATGTTGTCGTAATAGTTGGCAAGGTCGGCATCACCTGTCGAAAAACCCTGAGGTGACTGACCAAACAACCGTACTAAAGGGATACCCACCGCCCCGGATATTTGTTCGGCAAATTGCGCCAGTACGTTATTCAGTCCGCTGAACGAATACTGATGGGTCTCAAACACATCGGTTTTATCCATCAGCGTCATGCCTTCGTTACTCTGAAACTGGCGGATCATATCCATGTGTTTCAACAACGCATCCAGCCTCGCCCCGCCCATCGCGATAATTTCGCGCAGTTTATCAACACTGTAGGTTCGAAGATGCGCCTTATACACTAACTGCGCTGCGCCGGTGGTGGCGCTGTCAAACGCCGTGAGCCTGTCGAAGATGCGTTCCACAATCGACATGCCCCATTCGTTTTCAGTCTGTGCCTGTTGATACGGTAGTGTGACGCCATCAAACCTGATTAACCGGCTGTGATGAATTCGCCACGCAGGAATGCCCCGCCCTGTGCTGCTCACCTGATAGAATTCAGGCTTGCCCAAATCCTTACCAATTTCTTTAATCCGGCGGTTCAGGTCAGGTTCAACCTGCCAACGGTCGAGCGGGAGTATCCCTCTAAACCGCCCTTTTCCAATCGTTTCAGGGCGTAGCGGAGTAAAAGGCGCTTGACCTTCAATCAGGATCAGACCCAATGCCCCACCATAAAGCCTTGACCATTTGATAATGTTGTTCAGGTTTTCCCACAGCTCCAGTTCATCAAATAGCGATTCCAGCACACCCCGTGCTTTCGGGTCGATTTCAGAGGTTATACGAAAGCCCTTGCGGGTCATGTCATCCGCCACTGAGTCCACCGCTGCCCCGATAATCCATGACGAACGATACGCATTTTCTATCAGTGTCCGGTTACGGCTTGTCCAGTTGGGGCGGTAGGTCGATGCGGAATGTTGGTTAGGCGTCTGCATCCCCACCCGTGCCATCATGTTCTCGTAACTGTCGGCGGTTGGCTGTGGTTTGCCATTATTCTTCGCCATTAAGCACCTCGTCCTAATTGTTCCCAAATCTCCATTGAGATATCCATCGGGGCGTAAAGGATCATTGTGGAGTCCGCTAAGTTAGGGGACTTCGTCCCATCCGGTTTTTTATTCACAAGAATTTTCCCGACGCCATTCACTGAATAGGTCGGCTGTGAAAGTTCCATGATTAATTTCTCTTTCAGTGGCATATCACCGGAGATAGATATCAGCTCATCGGGATGATAAAAATGTCCCTCACTCACTGCCCTATGGGTTTTTTGAAAGCGAGTGCGCAGTGACCACCACGCCTGCGCTTTTGCGTTGGCGAAAAAGTCCTGATTTAATCGGGGCGTTGTAAAAGCATCCCCCGACACCGCTTCACCTTCAGGCTCGAAGACCGCGCCGCTGCCCCGGAATGGTGTTGCTGTGATGGTGTTTAACCGTAAGGCCTTGCGCTGCTCGTTGATAATACGGGCATCACCCCGTGTGCCTGCCCCTAAACCGTCGGCATCGTACCGGAAAGAATCAAGGTTGAGCTGATCACACCAGCCGAAAACTTTCTCCACAGAGCCAAAAATATCACTGCCTTTACCTGACCATTCTTTAATGCCCAGCATCAGAAAACCATGATTCCATGCAAATGCGTTCGTGTCTTTCCCCTCATCGGCAACGTCCATTGCCCCCCGGCGAATACCTGTGGGTTTGATACCCAGTTTAACGTGTGCATCAATCGCTGACTGAACCCATTCTGAAGGGATCAGAATGCCTTCTACTGAAGCCTGATAGTTAATATCGACTTCCTGCGCCAGTGTGACCGGGTCAAGTTTCTCTTTCTGTTTGGCGTACCACGCATCATCTTTGCGCGGGTCATCGCGCCAGTGGAAGGTAAACACCTTAATGTTGCCACTGTGTCGGCGTTGGGCGAATGAGTTTGCCATGCCGTTCGGCGTTGACACATCCTGTCGGCAGTTCGTGGTGGCAGACAGTGACGCATCCACCAGCTCCGGGCGTTCAAGAAACGCAGCTTCATCGACAAAGTAAAATGAAGCACGGTCACCACGCCCGATACCGTCGCCTGCCTCACCGGTGATCACCGATTCCGTATCTGGGAAGATAATCCGCATATGCGGGGCGTGTTTTCGTATATTCCATGTGCCCCTGAATTCCGCAGGCAGCAGATTGATAAAGTTCCGTGCCTTGTCAAACAAGGACTTGGGCGAACCCAATTTATCAACGTATTCTTCTTTACGGGAACCAAACCCTGCCGCACCCCCCCGGTTAAAGAGACAGATTGCACTGGCGGTAGCAACGGTCAGCCAACTGATGCCCATATCACGGGTTTTTTCTGTGATACCCGGCTCTTGGGTGCGCCAGCACTCCATGAACCATTCGATCCATTCTTCTTGTCGTGGGAACAAAATAAACGGAATACGGCCGGGTAATCCTCGTTCGATATTACGTGGGTCGACCGTCATGCCCCAGTCAATGATAAATTGCCCCGGGTTATCACGGTAAAATGTCCGCATCGCCGGTAGCAGAGTGGGTGTCTGGCGAATACGTTGTAACCTCTCCATTCGCCATTCAAACACTGCGTTGTAATCAGGGTTACGAAAATCAAACGGAAACGGAACCGGCATAATTACCTCATCATTTTCTTGTAGGCATCTGCTGCCTGCTCCGGTGTCAGTTTTGCCACCTCAATCGGGCCATCATTCGCGCCGGTGTGTTCGGCTTTGACATTCTCGCGGAAGGCCTGCACCGACACATGTTTACCCAGCAATTCAAGGTTCTTAACCTTGTCCGGCCATTTGATCTTCTTGAGTACCCCGACCATATCGCGCTCATCGCCCCGGCCTTCGAACATCTCCGCCAGATTGAACCCGCTTAAATACCGTCGCCATGATTCCGGCCATTGGGATAACGGCTTAATGCTCAGGTCTTGTTCCAGAATGTCAGCCACGTCCATCTGGTCGATTTCAACGAGGCGCATCAGTACGTAGCTCGCATCAATGCCCAGTTGCTTATTACGTTCCTGTTTCAGCTCATCAATACGCTGAATAACGTGGGGCTTCTGCATTAACTGATAGCCAATCTCACTCGCGCGATTGGTGCTGTACCCAGCTCTGATCGCCGCTTGTGTAACGTTTAAATCGACCAGATACTCCTGACAAAACAACGCCTGTTTTGCCGTCATTTTTATTCCTCTGGTCATTTTGTTAGTTCCTTATCTCAATCGCTCATAACTGGTTCTGGTTCTTCAGGTTTAACAAACCCCGTACCATATTGAATTTGGGTTGCTTCCTGTATCGTAGCGTCTCGCCATGTGGTATCGGTTCTATCAAAACTGCGGATTCCCCTTCGTGTTCTTCTGATAACCACTTCGACTTGAAGTACCGGACGTGATGTCAGTTTTTGCGCCCTGAATCTGAATCGTCCGGTTATTCCTACTTCTCTTTCGTGTACTGGTGGTACGTGCTCAGGCATATTTACCTCGCTTATTCAGTCACCGCATAAGATTTGATAGCTGCTACTCTGCTGAGTGGGATGATGATTGAATCAATGTCATTGATGTTTTGGTATAACTGAATGTACCTGTCATCACCTGCATAAAGTGGTAACTCTTCTGTTTTGCTGTAACCAACAGCGGCGTAATCGGCATCATTCATAAATACTTCTATTCTCCAATACTTAAAAGAGAATGGGATGCGGGGTTTGTGCGGTCTGCGCTCAGACATATTGACCTCTCTGTAATTGGTTTCAGAACAAACAACTGGTTCAATCGATAACGGCCTTGTTTATCGGTGCTGATTTTCACGCCGTTCAATATGATTAATGCTGTACTCACGATGCTTATCCTTACTTAGGTAATGAACCTTTGCCGAAATAGGAAATCAGCCCATCGGGAAAGCATCAACCATTAGCTGATTCCTCAAAGGCTCATTCCTAAATAAAGGCTCGATGTTTAGATTGGCGCTTTCGGTGCGCAGTGAAATGCAGATAAAAAGAAGCCACGCGAAAGGCGAGGCTCGTTGTTGTTACTCAGTTTTCAAATGAGGAATCTTCCCTTCTTCAATGGCATCGTATAGCTTGCAGATATCATCATAATCCCACCCTCCTCTAGGGAAGTATTCCTGCATTACATCTACTGCTTCATCTTTCTTGTTCATTTCATCACCTGTAATTTCCCGTATTACTTTCTTGGTTGCTACTAATTTCATAGGGTACTTTCCTTATAGAAAATCGAACCTGCTCACCAGAAAAGCCGCCCGTAGAAGTACCCATTAACGGATTTTCTCAGGTTCGACTTTCTGTAAGGTTCTACGTTTTTTTTATTTATGTGCGCGGTGAGGGCGCAGTGAAATGCAGAGACAAAAATACCACCACGGATGTGATGGCAAGGGATATTGCTTTAACCACTCAGGGGAATGGGTAAAGGAATAAAAGCCCCTGAGTGTTAGGGGCTGTTTCTTACCAAAGAGAATAACCAGACAACAATCATTTTCATTCTGGGTAGCCATATGCAACAAAAAATCACGTACCCCATCGTGCCAATAATGGTTGATAAATAATCCCCATCATTGATGGACAAATACCAGCTAATGGGAGCCAGTACAGTGAGAACGAGAAAAAAGAGTAATAAGCTTATTCCTGCCATTAGCTTTTGGTAACTAAAATCATTCATTGACACACCGCCCTAACACACTCCCACACCCCAGAATCATTTGCTCTGGGGTTGAATATTTTCCACTCTCTGGTTCCAAACCTTGATCGCTTCCGTATAAGCTTCTCCGACATCATCAAACCAACATGCATGAGAACCCGAAGCATCACAGTTATAGCAATTAACCCACGCTTCGTAATCTTTATCAGCAAAATCATAATGGTGTTCAGTTCCCACGTTATCACTACCACAAAACGGGCACGGTTTGAGTTCATTTGCCATTATTATCTTCCTCTACACTCAGTCTTCACATAACCCTGCAATCCACTAATTTCCAATGCACTCAAGACATATTTTTTTCCGTCTATTTGGAAGTGGAAATGAAATGGAAATTTAGGAGTTGTGTAATCGCAATTGTGGAACATTGCTAAGATTCTATTTCTCAAATATTGACTCTGATCTATACCGAGAATTATCACATTACTCATTGATACCCCCACATTCCGCCTTCACATAACCTTGCAAATACTTCAGTTTTGCCCGGTCGTTGATGATGCCTTCTCGGATATCGAGAACAATTGATCCAGTTTCTCCAGTGAGTTCGACGGTGGTTGCATCGACCACGCTGCCGGAGGAAGGGGCTTCTGGCATGGGACAGGTGGCCTTGATGCGCAGCTTACGACGACCAGCGGCAACATCAGCCCGAAGAGTGTCGATTTCAGCTTTGGCATGGGCGAGTTCCTGTGTGTGTTTGCTATCCAGTTCATACAACATCTCAATGTGCGTGTTCTGGTAGTTGATGGTGTCGGTTAATTGCTGAACTTCCGTTGCTTTATCTTGGGTATCCTGCCTCTGTTTCTCATATTTTGAGTAGTAGTGCTGGGCAGCATATGAAGCCCCCGCCAGAGCAATAACCAAAACAATGATTAGCCTCTTCATAACAGCAGTGCCCCTATGAACAGAAACCAGCCCCAACCGTCACGACCACCAATTGCCAAGATGAAAGCAAACAGAAACATCAAGCCCGCCAAAGAGTGCTTAGTCATCCAACCCCCAGCATGTTAATTCCGATTCCTGAGTACGTCGCTCTACCTGACCGTAACAGCCGTTCGCCTGACCTTTGGTTTGTCGACAATCTCTGCCGCCGTCAAATATCCAGCGTTTGATTTCATTACACGCCCCTTGCTTATCGCCTGCATTCAGTTTCCGGTAGAACGTGGAAGAGAAGCATTTACCGGGGCCGATGTTGTACGGGCAGAAACTGGCAATGCCTGCTATCTGCGGTTCAGTCAGTGGCACGTTGATATGGCTTCTGACCCATGCAATGGCCTGCTCCGCTTCTTTCGCGTTAAGGTCACGGCATTGGTTCGGTGTCAGTTGCATACCCTGCCTGACCGGAGCACCATCAATTCGGGTCACGCCCCTGCAGATTGTCCAGATGCCGCCTGCGTCCCGATACGCCGATAACCGGTTGCCTTCTTTCTCGTCGAGGAACTGAGCGAGTATTGCCGTAGCGCCTGCACCCGTTAGCACCAGACCTATAACCGCTGCCGTAAGCTTAGTCTTGCCCTTTGCCATTGCGGGTATGCTCCTTGTGCTTGTAGTACCAGTTCACGGCAAAGGTGGCTATCGTACAGATAATGCCAATGACGATAGCCCAGTCGTTTAGTGAGAGTGCCCCAAAAAGCGCTGTAAAAGCGCCCCATGTGTACGCAGTGGGGCTTGTGTATTTGTCCATACGCATATATCCACCCCACTGTCGGAGTGACCATTAGATGATTTGATGTGAAAAAAAAAAGCCCTCGGGATCGAGGGCAACGGATACGCAGAGCGTAACTTGTAGCAGGTATAAATCTGCTTATTTTCAGAGGCTAAATTGTGGTCCTGCCTAATTGAGTGATGTGGCCGACTGGAACATGTAATTTCCGCACCACCCCCAGAACTTTATCATATAGGCGTCTGGAATCCTGTATACGCCATTGGCTGACCGTTCACACCTATTTCAGTCTCATACACCCCCGTGTTAGCGAGAATTTAATGTTTATGAACGGTCAGCCAATGGCATAGATAATTTGTTAAAAAACGGCTCTATTTAACATAATGAGTCTTAGGCGAACCCGCGATTTTCAACTCAATTAAAATGTCACCCCAAACAGCTAAAAGTGACAATCTTCTCGCACGAAATTAACGGATTTAATCTATAACATTTTGTTAACAAATAGCCACTATTGGAGTTCAGGCAAATATTGAGGGGTAAGCGCTGTTTTGCCTACTTTTCAGTTTTTGCACCAAAAAGAAAAGGCATCCGATGTTGGACGCCTTTTCTCAGGATCAAAAAACCATTTTTAGCACAATAGCACATGTTTTGCGCAGCGCACTAATGTTTTTAAACTGATTGCTTAAATTTTAATCTAAAAATCCATATCTAATTGAATATCAAGCATATCTAGGCAACCCGCGATAAAGCTCTCAGCAACCTGCATTTTGTGCCGTACCAAACTCTCTGACACGCGCAGGTCACGGGCTATCTCCCGCTTAGAGCGCCCGTGCATGTAATGCTGCTGGATATATTCCAGCTCCTCATCTCTTCCCCGTGCCTGTAACCGTGCAACGCACAGATCGACGATAAGCCCGTCAGCATCGCTGCATGTCGGTCTGCTGTCGCCACTGGCAGGAAGCAGGCCACTAAAACCAGCGGCGACAGGCGACCAACTTACTTGTGTCGCGTCGCTGGACCATCCACCCCAACGAACTAAAACCTGTTGAATATCGCGCATAGAATTTTGTCCTGTAGTTTGTTGTACTGAGAAATTATTTTTCTAGAAGCCGTCTCGCTTACGTGCCGGTGTGCTCTATTAGCGCTAAAAGCCAATGGCCTCTCGCGACTTATTTTTTCCTTGGGTTGCAGGTGAGGTGTCAGATAAAAATGAAACTGCCACCTGCTTAAACCCTTGTGAACTCTAGCTTTGCCGTTTTTAAGTGGCAGGTGGCAGATACTTTCAAAATAAATACATGCGCATATGCGTGCGTGTGTGTGTGCGTGCGCGTACATGTATATCTTTAAAACAACTGCCACCTGACACCTTTTACATTTAACATATTGTTTAATAGGTATTTTACGAGGTGGCAGATAGTTTTTTATCTGCCACCATCTGCCACCTTTTTCACACTACATTTAGCAATTTTTCGCATTTTTCCAGTTCAGCACGAATATGTTCATTACTATTCGCCTTGTCATTCTTCGCTAAAAGCCAAGGGCGTTCTTTTTTACCGTTAAACTTAATTGCATTTGCCTGACTCAAACCCTTACTGCGAAGAATATTACTTACTCGTTTTGGGTTGATATCTGCCTCAAGACCGATTTCCAAAGCGATATAATTCACTATCTGTTGATAAGTCATAGCCGCAACCGGAGGGTTTGCAATTAAGTCAAACAGCACGGTGTCTACATCTGATCGGCTACTCTCTATCATTAATCGCCGTTCTTCAGTCTCAGGGGCACGCTGCCAATCGAAATCATCCAGATTAATCGCCATCAGATACCAATAAACCTGTGCGATAAACTCAGGATCTTTTAGGGCCTGATACAATGGGTTGAAATATTTTTCATCCTGTAAAAAATCAGGACCACCTAACACGGCAATACGGCGATCTTCTTCTGGCAAAAAAAGCGCGTCTATATGGTTAGAAAAAAACAAGAAGCTGGTGAAAATATCCATTGTTATTTTCTTGCCGTATTTGTTATTCACTTCAAATCGCGGTTCAGTCAGTAAATCTCGAAGCTGATCGTTAATCGAATAACGTTTATCGATGTTCTCCTTCACCTCATCGACCGTGCATAACAGTGAGTGATAGAGATAGTCATGGAACTGGTTAGCACAAATCACGTCCATCTTGGCGCGGGTACAGTTCCAAGAACCTAATATGGCTTCCATGAGCTGGATAACCCAACCTCGCCCCGTACCATGTAGTACGGAGATATGTAGCGTGGTGATAGGACAACGACGTGCAGGCCGCTGTACCATCCAAGCAAGGCGAGCAATAAAAAACCATTTTTGTGCGGGGTTAGGTAACAGATAATCCATATGTTTGAGAAAGATATTTTTAGCCTTCTCGAAATTGCTCACTTTCGGATGTGGAGGTAAATAGAACTCGTTAATTTCCAGCCAGCCATCAAGCCCCTGAATCAAGCGCCCTTCTCCCGGACGATAACCGGTGCTCTCCGCAACGACCTTCTTCGGGTTCTCCAGCCATTTCTTTGTTGCGGGTACAGGCTCTTTCTTTCCCTTACCTACCGGGGGAAATTGATACGGTGCCATCAGGTTTTTAAAGGACTTCATATCCATAATGCTACGGTACGGCGGACGGGACAGATCGCAAACTTGGTCCCCTTTCACCACATAGATAAACCTTTCCAGAAAGTGGCTACTCATATCCGTATCAATATCAGTGAACTCAGATTCACCCTCACTTTTCTGCGCTGTCAGATCTTCAAAATCATCGATGCCAAAACCAATAGCATTCAGGAAATCGCCATCATTACGATGCGCACAGGAAGCATGCAGGCACTTGAAGTGCCCGACCTTAAAACCTGCTGTGCTTGAGGGGAAATAAGCCGTACTGGTGGTGTCGCTTTCGATGCTATGACCATCGGCAAACGGGCATTTGATATAACGCTCGCCGTTTCTACCGGTATCCAATGTCCAGCCGTTCGCGTCCAGATAGTCGGCGGTTTCATCAGTTGCGTTAGGGGTAGAAATACTGAGGTCACGTACCTGACCGGCAACATTCGCGGTGGTCGAATCAGTCACAGGCAACTGCTCAGCCAACGCTGACCAAAGCATTTCTAGCTGCTCTGGCGTAATTTCGAGGGGGTCAGTAGGTAAACCACCGTCCCATTGAATACGTGCGCCGCTGGGATGTGTCCCCGCAGCAACAAACTGTTGACCCTGCGCCAACAGCTCAATAATACCTAACTCCCCTTCCAAACGATGGATACGCTTACGGTATTCACCCTTGACGGACAACATGTACAGGCACTTGTTGGAGTTATTGCGATAACGGCGCGGAGGCAGTTTGCCAAACATTTTCATTAAGAGTGCCTGGATCTGAGCCTGCACATTTTCATTTTCACTGTCACAATCCAGCGCCAGTTCATCCCAACCGGTACGCAAGCAAAAACCGTAATCCGACTCTTTCGACCACAGCGCGATATCAGAATCAGTCGCCGTTTTCTCCGTCCAACGGGGAATACCCGCTACTTTACGTGAACTATTGTAACGGCTAGGAGTCTTACCAATGCTTTTCAATGATGAATCGGGGGACACTTGGGCGTCAGGGTTGCACACAATAGGTAACAGTTTATCCGCAAGACCAAGTAGCAGATCGAAATTGTTCCACTCATCCGGCGTCGCCCCCCAGCGTTTTTGTTCTAACATATGGTTACGCCCTATTATTTTTCGCTCATAAACTCGGTATAGAAACGCTCAATAGCACGAACAGTAGATAACCGGGGGTCATTACTTTCCCCCATATAGATTCTGCTTAAAGACGATTGGCTAACACCGGTACGTTCGGCTAGTTGTGCCTGCGTGAAACCCGACTCAATTAATTTTCTAACCATCTTATGAGGTGAAAAATCATACATAGCTTAAACTCCTTTAGGTTGATGTATGATTAAAAATACCCAAAATTGAATTAACATTCAACCCGAAACTTAATTTTAAAAGAAGTTAGAATATGCCAATATGCACAAGTGATTTGATTGCAAAACGATCTAGAGGCTAAAAAAGAATGTCGTCACTCACCGATATGTTAATCAGCAACATTAGATACCTAATGTATAGACATGATATTAGCAGTTTCACAGAACTCGCTAAGCGTTTGAAAATGCCGCAATCAACGATGCACCGGATATCGGTAGGGGAAATTAAAGACCCCAAATATTCAACGTTAAAACAAATAGCTGATTATTTTGGAGTCTCTGCGATAGACTTGATTGAATGTGACTTGCAAAATACGCAACCAACAACAGTTATTGAAGTAGAGGGTGAGTACTACCCTCATACATACCCACAGATCCCAATACGTAATGACGTCACCCTTAGCGATGAAGATAACAATACAGAACTGAAACCCTCAGAGAATAATGGATATCTTCGATGGCCTTCGCACGATGTCAATGCTTACGCAGTTAAGTGCACAGGGGCGTCACTGATGCCACGTATTAAAGAAGGGGAATTTGTTGTCGTAGAACCGAGTCACGAGGTTACCCCGGGAGATGAAGTTTTAATTATAACAATAGACGGGAAGGTTACTGTCAAAACTTTTATATTTGAAAGGGATGGAAATTTACACTTGATACCTGTCAACGAAGACCACGCCCCTACTCGCCTCCCTAAAAATGATATTGAAACCCTCCACTATGTTGCTGGTATAGCAAAACCAGACCTAATAAAACATTAATATAATAAAAATCAATTAGATAAAAAATGGCCGCTAAAATGCGGCCTTTCTTTTTGCAAAAATAATTCTATTTTGGGTTGACATTCATATGTGAGTTAACTTATAAATTAATTATTGAATTTTTTAACCATAAAATGAATTACGCTCTTTAACAATTTATAAAGTCGGAACAGCACACTCCCTACTGTTTAGACCCCTATGCATGAAGTACTGCGATGTACCATCGGACGCGATCCGGTCGATGGGATGATTAGCTCCGCACGAGAGTGAGTAACGGGCGCGAACGGGGAACACTGGCAGTAGGGGTGTGCGAGCGCAAATTCAACCAAAAGGAGGAACATAACTACAATTAGAGCGGCTAATTATAGGCCATTTAGTAAGTGGCCTATGGCGAGTCAACTTTAACAATAAAAAGGTGAGAATAATGACCTTAGAAACAGAACTGTTACCTAAAAACATATCGTATTTAATGGCTATACACGAGATAAAAAGTGTCACTAGGCTAGCCGAATGTGTAGGAATGCAACAGGCAACATTGCATAGAACATTAACAGGTGAAGTTAAAGACCCAAAATACTCTACGCTGAAAACAATAGGTGATTATTTCGGGCGTACCCCCGCTGAACTAATGGAATGCGATTTAGCGGAATATGATGGAGGAAGGCCGTATATTCATCCCATCTGCAATACTGAAGAATCTAAATTTCAAGCTCTACCACCAGAAGCTCAAACAGCAGTGATTGAAGCCTATAAAGAAATAGTTATAAAGGAAGCAAAACCATTCCCAGACCCATCAGGAGTATCACATCAAACAGCAAGACTCGAAAATCTGGCTGAAAGTTTAGTGAAGGGTTTTTCAAAACTTATTGATAGTTAATACCCAAGCTGCATTCTGATATATTCCTGAGATCGACAATAAAATACATGAGGGAATATGTCAGCTTACGATATCTTCGAATATTTACTGTTCAAACTCGCGTTATTCGGTTATTCATTCTGGTTTGTTTGCATTCCAGCCGGATTGCTTTTTGCTTATGTGACAATTAAAACAAAAAAGATAGCCATAAAGTTTTTATGCGCAATATTGTCTTTATTGTTTTTAGTTGCTCTCACTATAGGTCGAATAATGTAACCAAAAACAGTAATTGCCTTTTAAACAGCCTCGCAAAAAGCGAGGTTTTTTATTACCTGAGTACAGGAAAATAAAAATGACCAAGCACATACACGCTGATTTAATGACGCAGTATGCAACAATTGCACAAACATCAAGCTCCCCGTGGGAGCATTTCCAATATAGAGAGTACCAAGATGATGAATGGTCTGATTGCCGTGGGCCTGTTGAATTCTGGTTCGATCATGACTATCGGTTAAAACCTTTTCGTATCGGTGAATACGATGTTCCTGAACCAGTGAGGAAGCCGTTAGAGAATGATCAGGAATATTATTATCCAGTTATATCGGGAGTTGCTTTTTGTGGACATATTTATTGGGCTGGAGATAACCTTGATAAAGATAGACTACAACGCGGTCTAATCCACCTTACCCAAGAAGCCGCCGAACTACACGCCAAAGCACTTATATCCCTGACTCAACGATAACACCTCCTTAATGGGCGTACCCCTTACGCCCATATCAAAAAACACATTCTCTTGGTAAACCACCCGGCAATTAATTTCTGTTGGGTGTGCTTTTTGATATGCATAACGAGGAGTTAAAGGCCGTGAAACCGAAAGTAATTCCTGTAGACAAGTACCCGATAAGCAATACCGTTCGTCGTCTTCGCTGGCAACGGAAATGTGAAGAACTCAAGCGTAATCCCAACACCCGATTTCCCATTACTCTGTACTCATAATAAAAGGCTAGAAAAATGAGCTTAGAAACACATATGGCTAAAAATAACGAGCTGCTGGAGATGTTAATCCCTTTGCTAAGGCGATTAGTGGCAGCAAATGACGAACAAATGGTTACTTCAGCTAACCCAGAACCGTTTGTTCAACTTGTGGTAGATAACATCGTACCCATCAACCAACCCGATAAAAAGAAAAAATCCAGTGTTAAAAAAGAAGTCGATAACACACCCGTTGATATCGAAACACTGGATTTAGAAACGGTCGTTGCCGTTGCCGTCTTGTTCAAAAATGATGCCTATGAGCTGACCGCCGATAAACTGGCGAAAGCCCGTGCGGTTATCGAAGGTGTCGGTGAAGAAGAACGTAACGGTCAAGCCGACGCACTGGATGCGGCACTACAGGGGTTACAAGAACTCAACACGCTGACAAAGGCCACTATTCTAGATCTGTGTCTGGAAATGCTGGGGAGCTGGGACGATATCCCCGGTATCACTGAACGTCGGGAATTTGCGCTAGCACTGTTGAAAGAAGGTACTACAACCACCAGCCACGACGAGGCGGAAGACTCCGACATCCAAGAAGAAGCCACTGACATACAAGCGTTAATCTCGCAAGCTGGGCAGCTTATTTTGCAACTAGCAAAAGGGGGTTACAAAGACGAAGCATTAGGCATTTTAGCTAAATATGGTGCCAAGAAACTGGGGCAAGTTCCCGACGAAAAGATCCCCGAAGTCATTCGGCTAGCCGAAGCTGCATTGGAGGGTTAGACATGCCGGAAGTACATGCACGTCTTTCGCCATCGTCAGCGCATAGGTGGCTGCACTGCCACGGTAGTCTGGCGATGGAAGCTGGAATAAAGGATACCGCGTCACCGTTCGCACTTGAAGGTACAGCGGCGCATGCCCTCGCGGAAAACGTCTTACGTAACCGACAGAAACCAACACTGGCAGACAGGCCCTTTACCATGGGCCAAACTGCTAACGAGTACATAGGCCAGTATGTTCTGCACAAGCCCGATACTCCACGGGTTAATGAGGAAATGGCCGAAGCTGTGGCGCAATACGTTGAAACGGTCTGGGGGCTAGCTCAAGGTAATGAGCTGATGATCGAACAGCGTGTCGATTTTTCTGATGTGATTGGGGTCGAGAAATCTTTCGGTACAGCAGATGCCATCATTATTAACGGTAACGAGCTACAAATTCATGACCTGAAATACGGTAAGGGCGTGAAGGTTTACGCGGAGGGTAACGAGCAATTGATGCTATACGCATTGGGTGCGCTGGATCAGTTTGAGATGTTGTATGAATTTGAGACCGTGCGCTTGTTCATCCACCAGCCACGCTTGAACCACGTTTCAGAATGGTCGGTCAGCGTTGAAGATTTACGGCAATTTGGCGAGCAAGCCAAAGAAGCCGCTGCATTAGTCATTGTCACCTTCAATATTGCCCAATGTGAAGGTGTCGAAACGTTACCCCAGGATTCGTTCACCCCAGGCGAAAAACAATGTCGATTTTGTAAGGCGAAAGCTAATTGTGAAGCCCTGACCCAGCATGTGATGAATACCCTCTTGGATGACTTTGACGATCTGACCCAGCCGTTAGAGCCTCAGTTACAGAACGCAAAGGAAAAAGTACCCCACTACGACAGCCTGACATTAGCAGACAAATATGCGCAGGTTGATTTTGTCGAAGGCTGGTGCAAGGCCGTTCGGATTCGAGTCAGTGATGAACTCAATGCGGGCCATCCCGTCCCCGGCTTTAAACTGGTAGAAGGTAAGCAAGGTAACCGGGCTTGGGGTATCGAAACAGACGCCGAAGCGATGTTAAAAGGCTTCAAACTCAAGCAAGACCAGATGTACACCAAGAAGTTAATCAGCCCAACGCAGGCAGAAAAGGTGCTGAAAAAAGAGTATCCGAAGAAGTGGGCCAAACTGGAAACACTCATCACACGGACTGACGGTAAGCCTACCGTAGTATCAGAATCTGACCCTCGTCCAGCACTGGACATCAACCCTATAAATGATTTTGACGACGTATCCGATGATGCGCTCGTTGCCGATCTTATCTAAACAATAAAAAGGTAGAACCATGAAAATTAGTTTGAAAAACGTGCGTCTGGCATTCCCTGAATTATTCGAAGCAACACAAGTTAATGGTCAAGGCGATTTTAAATACCGCTCAAATTTCCTTATTCCTAAAGAGCGCAAAGAGTTAGTTGCCGAAATAGAAGCTGCCATCCTCAAAGTGGCTACCGATAAATGGGGCGCTAAAGCCGCAGGCATTTTGAAAACCATCCGGGGCAATAACATGCGCTTTAATTTCCGTGATGGGGATGATAAGCCTGATTATGATGGTTATGCAGGCCACATGTATATTTCGGCCAGTAACAAAGCAAGGCCATTGGTAATTGATCGTGACCGCACACCTCTGACCGCTCAGGATGGCAGACCCTACTCCGGCTGTTATGTTAACGCCACCATCAGTATTTTTGCTTACGATAACAACGGTAAAGGTATCTCGGCTTCACTCGGCGGGGTGCAGTTCTTCCGCGATGGTGATGCATTCGCAGGCGGTGGGGTCGCGTCAGTGGACGAGTTTGATGACCTGAGCGAAGGTGCAGAAGACGCAGATTTCGAAGAATTAATTAGCTAACTAAATTGTCCCGCATAATTAGCGGGGCATTTTTCAGGATAAAAAACCATGACACAGAAAATATTAACCAAAGATATAAAATCTTTGATTGTTACAAATGCGCTGACTAAAGCCGGTATATTCGAGAAAGAAGATAAGTTATTTCAAGACCGAGCTGACTGGGCTGAGAAAATAAGAATCGAAGCCATCGGTGGTAAAAATATGGAACAGGGCATACAAGATATTATGTCCGAAATAGAAAAGCTGACAACTAAACTCCCTGAATCATTGCGCACAAATATCACACCTATAAATAGAAGTAATTGCGTAGGCATCAATCTAGCGGGCAGTCGTGTTTATGCTTATTTTAATGGTGCCCGTGAGCGTTTTAAATATCCCGATAGTCGAAAACACATAACCAAAATAACACCAGATAATACCACCCTATTAGCTGATAATCCGTTGGTTAATGAATTCTATGAATTAGAAAAGCGGCACGACGAATTAAAAAGTCAACGAGCCGATATCACTAATAATGTGGAAGCTGTCTTATTAAAAGTTCGAAGTGTCAAGCGGTTATTGGAAGAATGGCCGGAGGCTGCCGAATTATTACCTAAAGATATGGGAAAAGCCGCACCTGTTCCCGCCGTTCGCCGTGAAGCACTTAATACATTAATTGGATTACCGACGGAAGTAGTTAGTTGATTATAAAAAAAATGCCCCGTATAACTAACGGGGCAATCCTAAAAATGGTGTTATTCAGGTTTATTTAGATAACGAATAACTTCAGCTGAAAGGTGAGGGTCTAATTCCATTAATTGTGTATAGAAGTCACGGCGTGACTTACACTCTAAAGCAGGTTGTTTAGCTAACTCTTTTGGGTCTTCTATATAGTAATCATTCCCATATTTTTCAGCCAGTTTTACGTGAATTGATGCAATAGCCTCTTCAACTTGTTCTACAGGTAATCTATCTACTTTAACATTTTGGCTAATTGAATCAGCAATACTATTTAAATACGTTCTCTTAAAAGCTAAGTCTTTAGTATATTCTGCCATATTATGTATATCAGGGCTTCCCACCACCCCGGGGTATAATACATTAAAGCAAAACACACCTGAGGGATCCAAATTTAAAAAAGTGTCGAACATGTTCACAGTATGCTCGCCGAATTCGTTTACAGCCTCATCGGGAGCAGAATTTAAAAGACGGCCCAAATTACTATTAACCCAAGATTTGGTAGAAATCATCACATCTGATGTTGCATTATCAGAAGAAAAAGCTTGTTTATAAAAAACTTCAAATCTTTGAGGGTCTATTTTATTTAATGCTTCTAAAACAGGATACGTTTTTAAGATTCTATTCCGTTTTTGGACTTCATCCTCTTCTAAATACCCTTTTAGAAAAAAAAGAACAATTACAATAAAAGCGATGGTCTTAATCACAAATTTTCTTTTACCACTTTTAGAACTTCCCATGTATCCCTCATCAAAATATAACAGAATATTATGAACACTATACTCTGGCTCGATCTCGAAACCTATAGCGAGATACCGATAAAGAATGGTACTCACGCTTACGCCGAACATGCCGAAATTATGTTATTTGCATGGGCGGTTAACAATAACCCTGCTCAGGTATGGGATGTGACCAGCGGAGCGCCCATGCCAAAAGAATTACCTGAAATGTTACTCGATCCTACCGTTATTCTATTCGCTCATAACAGCCACTTTGACCGTACCGTTTTGCGCCATTATATGCCACAGTTACCCCTGAGTATTAGCCGCTGGCGTGACACGATGGTACAAGCACTAACCCACGGTTTACCGGGTGCTCTCGGTGCATTGTGTGAAGTCTTGGGTATTCCCGCTGACAAAGCCAAGGATAAAGAAGGTAAGGCGTTAATTCAGTTGTTTTGTAAGCCCAGACCTAAAAATTCAGCACTTCGCCGTGCCACCAGCAAAACTCACCCCGAAGAATGGAAGCGATTTGTGGCTTACGCTGGGTTGGATATTGAGGCTATGCGTGAAGTCCATAAGCGATTGCCTAAATGGAACTATCAGGGGGGTGAACTGGCGTTATGGCATCGTGACCAGCAGATTAATGATCGCGGTGTGTATATGGATATGGAACTGGCAAAATCCGCCGTTGCTGCCGTGGAGCAGGAGCAAAAACGACTGGCAAGACGTACACAGAAGCTGACCGATGGGGATGTTCAGGCAGCGACGCAACGTGATGCCATGTTACGGCATATCACCACAGCATTTGGTATCGAGCTGCCTGACATGCAAAAAAGTACCTTAGAACGTCGGATTAGCGATCCAGATATCCCCTTAGCATTACGTGAACTGTTATCTATCCGGTTGCAAGCGAGTACCACCAGCACCAGTAAATATAAGGCGTTGATGAACGGAATTAGTGCCGATAACCGACTGCGAGGAACCTTGCAATTTTGCGGGGCGTCACGTACCGGACGCTGGGCAGGACGCCTATTCCAACCCCAAAATTTATTGAGACCAACACTCCCCCAAACGACCATTGACGCCGGTATTGAGGCACTGAAAGCGGATTGTGCAGAACTCATCTATGACAACATCATGGAATTAACCAGTTCAGTGATACGTGGCGTTATTATCGCACCGGAAGGTAAGAAGCTGGTCATTACTGACTTGTCCAATATCGAGGGTCGAATGCTCGCATGGCTGGCAGGGGAAGACTGGAAATTAAAAGCCTTCGGTGAGTATGACAACGGTACAGGCCCTGACCTCTATAAACTGGCCTATGCCCGCGCATTCAACATCGAGCCAGAGGATGTCACGAAAGACCAGAGGCAAATCGGTAAGGTCATGGAATTGGGCTTAGGGTTCGGAGGCGGTGTTGCGGCTTTTGTGACATTCGCCCTCACCTACGCCCTTGATTTAGATGAACTGGCTACGGCAGCTTTACCCAATATTCCCATATCAATCCAGCGGGAAGCCCTGAAATGGTATAAGAAATCCGTCGAGCAGGATAATACCTACGGCTTGAGCGAACGGGTATTTATTACCTGTGATTCGCTTAAACGTATGTGGCGTAACGCGCACCCTGAAACGGTATCGTTCTGGTATGAACTGGAGGAGTCGGTGAAGAGGGCGATCAGTTCACCCAGTATCACTATCCCTTGCCGTAAGTTACGGGTTCGTCGCGATGGTGCATGGCTCCGTGTGGTATTACCGTCAGGACGTGCCGTATGTTACCCCTCACCTCGCCTTGAGGACGGACAGATCAGTTACATGGGCACTAACCCGTACAGCCGTAAATGGCAACGGTTGAAAACCTACAGCGGAAAGCTGGTGGAAAATGCTACCCAAGCCGCCGCCCGTGATGTCCTCGCCGGTAACATGCCATGTATAGAAGCATCCGGTTATGACATTGTACTAACGGTGCATGATGAAATTATCAGTGAAGCACCAGACACCCCTGATTACTCACCAGAACACCTAAGTTCACTACTCTCAACAAATCCCAACTGGGCACCAGATTTACCTTTGAACGCTGGCGGGTTTGAATCATATAGATACAGAAAGGATTAGATTATGAAACGTTGTGAAATATGCGGCGGCTATTATGGCAAGTCAAAGAAAGTTAATGTAGGTGAAAAATGTTGTTTTACTATAACTACCTCCCGCGACGGGCGTTCTTTTAACAGCCGCACGGTAACGGGGATTTTATTAATGTCAGAAAAACAGGGTGACGACTTTTCTGTCATGTACCGTAAAAAAGTCTACCACACTGATCATATTTCACACCCCAATGATCCGTCACCGCTGGCCTTAGCTTTTTCTGAAAGTTGTAATTGCCCTCGTCATTGAGATAACGCTATGTCATTTAAATATCGAGACAACCCGTTATATAAGATTTATGCGCGCGAGGCCGCGCGCATTGAACACGAGGGCGATTATTTACGGGCGTCGAAAGTCTGGAATAAAGCCGCTCGCCATTCCCGCAATACCTTGAATATTGAATGGGCAGAAATTCGCTCTGAATTTTGTTTAAAGCAATACCACAGGGATAAATTAAATGAAAATACGTGAAGACGTGATCGAAAGACATTTAGTCAATGAAGTGAAAAAAGCAGGTGGCATAGCTTATAAGTTCGTATCTCCCGGTCGGCGGGGTGTGCCCGACCGTATTGTTGTTTTACCCAATGGGCGTGTGGTGTTTGTCGAGTGTAAAGCCCCGGGCGAAAAGCCCCGACCTGACCAATTACGGGAGCACGAACGGCTCAGAGCACTGGGGCAAACGGTCGTTGTTTTGGATAGCAAAAAGGTGGAGGCAATCATTGGATAAACCTATTTTAGATATGTGTTGCGGCTCCCGAATGTTCTATTTCGATAAATCCAATCCTGATGTTTTATTTTGTGACATTCGCAGAGAGCAACATATTTTATGTGATGGCAGGGAGTTAAATATCAATCCCGATTTAATAGCCGATTTTAGAAACCTGCCATTCGAAAATAAGTCATTTAATTTAGTGATATTTGACCCGCCGCATTTAATTCGTGCGGGTGAAAGTGGCTGGCAACGTAAGAAATACGGTGCATTGGATAAAAATAATTGGCGCGATGATTTGGCTAATGGGTTTCTGGAGGCATTCAGGGTATTGAGGCCGGAGCGAATATTAATTTTTAAATGGAACGAAACTCAAATTAAAACCAGTGAAATATTGGCATTGACAGATATTAAACCGGTTATTGGGCATCCGTCAGGTAAGCGCGGATATACACATTGGATGACATTTTATAAGAGATAATACCACCATGAACACTATCCGCCATTCTTACCTATGGCGCTGGGTTTGGTTGCAAGTTTGGAATTTAAGTGAATGGAGCGGAATAGGTTTAGGTAAATTTGCTCCGTGGGTATTCCATCAAATGATTGGCTGTAATTATCCAGTTAAGAAAATAAAATAAGGAAACTGTTTATGAATAATGATTATAAAGACGAGCCATCATTAGCTACGTATATTAACAACCGAACATATCAATACACTGCTGAAATAGAAATAACACATTTTTTACAAGGTAAGAATTATGATGGTGAAAATATAGCTATCGCATATGGCAGGGTATTTAATGATAGCCAAAAACGATTCGAAGATGGAAAAGAAATAATAACATCTCCAGTAGTTAATCCTGACACTTATAAAACTGACGGGTATATCAAAACTCAAAATTCAGTTTATAAGATAAGGGGGGCGAGTGAAAATAAAGAATCTGTTCCTTGATTAACCCTCAATATAAACGTCAACTTCCCCTATCACGTTATCGATTATATGGCATAGGATACCTCAGAAAAGGAGGTAGTATGTCAAACAGCGATACAAATTTACCAAAGAAAACCATAAAAGAAGCCTACAAACCTAAAACATGTCCTTTTTGTAATTTCTATGGACTTAAACGTTATCCTGAAAATAACAGTTGGTCATGTAATCAATGTGGGCTTATGTGGACACCCGAAGAAGACAAACGATAAATACCCTACCCTGCACAAGCAGGGTTTTTTATATCTACCCCAGTTTTAAGGGCAAAGTATGAAGCCATTCACACCCCACCCCTACCAAAACCTGATCATCAATCATGAACTCGATATTTCCCGTTGTAATGTCTGGGCAGGTATGGGTATGGGAAAAAGCGTAGCAACACTCACCTCACTGGAATATCTGTACATGGCGGGTGTCGAAACACAACCGACATTAGTTTTAGCACCGTTGCGTGTGGCTCGCTCCACATGGCCTGACGAAGCGGTTAAGTGGAATCATCTGCACAATATCGAAGTTCAGCCAATTATTGGCAGTGTTAAGGAGCGTATGGACGCGCTCAAAAATACCAATGCCAGTGTCTTTACTACTAACTATGACAACCTTGTCTGGCTGGTGGAAACGTTAGGAAATAAATGGCCGTTCGCTACCGTCATCGCAGATGAAAGTACACGACTTAAATCATTTCGGTTACGTAAAGGTGGCAAGCGTGCCGCAGCACTGGCAAAGGTTGCTCATAAATATGTTCGCCGCTGGGTTAATCTCACCGGTACACCATCCCCGAATGGTTTAGTCGATTTATGGGGGCAAGCATGGTTTGTCGATCAGGGTGAACGATTAGGCCGGACGTACAGTGCTTTTACTTCACGCTGGTTCAATAGCATCCGCTTTCCGGGTCAGCAATGGGTGAAGTTAGAGCCGTGGCCATTTGCTCAGGAACAGATGCAAACAGCCTTAAACGATGTGACTATCGCCCTTGATGCTGCTGATTGGTTCGATATTGAAGAGCCTATCCATAACGTTATCCATGTCGATCTACCTGCCAAAGTCCGCCAGCAATATAAAGCAATGGAAAAAGAGATGTTCATGGAGCTGGATAGTATAGGAGTCGAAGCGTTAAACGCAGCAGCCAAGACAGTTAAATGCTTACAAATCGTCAGCGGTGCTATCTATACCGACGAGAACGGCAACTGGCAAGAGTTGCATGACGCTAAATTACAGGCTCTGGACAGTATCATTGCTGAATCGGGAGGAATGCCCGTGCTGGTGGCTTACCACTGGAAGCACGATTTAGCCAGATTACTGAAAGCCTTTCCCAAAGGCAGGCACCTTGATTCAGATCCGCAGACTTTACGCGACTGGAACGCGGGGAAAATCCCCGTAATGTTCGCGCACCCTGCCAGTGCCGGACACGGTTTAAATCTACAGGACGGCGGCAATATTTTAGTGTTCTTTTCTCACTGGTGGGACTTAGAACAGTACCAACAAATCATTGAACGCATCGGCCCTACTCGACAGATTCAAGCCGGGTACAACCGCCCAGTATTCATTTATCACATTATTGCCACCGGTACGGTAGATGAGCAGGTCATGGAGCGACGCAATTCAAAACGCGAAGTTCAGGACATTTTATTAGAAGCTATGAAGAGGAAGTAAGTATTCTCTTATCTGTAAATTAGAGGTCAATATGAATGCAAAAAGCGGCATTATCAGTGACGCAGATATCATAGAATTAACGGGATACCTAATCCCCTCTAAGCAGTGCGAAGCCTTAAGAGAAGCCGGTATATTCTTTGTTATCCGCAAAGATGGCAAACCTCGAACAACATGGGAACATTTCAATAACCCTTTAGCACAGAGAGCTACCACCACGCAGGTTGTCCAAGAACCTAACTTTGGAGCGTTAGACTAATGGCTAGAAAACGTAATAATCCAGCGGATAATTGGATGCCCCCACGTGTCCGGCGGGGGCGGTCTGCGTATGAGTTTCAGACCCCAGATTGCCGGACTATTCGTTTATGTGATTTTTCAGCGACTCAAACTGAAGTCTGGATAGCTTACGAAAAGATGCTGGCTGAAGAGAAAAACGAGGAAACATTGGCTGCGCTAGTTAAGGCTTTTTTCCGTTCACCCGACTTTACTGATCTCAGTCCGCAGACCCAAAGCGATTACTTGAAAAACTCCAAAAAACTTCTACCAGTTTTTGGAAAAATGCACCCGAATAATGTAAAGCCAGAGCACGTTCGTAAGTATATGGATAAGCGCGGAATGAAAAGTAAAACACAAGCAAACAGGGAAAAGAATTTTCTATCACGGGTATATGGCTGGGGGTATGAACGGGGATTGGTTGAGAGGAATCCTTGTAAAGGTGTTCGGCAATTCAAAGAAAAAGCACGCGACCGCTATATTACCGATGAGGAATATAACGCACTTTATTCCATCTCACCGCCAGTCGTTCAGGTTGCGATGGAGCTTGCATATTTATGTTGCGCCAGACAATCCGATATCTTGGCACTGACCTATGCCCAAATCAACGACACCGGCATATTTATTAAACAGAGTAAAACGTCCGTTTCTCAAATTAAAGCATGGACAGAACGATTACATAACGCGATTGAACTCAGTAAAACGTTACCCATAGATAAAGGTATGAGCAGTATTTACGTTCTACATCAACGCAACGGAACACGATATGCCAGAGACGGATTTAACAGCCGTTGGCGAAAAGCCAGAGAACAGGCGGCTCAAAATTTTCCTGAGTTGGATTTTCACTTCACCTTTCATGATTTGAAAGCAAAAGGTGTTTCAGATCTTGAAGGGCCACTGGCGGAAAAACAGCAAATATCCGGGCATAAAAATATCACGCAAACGGCACGGTATGATCGAAAAGTGAATGTTGTTCCTGTCGTTGGAGGGCAGAAAAAATAGCTCTCGAAATAAGAACCTCATCACGCCAAGGTACTTCTAGTGGTGTATTCTGCAATTAATGACATCACTTTGTATTCCCACGGTAAAGCCACTTAAAAGGTTTAGCTAATACCCGGTTGTAATATTCGATATATTTTAAAATGCATGTCCGTAATATCGCTTTGCTGCTGACGGAAAGCCGCCTGAGCAAATGTCGGGAGACCAGACTGAACCAACATTCAATTTGATTTAACCAGGAAGCGTGTTTGGGGGTATAAACGAATCGGATCCGATGTGTCGGGTCTGATAGAAACTGCATGCGTGTCTCCATGGATTGAAGCGTTCCCCACTGGCCTTTCACTCCCAGTCCCTCATTAAGACCACAGGCTTCGGCAATGAAT
>NZ_NIBU01000302.1 GCF_002632485.1 Xenorhabdus innexi | reverse complement strand
CCGCCCCCATTGGTATAACAATGGGCTCACGCCAAATGAATCAGAACGATTATTTTGGAAAAGTGCTAAGGTTGTGACCAATTTTAATTGACCACTTCAAGGTGAGTTTAGCCTGGCGATAAACGCCATCCCGCTGTGTTAAAATGACTTTGTCTTCGCCTCTGTGCCGTTGGCCCGGTGTCACATAATTTATCCCACTATG
>NZ_NIBU01000301.1 GCF_002632485.1 Xenorhabdus innexi | reverse complement strand
TGTATGCGATTTTAGCTCTTTGAACAACAGTTCTATTTGCCAGCGGCAACGATAAATATCCATGATCTCACTGGCGGTAAACTCGTCCACCGATAAATTAGTCAGCCAAAGACAGAAACGTTTTTCTTCGGCAAACCAGCGGCGGACAAGACGAAACTCATAACCCTTACGCCGACAAATCAGATCAAGCACTTCTGAGCGGTTGGTT
>NZ_NIBU01000300.1 GCF_002632485.1 Xenorhabdus innexi | reverse complement strand
TTCGATATTTCGTTGTGAACACCAGATGTACAACTAGTTTGCTCACACTATGCCTTTTTCTGAGATAATCTTGAAGCAGTGCTTTATTGTGCGCGCTCATTTTACAAAACCTATTTAAGTCAATAATATAAAGCCATTATACAGGTGAGCACTGAAATGTTAAGAGCAACAAAAGTACGCATTTATCCAACACAAGAACAAGCTGACTTTTTGA
>NZ_NIBU01000030.1:40347-43603 GCF_002632485.1 Xenorhabdus innexi | reverse complement strand
ATGTCTGGCAGTGTCCTACTCTCACATGGGGAGACCCCACACTACCATCGGCGCTACGGCGTTTCACTGCTGAGTTCGGCATGGGGTCAGGTGGGACCACCGCGCTATTGCCGCCAGACAAATCCTGTTTTCAATCCCGAACAAGCTGCTTGCGGCTTTCATGCCGCATTTTCTCTTTGAAACTTCGTCTTTCTCTCAAACACCCTAAAACACCTTCGGTGTTGTCAGGTTAAGCCGCACGGTTCATTAGTACTGGTTAGCTCAACGTCTCGCAACGCTTACACACCCAGCCTATCCACGTCCTCGTCTCGAACGCTCCTTCAGTGTCCTCAAGGGACAAGGGAAGACTCATCTTAAGGCAAGTTTCCCGCTTAGATGCTTTCAGCGGTTATCTCTGCCGCACGTAGCTACCGGGCAATGCCATTGGCATGACAACCCGAACACCAGTGGTGCGTCCACTCCGGTCCTCTCGTACTAGGAGCAGCCCCTTTCAATCTTCCAACGCCCACGGCAGATAGGGACCGAACTGTCTCACGACGTTCTAAACCCAGCTCGCGTACCACTTTAAACGGCGAACAGCCGTACCCTTGGGACCTACTTCAGCCCCAGGATGTGATGAGCCGACATCGAGGTGCCAAACACCGCCGTCGATATGAACTCTTGGGCGGTATCAGCCTGTTATCCCCGGAGTACCTTTTATCCGTTGAGCGATGGCCCTTCCATTCAGAACCACCGGATCACTAAGACCTACTTTCGTACCTGCTCGAGCCGTCACTCTCGCAGTCAAGCTAGCTTATGCCTTTGCACTAACCTCACGATGTCCGACCGTGATTAGCTAACCTTCGTGCTCCTCCGTTACGCTTTGGGAGGAGACCGCCCCAGTCAAACTACCCACCAGACACTGTCCGCAACCCGGATAACGGGCCTACGTTAGAACACCAGCCATTAAAGGGTGGTATTTCAAGGATGGCTCCACGCAGACTGGCGTCCACGCTTCCAAGCCTCCCACCTATCCTACACATCAAGGACCAGTGTTCAGTGTCAAGCTATAGTAAAGGTTCACGGGGTCTTTCCGTCTTGCCGCGGGTACACTGCATCTTCACAGCGAGTTCAATTTCACTGAGTCTCGGGTGGAGACAGCCTGGCCATCATTACGCCATTCGTGCAGGTCGGAACTTACCCGACAAGGAATTTCGCTACCTTAGGACCGTTATAGTTACGGCCGCCGTTTACTGGGGCTTCGATCAAGAGCTTCTCGCAAAGCGATAACCCCATCAATTAACCTTCCAGCACCGGGCAGGCGTCACACCGTATACGTCCACTTTCGTGTTTGCACAGTGCTGTGTTTTTATTAAACAGTTGCAGCCAGCTGGTATCTGCGACTGGCTTCGGCTCCGGGAGCAAGTCCCTTCACCTACGCGCCAGCGTGCCTTCTCCCGAAGTTACGGCACCATTTTGCCTAGTTCCTTCACCCGAGTTCTCTCAAGCGCCTGAGTATTCTCTACCTGACCACCTGTGTCGGTTTGGGGTACGATTCAATGTTACCTGATGCTTAGAGGCTTTTCCTGGAAGCCGGGCATCTGTCACTTCAGCACCGTAGTGCCTCGTCGTCACGCCTCAGTGTTAACGGCTGTCCGGATTTACCAGGACTGCCCACCTACACGCTTAAACCGGGACGACCGTCGCCCGGATGACATAGCCTTCTCCGTCCCCCCTTCGCAGTAACACCGAGTACAGGAATATTAACCTGTTTCCCATCGACTACGCTTTTCAGCCTCGCCTTAGGGGTCGACTCACCCTGCCCCGATTAACGTTGGACAGGAACCCTTGGTCTTCCGGCGAGCGGGTTTTTCACCCGCTTTATCGTTACTTATGTCAGCATTCGCACTTCTGATACCTCCAGCAAACCTCACGATTCACCTTCAACGGCTTACAGAACGCTCCCCTACCCAACAACGCCTAAGCGTCGCTGCCGCAGCTTCGGTGCATGGTTTAGCCCCGTTACATCTTCCGCGCAGGCCGACTCGACCAGTGAGCTATTACGCTTTCTTTAAATGATGGCTGCTTCTAAGCCAACATCCTGGCTGTCTGAGCCTTCCCACTTCGTTTCCCACTTAACCATGACTTGGGGACCTTAGCTGGCGGTCTGGGTTGTTTCCCTCTCCACGACGGACGTTAGCACCCGCCGTGTGTCTCCCGTGATAACATTCTTCGGTATTCGCAGTTTGCATCGGGTTGGTAAGTCGGGATGACCCCCTAGCCGAAACAGTGCTCTACCCCCGAAGATGAATTCACGAGGCGCTACCTAAATAGCTTTCGGGGAGAACCAGCTATCTCCCGGTTTGATTGGCCTTTCACCCCCAGCCACAAGTCATCCGCTAATTTTTCAACATTAGTCGGTTCGGTCCTCCAGTTAGTGTTACCCAACCTTCAACCTGCCCATGGCTAGATCACCGGGTTTCGGGTCTATACCCTGCAACTTAACGCCCAGTTAAGACTCGGTTTCCCTGCGGCTCCCCTATACGGTTAACCTTGCTACAGAATATAAGTCGCTGACCCATTATACAAAAGGTACGCAGTCACACCCCAAAGGGTGCTCCCACTGCTTGTACGTACACGGTTTCAGGTTCTCTTTCACTCCCCTCGCCGGGGTTCTTTTCGCCTTTCCCTCACGGTACTGGTTCACTATCGGTCAGTCAGGAGTATTTAGCCTTGGAGGATGGTCCCCCCATGTTCAGACAGGATACCACGTGTCCCGCCCTACTCGTCGAACTCCCGGCTTATGCGTCTTCGTGTACGGGGCTATCACCCTTTACTGCGCGCCTTTCCAGGCGCTTCCACTGACACACAAGCCGTTGTTGGTTCTGGGCTCCTCCCCGTTCGCTCGCCGCTACTGGGGGAATCTCGGTTGATTTCTTTTCCTCGGGGTACTGAGATGTTTCAGTTCCCCCGGTTCGCCTCGTTTGACTATGAATTCATCAAACGATAGTGCAACGGATTGCACTGGGTTTCCCCATTCGGGTATCGCCGGGTCTTGCGGGTCATATCCCCTTCCCGGCGCTTATCGCAGATTAGCACGCCCTTCATCGCCTCTGACTGCCTAGGCATCCACCGTGTACGCTTAGTCGCTTAACCTCACAACCCGAAGGTGTCTTCGGATTGGGGTTTTGAGAGACTCCTCAATCACCTTGCTGTCAAACAGCAAAATCACTGAGTGTTTCAAATTTTTCAGCTTGTTCCAGATTGTTAAAGAGCA
>NZ_NIBU01000030.1:0-40247 GCF_002632485.1 Xenorhabdus innexi | reverse complement strand
AGACTTTAATCTTTTTTGCCTTTCGGCATGTCGATAGGGTCTTGCGAGTGCCCACACAGATTGTCTGATAAATTGTTAAAGAGCGGTGGCAACCGGAAGTTTCTTCCGTGTTGCGAGGCTGCGTATCTTACGCTTTTCGCCTCGGGAGTCAAGCGTTTATTTTCGCTTTTTTCCCGCTGTCCTCGGCGGCGTGTCTCAGCTCAGCGTCGGTCAGTGGTGGCGCATTATAGGGAGTTTTCCGGCGCTGACAACAACTATTTTAAAAAAAGATTTCAATCGAACACTTATCAAACAAAATAACCTTTTTAAGCTATTTTTTGAGCTACGAAACAAAAAAAGAGGTGGATTTTTCACCTCTTTTTTATCTTTATTCTATTTTTTATGTTGCCTTAATGACATTTTCCCCTCGGATAGGCATCTATAATAGATGCCTATCTACGAGCACCATGAAGAAACTAAGCAAAAAATGTCATTGCCTTGCAACAATATGGTCGTTTTCCAGATCCAATGTCACTAACTTACCGGGAATCAGTTCGCCAGAAAGGATTTGTTGAGCCAGCGGGTTTTCAATCTCTTGTTGAATAGCCCTTTTTAATGGGCGCGCTCCGTATACAGGGTCAAAACCAGCTTCACTCAGTGTTTCTAGTGCCGATGATGTCATTGTGACTTGATAGCCCCGCTCCTCCAGACGTTTATATAAACGTTGTAGCTGGATACTTGTAATGGCTTTCAGATGCTCTTTTCCTAATGGATGGAATACCACGACTTCATCGATCCGGTTAATGAACTCAGGCCTGAAGTGATGACCGACGATCTCCATCACCATATCTTTCATTCCGGCATAATCCAGTACCCCAAAACGTTCCTGAATCATGTCTGAACCCAGGTTAGATGTCATAATCACGACTGTATTACGAAAATCGACTGTTCTTCCCTGACCATCAGTTAAACGTCCATCATCCAACACTTGCAGCAATATATTGAAAACATCGGGATGCGCTTTTTCAACTTCATCCAATAGGATGACTGAGTAAGGACGGCGACGTACCGCTTCTGTCAGATAACCGCCTTCCTCATAACCAATATAGCCGGGAGGTGCACCCACCAGTCTTGAGACAGAATGTTTTTCCATAAATTCAGACATGTCGATACGTACCATTGCATCGTCACTATCGAACAGGAAATTGGCTAATGCCTTACACAGCTCAGTTTTACCAACACCTGTCGGCCCCAAAAACATGAAAGAGCCAATCGGGCGATTTGGGTCAGATAAACCGGCTCGGCTACGGCGAATTGCGTTTGCTACTGCATCAACAGCCTCATTCTGACCAATGACACGTTTATGTAACTCATGCTCCATACGCAATAGTTTATCTTTTTCGCTTTCCAACATTCTGGATACCGGAATTCCTGTCCAGCGAGCAAGGATTTCAGCGATTTCAGCATCAGTCACTTTATTACGCAGCAGTTTCATTTGGTGATTTTCTGCTGTGGTTGCTGTTGCCAACTGTTTTTCCAATTCAGGAATTTTTCCGTACTGAATTTCAGACATTCTCGCCAAGTCACCACTACGACGAGCTTTTTCTAATTCTATACGTGCATTTTCTAACTCAGCTTTAATATTTTGAGTGCCGGTAAGCTCTGCTTTTTCTGCTTTCCACTCTTCTTCCAGCTCAGAATATTCACGCTCTTTTTCCGCCAGCTCTTCATTCAGCATATCAAGACGCTTTTTACTGGCTTCATCCGATTCTTTTTTCAGTGCCTGCTGTTCGAGTTTTAATTGGATAATCCTGCGTTCCAGGCGATCCAACGCTTCTGGTTTTGAATCCATCTGCATACGCAGACTGGCTCCGGCCTCATCAATTAAATCAATCGCTTTATCAGGTAACATGCGATCTGAGATATAACGATGAGATAATGTCGCCGCTGCAACAATTGCCGGATCAGTTATCTGAACATGATGGTGGAGTTCATAGCGTTCTTTAAGACCACGTAGAATAGCAATAGTATCTTCAACACTCGGTTCCGCAACATAAACTTTCTGGAAACGGCGTTCCAAAGCCGCATCTTTCTCAATGTACTGGCGGTATTCGTCTAAGGTCGTCGCACCGACACAATGCAGTTCACCACGAGCTAGTGCTGGTTTCAGCATATTGCCCGCATCCATTGCACCCTCTGCCTTGCCAGCACCTACCATCGTATGTAACTCATCAATAAACAGAATGACCGAACCTTCTTGTTTGGCGAGATCATTCAAAACACCTTTCAAACGCTCTTCAAACTCACCCCGATATTTCGCACCCGCCAATAATGCGCCCATATCCAGGGACAGGACTCTTTTGTTTTTCAGACCTTCAGGCACTTCTCCATTAACAATCCTTTGTGCCAGCCCTTCGACGATGGCCGTTTTACCCACTCCCGGTTCACCGATCAATACAGGATTATTCTTGGTTCGACGCTGTAATACCTGAATTGTCCGTCGAATTTCCTCATCACGCCCGATGACAGGATCAAGTTTGCCTTGTTCGGCTCTCTCAGTAAGATCTATTGTGTACTTTTTCAGTGCCTGACGTTGGTCTTCGGCACTCTGGTCATTTACTTTTTCACCACCGCGCATCATCTCTATTGCCTTAGTGATTTTGTCTTTTGTTGCTCCCACAGCTTTTAATATGTCGCTTAATGCTCCACGTTCTTCCAGCGCTGCCAGAACAAAGAGTTCAGAAGAAATAAAGTTATCACCTGCTTTCTGAGCAAGTTTGTCGCACAGGTTTAAATAACGCCCTAATTCATTGGATACCTGAACATCACCGCCACTTCCTTCTACTCTTGGAAGTCTGTCCAAAGCCAGATTTAGTCGATCATGCAAGTTTCCTGTATCAATCCCGGCAGACATTAATAGAGGGCGAACAGAACCCCCCTCTTGATTAAGCAATGCGCTCATCAAGTGGATTGGTTCGATGAATTGATTATCACGCCCTAATGCGAGGGATTGGGCGTCAGCGAGAGCAAGCTGGAATTTATTAGTAAGACGATCCAGACGCATAACACCTCCAATACTAGTCAGAATTTGCTACTGGAGATTAGATAAGGTCATTCCTTAAATATTCAAGGTATGCTGAAAAGTTAATTGGAAACTTGCGCTATGCACTAAAGATCGCCCTACGCGATAGATCATCTCAACCAGATTAAAGTTGCCATACGTCCGGTAACACCATCACGACGGTAAGAAAAAAAAGTCTCTTCTTCTGAGACCGTGCAAACTGTGCCTCCAAAAACATTTTTTATCCCAATCGACTCCAACTTTAATCTAGCCAGTAAATAGATATTTGCCAGAAATTTCATTCCATAAGGTGTAAAGGCCTGCTCCAGATTAGGGTCTGTTGCCAGAAAAGCTTCCATAACCTCGCGCCCGACTTCAAACTTTTCAGGGCCAATAGCTGGCCCTAGCCATACGTGGATCATGTCAGGTTCTGTCGTAAATTGAGCCACTGTATTTTCCAGAACACCGGCACATAATCCACGCCATCCCGCATGGGCTGCTGCGACTTCATCACCTTTGACGGAACAAAAAAGTACAGGCAGGCAATCTGCTGTCATTACAGCACACGCCTGCCCGACTTGATTAGTATAAACAGCATCAGCCTGATTATTTTCCACTAACTGACCATCTAACCTGATAACACGTGTTCCATGTACCTGTTCCAACCAGACTGGCTGCTGCGGCAATCGCGCATATTCAGCCAATAATTCACGGTTTCGCTCTACATATAGAGGAGCATCTCCAACGTGACTGCCTAAATTCAGGCTATCATAGGGCGGAAGACTAATACCGCCCTGCCGGGTTGTACTACATGCGCCAACCCCCTCGGGTTGTGGCCAATCAGGAAAAATCAGTGGTGTCATTTAACTACCAATCCATCTCATCTTTGAAAGTTTCGGCATCTGCTTTCATCACATCAATAAGCTTAACCATATCGTCCGGTAATGGCGCATGCCACTCCATCTCAATACCTGTTATCGGATGATAAAGACGCAACATAGTAGCGTGCAACGCCTGACGGTCAAAGTTGCGTATCGCTTCGCGAAATTCCTCAGAGGCACCTTTCAGAGGACGAGGACGACCGCCATAAAGCTGATCTCCAACCAGTGGATGTTTAATGTGTGACATATGCACGCGGATTTGGTGCGTTCTGCCCGTCTCCAGACGCAAGCGAAGGCGGGTATGTGCCCGGAAATGTTCCATCACCCGATAATGAGTCACGGCTGGCTTGCCCATTGGGTGAACAGCCATATGCGTCCGCTTTGTCGGATGGCGGGATATCGGCTCTTCTACAATCCCACCCGCTGTCATACGCCCTAAAGCAACGGCTTCGTACTCACGGGTAATTTCACGTAATTGCAGGGATTCAACCAGACGAGTCTGTGCCGGAACTGTTTTTGCAACTACCATCAGACCTGTCGTATCCTTATCAAGGCGGTGCACAATGCCCGCCCGGGGAACATCTGCAATCTCTGGATAACGGTATAGCAGAGCATTCAGTACTGTGCCGTCAGGGTTGCCCGCCCCCGGATGTACAACCAGGTCACGCGGTTTGTTAATAACCAGAATATCGTCATCTTCATAAACAACGTTCAGTTCTATATTCTGCGGTTCCCAACGGGCATCTTCTTCAATGATAGCATCAATAGAAATTTCTTCTCCGCCCAGTACTTTTTCCTTTGGCTTATTAATTAATTTGCCATTTACCTGAACTTTATCACTCAAGATCCACTCTTTTATACGTGAACGGGAGTAATCAGGGAGCAATTCAGCCAAAGCTTGATCTAAACGCTGACCGAGCTGAGATTCAGCGACTGTCGTATTAAGTCGTATTTGTTGTGCCATATATAACTTCTATATTTTACGTTGAGTTTTGACGGCGAGGCCGTTTCATTTAAAATAGTGTGCTATTGTACTCTATCTTTTGCCGGGAGCTTCGCGGATAGTCTCCCAGAAAACAATCAGAGGGTAATCAACACGTGATGATTCGCATGAAATATCTGGTGGCAGCGACCACATTGAGCCTGGTTTTATCTGGGTGCTCCAGCAATAAAGAGGCTGTTCCTGATATCCCGCCATCTCAAATTTATTCAAACGGGCAGGAAAAACTGCAGGACGGTAACTATAAAGCGGCTATCAAGCAATTGGAATCCCTAGATAACCGTTATCCTTTCGGACCTTACTCTCAGCAGGTTCAGCTGGATTTAATTTATGCTTATTATAAATCAGCAGAATTTCCTCTTGCCCTTGCATCTATTGAACGTTTCATGCGCCTGAATCCAACTCACCCGAATATTGACTATGTCATGTATATGCGTGGTCTGGTATTACAGGCTATGGACGATAACTTTCTACAGGATGTTTTAGGTCTTGACCGCTCAAACCGTGATCCTGAAAATGCCCGTGCCGCATTCCGCGATTTTAGTCAACTGGTACGTTATTACCCTAACAGCCAATATGTAGCTGATGCTTATAAACGTTTAGTTTCTCTGAAAGATCGTTTAGCCAAACATGAACTTGCCATTGTTCAATATTACACTAAACGCGGTGCTTACGTTGCAGTCGTCAATCGTACAGAACAAATGTTAAGGAATTATCCGGACACCGAAGCCACCAGAAAAGCGTTGCCTTATATGGAAAAAGCATACGATGCGCTGGGGCTTAAAACCGAAGCAGATAAAGTCGCGGCATTAATTGCTGCCAACCCAGCATAGAGTTTCAAAGGAATATCATAAAAATAGCAGCTATATGGCTGCTATTTTTCTAGAGAGAACATGATTACCGGATGGAAATCCATTCAAATTCCGGAATTGTTTCTGGGATTGATAATACCATAACTGATCGATAATGACGCATTGCTTGTCACTTAGCAACAAATTTTGTCCACATCTTCATCACTAATCACAATTTAACTTATCCACGTCAGAATCCGCTAATAAAAGTGACTTAGATCATTCTTTTTCCCTAAAAGCGAGTTATGCTGAAACCATCAAAGACGGAGAAACAGAAAGAGGTAACTATATGTTAGTAAACATAACCAGCAAACAAATGGAAATTACCACCGCAATTCGTAGTCATGTGGAAGACCGTCTAAATAAGTTGAATAAATGGCAAGTCAATCTCATCAATCCACATATTGTGCTTTCAAAAGAGCCACAAGGGTTTTTGGTTGATGCCACAATTGGCACACCGAATGGTACGCTGGTTGCAAGCGCCAAGCATGAAGATATGTATGCAGCTATCAATGAATTGCTGACTAAATTAGAACGTCAACTTAATAAAGTTCAGCATAAAGGGGAAGCGCGCAGAGCAGAGCATAGTGTAAAAGAATCTAATCTTAATCTTGAAATATAACCTGTTTTGTTTTCTCAACGCGCTCAATGAGCGCGTTTTTGTTGCCCTTCAGCCCTATCCCACTTTGTCACGCCTATTGACATCCCTCATCGAATAGGTTAATAAAAGTACACTCTTTGATTTTACAAAATGAAGATACAAACGACATGAATATTAAACTGTTCTTCTCCTTTTTCTTTTTTACCTTCCTATGAGGGGGTTTCTCGTTTGTAAAAGATAAAAAGAAGACGAACAAGAAAACCTCCCTACCAACGGGAGGTTTTTTATTTTATAGGCCATAACTTATATCTCCGATAGGTCTCAGACTGCGATTTGAAAGATACAAATTACTTTTATAATAAAAATATCAGGAATGTACTATGGAACAAGATTTAATTAACATTCGTAAAGAAATCAGTAACGTTGATGCTGATTTACTGGATTTGCTAGCAAAGCGGCGGCAATTGGCCTGTGATATTGCGCAAACAAAACTTCACGGTAATCGTCCGATACGGGATAAAAATCGGGAGCGGGAATTACTAGATGTGTTAATTGATAAAGGTAAATCTCGTGGGTTGGATGGATTTTACATTACCCGCCTGTTCCAAATGATCATCGAAGATTCAGTACTGACTCAGCAAGCCCTGCTACAACAACATCTGAACCAGACACCTTATGATACTGCCCGGATTGCTTTTCTTGGTCCAAGAGGTTCTTATTCACACCTTGCCGCACGTCAGTTTTCCGCACGACATTTCAATCAGTTAATTGAATGTAGCTGTCATAAGTTTCCAGATATCTTTTCATTAGTGGAAATTGGTCAGGCTGATTACGGTATTCTGCCACTGGAAAACACCAGTTCCGGCGCAATAAATGATGTTTACGATCTCTTGCAGCACACTCCATTATCTCTGGTAGGAGAGATAACTCTTCCTATCAATCACTGCTTATTAATTACCCAAGAGAGTGATATATCAAAGATAAAAACAGTCTACAGTCATCCTCAACCTTTTCAGCAATGCAGCCAATATCTTAATCAATTTCCACACTGGAATATAATCTATTGTGAAAGTACTGCTGTTGCCATGCAAAAGGTGACTGAAATAGATTCACCGGAAGTGGCTGTATTGGGAAGTGAAGCCGGAGGAGCACTTTATGGGTTGAAGGTTTTAGAAAATAACCTTGCAAACCAAGAAAATAATAGTACCCGGTTTATTGTTGTTGCCCGAAAACCTATTGAAGTATCAGATCAGGTTCCAGCAAAAACGACGTTTATTATGTCCACGGGGCAACAGGCTGGCGCTCTGGTTGATGCACTCATTATCTTAAAAAAACACAATATTATTATGAGTAAACTGGAATCACGTCCGATCAACGGTAAGCCGTGGGAAGAGATGTTTTATATTGATGTTCAGGCCAATGTACGTTCCATGAAAATGCAACAGGCTCTCAAAGAATTATCTGAAATCACCCACTTCTTGAAAATCCTAGGTTGTTATCCTTCAGAAAATGTAACATCAGTTGATCCATTCTAAATAGCTAACCGGATGGAAACATCCGGTTTAACCGTCATATCGACTCATATCCGACTATCATTAGCCTGCTGTAAAAGCGTCTGGCTTTCTTTCATAAACCGAACTGCTTCATCACCAAACCATTCGCTCACTTGATTAAAGTTCTCAATAAATGCTTGTTTATCCTGATTCTCCAGAAGTGCCAAAGCCTGACCAAAACTTTGGTGATAACGACGAATCAGTTCAATATTTTCAGGGCTGGACATAATAATATCTGCATACAACTGTGGGTCCTGAGCAAATAACCGACCAACCATAGCCAACTCCAGACGATAAATAGGGGAAGACAGCGATAATAGTTGCTGTAAATCGATATCTTCTTTTAAAAGATGTCGTCCGTAAGAAAAAGTGGAGAAATGACGTAGCGCCTGAATAAAACTCATGTTTTTATCATGCTGGTCTGCTTCAATTCTGTGTAGTCTTGCTCCCCAGACTAATATTTGTTCCAGAAACCACTGGTATGATTCTGACTGGCGTCCATCGCAAAAAATAACCACTTGTTTAGCAAAACTTCCCACGTCCGGCCCAAACATCGGATGTAATCCCAAAACAGGGCCTTTGTGTACATCAAGCATAGCCTGAAGTGGCTTTTGTTTTATCGAAGCTAAATCCACCAGAATACATTCTTCAGGTAAAGGAGGTAAACGGTGGATAACGGCTTCAGTTAAATGAATAGGTACACTGACAATGACCATGCCAGCACCGGCTAAAATAGCATCAGCCTGCTCCCAATCATTTGCTTCAAGATTCCTGACTTCGTAATCTGATAAAGTCAATAATCGGCTAAATAGTCGACCCATTTTTCCAGAGCCACCTACAATCACAATCGGCCCTATATCAGCATTGAGCTTTTTGAAACCTTTATCATTTTCACTGGTATAAGACTCACGCATAATACGGCGCAGAATATCTTCAATTAAGTCTGGGGAAATCCCCAGAATTTCTGCCTCCTTGCGACGAGAAGCCAGCATACTGGCCTCCCTTTCAGGTGCATAAATTGGTAACCCAAGCTGGCTTTTAACTTCACCAACTTCAGCTACCAAATCCATCCGCCTGGAAAGTAAACTCAGTAGAGCTTTGTCTACCTCATCAATTTGTTTCCGTAATTGTGATAATTCTGCTGCCATGTCAATTATCCTGCCTGTTTCATCGTTATATTACGTTTTGATAAATGTGGCTTGATTTGCTGATGTAATTTTCTTAACACCTGTTCAGTCGTCTGCCAGCTAATACAAGCATCAGTAACAGAAACACCATATTGCATTTCAGAACGGGTTAGCTCTGAAGACTGGCTTCCTTCATTAATATGACTCTCTAACATGACACCAATAATGGATTGATTACCACTCATAATTTGCTCAGCGACTGAATCCACAACCACACTTTGACGACGAAAATCTTTATTGGAGTTACCATGACTGCAATCAATCATCAGTGATGGAACTAAGCCTGCCTTAACCATCTGATTTTCACAATCACGCACATGTTCAGGACTATAATTAGGCTCCGCTCCACCACGTAATATTATGTGGCCATTCGGATTACCCTGAGTTTGCAGCAGACAAACCTGACCTGACTGATTTATTCCCATAAAGCGATGTGGCATTGCCGCAGCTTTCATCGCATTAATAGCGGTATTTAAATTACCATCAGTGCCATTCTTAAAGCCGACTGATACTGATAAGCCTGATGCCATTTCACGATGCGTCTGGGATTCTGTCGTTCTTGCCCCAATCGCTGACCAACTAAAAAGGTCGCCCAAATATTGGGGGTTGTTGGGATCAAGCGCTTCATTCGCCAATGGCAACCCCATTTCCACCAGATTCAGTAACAAACGACGAGCAATATGTAATCCGGCATCCATATCAAATGATCCATCCATGTAAGGATCACTGATTAGACCTTTCCAGCCAACGGTAGTACGAGGTTTTTCGAAATAGACGCGCATAACAACATACAGACAATCACTCAGTTCAGCCGAAAGTGATTTCAAACGGCGGGCATAATCAAGAGCAGCATCCACATCATGAATAGAACATGGACCACATACCACCAACAAACGGGGATCATCATGATGAATGATATCAGCAATAGTATTACGCGCGTTTGTAATGGCATGCAGATCGCTGCTACTCAATGGATATTTTTGTTTCAGCTCTTCCGGTGTAATGAGAACCTGTTCATCAAGAATATGAATGTTATTAAGCGCATCTTTTTGCATGATCATTTTTCATACCTGCTTTATTTGTCTGTTTAAGTTTTTAGCGTCTGCCAGATAACATACCATGCTCCGTAAAGAATACAATCCGATTGTTTATATTTTTTTACGATAGTGTAAATATTATTTTACACCAAATACCACTTAGCAATTGACATTAATCAATGAATAAATAATTTATATATATTCTAATTGTAGATAGAAATATATTAATCAATCTTCATGGTAATTATTTAATTAATATATTTCACAACCGCAACACCAAACTGAAATGATTTATTAACTATTTGTTAATCTTCATTAAAATATAAATTTATTTAAAAATCATGTAGTAAAAATAAGATCTTAATCCCGTTTTTATATTACAATTTTAATAATATTAACATGTGACTTTAGTATTAGGTTGAAACTATAAAATAACATTTATAAAGAATTGTTGAATAACACTGACTAAAAAAGTGGGCTATCAACGTTCGTTTTTACTCACTCATTAAGGATAGATATGATAACGCTGCAATTTGCCATAATAATTATATGCTTATTGATAGGTACGCGTTATGCGGGCATGGGATTGGGGCTGATCAGTGGCATAGGGCTTTTTATACTGACATTTATTTTTGGGTTAGAGCCAGGCAAGCCACCAGTTGATGTAATGCTCACTATTCTTGCTGTGATCGGCTGTGCATCTGTTTTACAGACTGCGGGCGGTCTGAATGTCATGATGCAGTGCGCTGAACGTCTTCTACGCCGCCATCCACAGCACATTACTATTTTGGCTCCACTCACTACATGGATGCTCACTTTCCTTTGTGGCACAGGTCATGTGGTCTATACCATGTTCCCGATCATCGGTGATATCGCCTTAAAAAAAGGCATTCGTCCTGAACGCCCTATGGCAGTCGCATCTGTTGCCTCCCAAATGGCAATTACTGCCTCTCCTGTTTCGGTTGCCGTTGTTTCTTTAGTATCAATTATTGCTGCCAGCCATGGTATTGGTCATGCCTACGGAATTTTAGAAATTCTGGCTGTTTCAATTCCGGCATCACTGACAGGAGTTGTAATTGCCGCATTATGGAGTTTGCGCCGCGGTAAAGATTTAGATAAAGACGAAGAATTTCAGGAGAAAACTAAAGATCCTAAACAGCGGGAGTTTATCTACGGTAATTCAGAAACTCTATTAGATCAGGTATTTCCTAAACAGGCATACAGAGCTACATGGATCTTTTTCGCTGCCATTGCTGTTGTAGTATTGTTCGGCGCATACTCTGAATTACGCCCTGCTTTTGAAGTAAAAGGGGAATTAAAACCACTCTCTATGAATCTGGTTATCCAGATGATGATGCTGATCGCTGGTTCTATTATTTTGATGACATGTAAAGTCAAAACCAGTGAAATAGCCAATAGCGCTGTGTTCAAAGCCGGAATGGTGGCTATCTTTTCTGTTTTTGGCGTTGCATGGATGAGTGATACTTTCTTCCACTCACATTTAGGTGAATTAAAGCTGGTACTGGAAGATGTTGTTCAGGCAAAACCCTGGACTTACGCGTTAGTATTGTTTCTGGTGTCAAAATTGGTTAACAGTCAAGCCGCAGCTTTGACCGCAATTGCTCCTATGGGATTACAGCTTGGCGTTGACCCTAAACTTTTGATTGCATTCTTCCCGGCAGCTTACGGTTATTTTGTATTACCGACTTATCCAAGCGATCTGGCTTGCATCGGTTTCGACCGTTCCGGTACAACAAAAATCGGAAAATTTATCATCAACCATAGCTTTCTTATACCGGGCCTGATTGGTGTCAGTTGCTCCTGTGCTGTAGGATACATTTTAGTCAGCACTTTTATGTAACACCATAATCACTAACACCGTCTACTGACAATATTCTGACGTAGATGGTGTTATGTTTGAAAAAACCTTTAGACTTCTCAGTTATTCCAAAATAGCTACTCTAATTTCAGCAAAATTTTTCTCTATTTCTATTTTTACTGAATCTCCATTGGTTAATATCGCATGCGCATAATAAATTCCGTTAGACATTTTTTCATCAATGTTAACGGTTTTGCATCTGACATCATTAAATTTATTAACATAATGAAAGTTATTAGGTTCATTAAGTAAGTTATATAACGGATTTTGTGTCGAATTATGAGTATATTGTTTGCTATAAATATCAGTAACAACAGAACATGCTGTTTCAGCTACCATTTGGCTAGAAACATTATTGAAAGAAATAATGATTGATAATATGAATGTTAGTAACCATCCAATAAAATAATCTTTATCCGTCTTTAGAAAATTTGCTCGTATCCATAAATATAATGGAGTTAAAAGAACAAGATATAAAAGCCCTTTTGGTATTTTACGATTTTGACTCTTCAACAAAATATCATCAGCAAACCAAAGGGAGATATTAAGCGCTGCATATATCCACCAATCAAATGCTATGTCAGCCACTACTTCTATAATTGCACCCACGACAGGTAAAGCAACCATACCCCATACAGGCCAGTTACTTACAGGCATCACTGGATCGCTATTATTTTGAATATTTTCTCTGGATACTTCTGACTCCATTTTATATTCTCCATGTATAATAAAACACCAATGATATTCATTAATAACCTTTAATGAATTAAAAAACACACAATTGTTCGTAACAGTATTCAGTGAATTGAGTTTAAGACGAAAGGGTATTAAAACTATTTATGATGGGATATTTGATGAAGTGTATGCTGCGATTAAACTTATTTTAAATGTGAAATGATTATCCATTAAAAAGGCCAGCAAATTGCTGGCCTTATAACTTTCGGATGTAGCGAAAGCGTATTATTTAGCGCCCAGACGCTCTTTGATACGCGCTGCCTTACCAGAACGCTCACGCAGGTAGTACAGTTTAGCTCTACGAACAGCACCACGACGTTTAACATAAATGCTGTCTACGACTGGGGAGTGAGTCTGGAATACACGCTCAACGCCTTCGCCGTTAGAAATCTTACGAACAGTGAATGCAGAGTGCAGACCGCGGTTACGAATCGCGATAACCACGCCCTCGAATGTCTGCAGACGCTTTTTAGAACCTTCAACGACCCATACCTTAACTTCCACGGTGTCACCCGGACGGAATGAAGGTACGTCTTGCTTCATCTGCTCTTGTTCAAGTTGTTTAATAATGTTGCTCATAATAACTCTCTTACCCTAGGTAAACTGATATATCAGAGACATTCCTTTATTGGATATGCCCAGATTAATTCGTTGCCTGATCCTGATATTCCTGCTGGAATTCAGCCAGCAACATCCTTTGCTCGTCAGTCAGAGCTAGGCTTTCTAGAAGTTCGGGCCTTCTTAGCCAAGTACGACCAAGTGACTGTTTCATACGCCAGCGATTAATTTCGGCATGATTTCCTGACAGTAAAACAGCAGGAACTTCCATCCCATCCAACACTTCAGGGCGGGTATAATGCGGACAATCCAACAGCCCGTCAGCAAAAGAATCCTCCTCAGCCGATGCCTGACGCCCCAACACCCCAGGAATAAACCGGGATATGGAATCAATCATTGTCATCGCAGGAAGTTCTCCCCCGCTGAGAACGTAATCACCGATAGACCATTCTTCGTCAATTTCGGTTTGGATCACTCGCTCATCAATACCTTCATAACGACCGCAAACCAGAATTAATTTCTCATTTGCCGCCAGTTCGCAAACTCCCTGTTGATCGAGTTTACGACCCTGAGGTGAAAGATATATCACCTTTGCACCATCACCAGCCGAAGCTTTCGCTGCATGAATGGCTTCCCGTAATGGTTGCACCATCATCAGCATGCCAGGACCACCACCATAAGGGCGGTCGTCCACAGTACGATGCCGGTCGTAGGTAAAATCCCTCGGACTCCAGCAATCAATACTGAGCAGGCCATTTTTCACTGCCCGACCAGTTACCCCGTACTCGGTTATTGCGCGGAACATTTCAGGAAACAGGCTAATAACCCCAATCCACATATAGCGTCCCACTTCTCAACCGGTTTACCGGAGATTAAAAACCAGGATCCCAATCTACTTCAATAGTTTTGGTAGCGAGATCAACTTTCTTGATAACCTGCCCATCAAGAAACGGAATTAACCGCTCCTTGATACCGAATGCATCTTTCAGGTTTGCTTTTATTACCATGACATCGTTAGACCCGGTTTCCATCATATCCTGGACAGTTCCAAGGTTATAACCTGCCATATTGATTACCTGGCAACCCGTAAGGTCTCTCCAGTAATAATCACCGTCTTCCAGTTCTGGTAATTGGGATGAATCCACCACTACTTCACAGTTAGTGAACAGATTCGCAGCATCTCGATCATCAATACCTTTAATTTTGATGATCAAATCCTGATTGTGATATTTCCATGTTTCCAGCTCAACGTGTTGCCACTGACCGGAACGCTGAATAAACCACGGCTGATATGCAAAGATGTCTTCGGCTTGTTCGGTGGAGGAAAAAACTCTGAGCCAACCACGTATGCCGTATGCTGATCCCAATTTCCCCAACACGATTGGATCAACAGGGTGCTCCAGGCCGGATTGTTTGCTCATTGTTACCACCGCGACAGATTAAGCTGCTTTTTTAGCGTCTTTGATCAGTGTCGCAACACGATCAGAAACAGATGCACCCAGACCAACCCAGTGTTCGATACGGTCCAGATCTAAACGCAGAGCTTCAGCATTCCCTGATGCGATAGGGTTGAAGAAACCAACGCGCTCAATGAAGCGACCATCACGCGCATTGCGGCTGTCGGTCACTACTACTTGATAAAACGGACGCTTTTTAGCGCCACCACGAGCTAAACGAATTGTTACCATAACATCCTCATTAGTTATCAAAACAACCAGACGCCATCGAGGAACGGAGTCCAGCTGTCCATGAAAAAGCCCGAAAATTTTACTCACTTTGGCGCAAAAAGCAATCCAAAGAGCATTTTCTTTCGAAATTTGTTGATTATCGCCCCATGAAACCAGGTGGCAGCATGCCTTTCATGCTCCGCATCATTTTTGCCATACCACCTTTCTTCATTTTTTTCATCATGCGCTGCATTTCATCAAACTGTTTTAGCAAACGGTTGACATCCTGCACCTGTGTACCGGAACCCATTGCAATACGGCGTTTGCGTGATCCTTTGATAATTTCCGGTTTTTCACGTTCCTTACGGGTCATTGAATTGATGATGGCTTCCATCTTAACCAGAACTTTGTCATCCATTTGAGATTTGACAGCATCAGGAACCTGAGACATACCCGGCATTTTGCTTAACATACTCGCCATGCCACCCATGTTGCGCATCTGTTTAAGCTGATCAAGAAAATCAGTTAAATCAAAACAATCACCTTTTTTCAGTTTTGATGCCAGTTTTTCTGCCTGAGTCCGGTCAACTTTACTTTCAATTTCTTCAATGAGTGAAAGCATGTCTCCCATCCCCAGAATCCGCGATGCAATACGGTCAGGATGGAAAGGTTCCAGAGCATCGGTTTTTTCGCCAACACCAAGGAATTTAATTGGTTTACCTGTGATATGCCGGATAGAAAGCGCCGCACCACCACGAGCATCACCATCCACTTTAGTCAGTACAATACCTGTCAGTGGTAACGCTTCATTAAATGCTTTAGCCGTGTTTGCAGCATCCTGCCCCGTCATTGCATCGACAACGAACAGAGTTTCAATAGGATTGATTGCCGCATGGACCTCTTTAATTTCATCCATCATGGCTTCATCGACATGCAGACGCCCTGCTGTATCGACTATAAGCACATCGTAGAATTTCAGCTTGGCATGCTGAATTGCTTTATTAACAATATCAACCGGCTTTTCTTGCGGGTCTGACGGGAAAAAATCAACTCCAACAGTTTCTGACAGCGTTTCAAGCTGCTTGATTGCGGCCGGACGATATACGTCAGCAGAAACAACCAATACTTTTTTCTTACTTTTTTCTTTCAGTAATTTGCCCAGCTTTGCAACACTGGTTGTTTTACCAGCACCCTGCAAACCCGCCATCAGAATGGTTGCCGGAGGCTGAACAGCAAGATTCAACTCGCTGTTCACCTCTCCCATCGCCTTTACCAGTTCATTTTGAACAATTTTGACGAATTCTTGCCCGGGAGTCAGACTTTTGTTAACTTCATGCCCTACCGCGCTTTCTTTAACTCTTGCAATGAAATCACGCACTACAGGTAACGCGACATCCGCTTCAAGTAAAGCCATGCGAACTTCGCGCAGCGTATCTTTAATATTGTCTTCAGTCAGCCGTCCACGACCGCTGATATTGCGCAATGTGCGCGATAGTCTGTCAGTTAAATTATCAAACATTATCTCAGCTCAGATATCTACAAGTGGGTATACCTGTCAGGGTCAGGCAAATTTAGAGAATTATAACACGATGATGATGTAATCTCTGCAAAGAGATTCCCAAGTATGATTAACAACGGTTGGAGGCTATCCTCGCTGACGGTATACTTAAATTTTAAGTTAACTCTAATATTCTTGCGAAAACGAAAAACTTTATGCCCGCATTTTCAATCATTGCCTCACTTGCTTATCTCGTTAGCCTGACACTCATTGTGCCGGGCTTATTGCGGCAACAAAACAATTATCAAAAATTGGCGCTGCTTTTCGCAATTGTCGCACTCTTCAATCATACTATTTCACTAAAATATCAGATTTTTCATGTTAGTAGCGGACAGAATCTGGCATTGCTGAATTTAGGCTCTATGGTCAGCTTACTCGTCTGTATCATTATGACAATTGTTGCCTTTCGTGGGCGTGCATGGTTTTTACTACCGATTGTTTACAGCTTTGCTGTGATAAATCTGATACTGGCGAGCATGGTACCCGGTGAATTCATTACTCATCTTGAGGGAAACATTGGTCTATTTATACATATCGGGCTGGCCTTGTTGGGGTATGCCACGTTACTGATTGCCGCACTCTATGCACTACAGATTAGCTGGCTGAATAATCGGCTGAAAAAGAAAAAACTTACTTTCTCGCCGGGAATGCCTCCATTAATGGCGATTGAGCGCAAAATGTTTCACATTATCCAAGTTGGCATAATTTTACTAACATTGACGTTATGTACAGGTGTCATGTATATGGATAATGTTTTCGATAAAGAAAATATCCATAAATCGGTTTTGTCCCTCACCGCATGGTTTATCTACATTATTTTGCTATGGGGGCATTATCGTGAAGGATGGCGCGGCAAACGTGTTATTTGGTTCAATTTAATTGGTGCGTTTATCCTGACACTTGCTTTCTTTGGCAGCAGGTTGTTGCAGGAATTCATGACTTATTAAATATTCAGAAACCACCGCAGCCAGTTTATATAAACATTAGGAAGGAACTCTGTTTTGGAGCATGTCTCAACAGGCACATTAATTATTGTTCTTGTCATCATGGTTATCATTTCTGCCTACTTTTCTGCCTCAGAAACCGGCATGATGACAATAAACCGTTATCGTTTACGTCACTTAGCCAAACAAGGCAGCAACCCGGCCCGGAGAGTTGAATCACTGCTCCGCCATCCTGACAGGCTAATCAGTCTGATCCTGATCGGCAATAACCTTGTCAATATTCTGGCATCCTCGCTGGCGACTATTGTTGGTATGCGTCTTTATGGCGATGCCGGAGTTGCTATTGCAACCGGGATACTGACTTTTGTGATTCTGGTTTTCGCAGAGGTTATGCCCAAAACTATCGCAGCTCTATACCCGGAGAAAGTTGCCTTTCCGAGCAGTTTATTACTACGCCCATTACAAAAAATCATGCTGCCGCTTGTTTGGGCGTTTAATAAGATCACTTTACTGTTTATGCGCTGTCTGGGGATCAAGGTTTCTGGTATTCGCAATGATTCGGTCAGTAAAGATGAACTGAGAACGATTGTGAATGAATCCAACACCAATCTCTCACGCCGTAATCAGGATATGCTTATCTCGATATTGGATCTTGAGAAAGTTACTGTTGGGGACATCATGGTGCCCCGTAATGAGATTGTCGGCATTGATATTAATGACGACTGGAAATCCGTTATACGCCAGTTGACACATTCACCACATGGCAGAATTGTGTTGTACCGGAATTCGCTGGATGATGCTATTGGCATGCTACGAGTACGCGAAGCCTACCGTCTCATGATGGAGAAAAAAGAATTTACGAAAAAGAATCTGATCAGAGCTGCGGATAAGATTTACTTTATTCCTGTCAATACACCATTAAATACCCAGTTGGTTAACTTTCAGCGTAATAAACAGAAAGTAGGCCTGACTGTTGATGAATATGGGGATATTCAGGGACTGGCGACTGTAGAAGATATTCTGGAAGAAATTGTTGGTGATTTTACCACGTCTATGTCTCCTTCTCTGGCAGAAGAAGTTCTGCCACAAAGTGATGGTACGATTCTGGTTGACGGGACGGCTAATATCCGTGAATTAAATAAAGCATTTGACTGGACACTACCGGCTGACGGGCCACGAACAATGAACGGTATGATTCTGGAAGAATTAGGCGAGATCCCGGAACTTAATGTTCAGGTGCAAATCAATGATTACAACTTTGAAATTCTTTCTGTAAATGACAATGTTATCAAAAAAGTGCGGGTTACACCGATGAAGCAGAGAACAGCTAAAAACACTCAAGCCAATGACTGATTAATAAGAATAAATCTGGCCGTAGAACGGTATTTTTACGGCCAGAATAACATGTGTAGTTGCTTCTTTGTTAGCTACACTCAACTCATACTACACTTGTAGTTCAACCAATTTTTCTTCCGGTAAAGCAAGTTCATCATTTTTATTAACACGAACATCTGAATACAGAATGTGGCGTGCAATATCCTGTGCTTCCTGCAATGAATGCATTTCATAAGTACCACACTGATAAACATTCAATTCAGGGATTTTTCTCTGATCCTGAACTTTCAGAACATCAGCCATCGCACCCTTCCATGCTTCAGCCACTCTGAATTCATCTGGAGCACCAATTAAACTCATATAAAAACCGGTACGGCATCCCATAGGAGAGATATCGATAATTTCAACGCCGTCACCGTTTAAGTGGTTACGCATAAAACCGGCAAACAGGTGTTCAAGTGTGTGAATTCCTTTTTCTGGCATGACCTCTTTGTTAGGAACACAAAAACGTAAGTCAAATACCGTAATAGTATCACCGTGAGGCGTTTTCATCGTCTTAGCAACTCTAACGGCAGGTGCTGACATACGTGTATGGTCAACGGTAAAACTGTCCAATAAAGGCATAATCCAACCTCCTCAGTCATCAGATTTTTTTTACGAAAAATTTTTCAAATAGATGAAACCTTTCTAATTGCAGCTGGTCTTAACTTATGAAGACGCGCAAAATTGTTATCATCCTTATTTTTCTAAGAGACTTTTTTATTCGGCCACCACTCGGTGGCCATTTTTATTTTTTAAGACCCTGCATGTAATTTTAGATAATCATCAAAACACATGTTGTCTTGTTGTTCCAGAGTACGCTGCCGCTCCACTGAAGCCTCGCGTTCCGCAGAAAAACGTTCATCATTTAGTATACTATACGGCTCGTTAACTAATTCCATATAATATTTATTAGCCAGTTCCAGCCCAAACCCAGTAATTCCCTGAGTTTTCATCCGTTCTAATACACGAGCAGAAAATGTTAGTGATGGATCTTCAAACATGCCCACCAGTTCCTTACAAACTGACTGATACTGTGACCCGGAGCAACTATCCAAGACCTCAGCAACACGTTCCAGATCAGCAAATAATTTCTGCCCGACGACTTTAAGCGGTTGCAGTTCAACCCCATGACCAATACCAATGTTCAGGTCAGGCTTACGCCCTTCAAGGATCACTTTATTCCAGTTTTTGCGACAACAATCCAACTCTTCACTGCTCATTTCAGGAGAATCAGCGACTGCACACCATATCAAAAATAGATCCAGAAAACGAAGCTGTGTCTCATCAACACCAATCGATGTGAACGGATTGATATCCAGAGAACGAATTTCAATATATTCCACACCTCCGCGAAGTAAAGCATCTGAAGGTGATTCTCCTTCTTTAGCTACACGTTTAGGGCGTATCGGTGCATACAGTTCATTCTCTATCTGAAGAACATTAGTATTCAACTGTAAATACTTACCGTCTTTCTTCAGTCCCAGAGCGGCAAATTCAGCCGATGGCTTGTGAATTGCTTTCTTGAGTCCAGCGACATATGTGTGCAGGCTATTAAAAGTAATATTCAGATCACTCTGCGATTTATTGGTATACCCTAAATCACTCATTCTCAAAGAAGTCGCATAAGGTAGATAGCTGGTTCCTTTTTCAGTATGTTCAAAGGATAGAGCAGTACTTCTCCCACGTAAAAATGAGGAACAAATTGCCGGTGATGCGCCAAACAAATACAGGATTACCCAACCGAACCGATAGTAATTGCGGATCAGTTTAAAATACCCTTCTGAAATTTGTTCTTTACCGCTTTCTGCATCTTTTACACCTAACCATGCCTGCCAAAAGCTGATTGGCAGTGAAAAATTATAATGTACGCCAGAGATAGTCTGCATCAATGCACCATAACGATTTTTCAACCCTTCCCTATACAGAGTCTTAAAACGCCCGATGTTAGATTGACCGTACTGTGCCAGAGTTATATCCTCTTCCTTATCAATGAAGCATGGCATACTCAGAGGCCAGTTTTTTTCATTGACCAGATTTTTTGCAGTATATCGATGTAAGTCTTTAAGAAAATCAATCGTTCTTTTTATGTCATTATCGACAGGGGTGATAAACTCCAGCAAAGATTCAGCAAAATCGGTTGTAATCCATTTATGTGTTAAGGAAGCACCTAGCGGTTCTGGATGCTTTGTCATAGCTAAATGACCATCTGGAGTAACACGCAATGTTTCACGTTCAATACCACGACAAATGCCATCTAAAACGGCTGGATTTGCCTCTAACCATGACAATGCTCTTGATACATCCGGGATCAATTTGACCTCCCGTGGAGTTTTAATAAGATGATTATTGAGCGCTTACTTTATATCAAACAAGCCAAATTGTCGCTGACTACATAGCTACGAAGATATGTTATTGAACAAAACATAAACACAGAATGATAAAATAAATATAATGTATAAAAAGAAAAACGAAAAACCCCTGCCTATTAAAGCAGGGGTTCATCTAATATGGTGCATCCGGGAGGATTCGAACCTCCGACCGCTCGGTTCGTAGCCGAGTACTCTATCCAGCTGAGCTACGGATGCATTGTCAATTTTCTATGTTCTGTTCAGGCGCTGTCGCTTACCTGATTTTTCAGAACTGAATGCCCGATAAATCGTTGCATTTAATATGGTGCATCCGGGAGGATTCGAACCTCCGACCGCTCGGTTCGTAGCCGAGTACTCTATCCAGCTGAGCTACGGATGCATTGTCAATTTTCTATGTTCTGTTCAGGTGCTGTCGCTTACCCGATTTTCCAGAATTGAACACCCGATAAATCGTTGTTTAAAATGGTGCATCCGGGAGGATTCGAACCTCCGACCGCTCGGTTCGTAGCCGAGTACTCTATCCAGCTGAGCTACGGATGCATTGTCGGTTTTCAGTGTTCTGTTCAGGCGCTGTTGATTGCCTAAATTTTCAGAATTGAGATACCTAAGTAAATCGCGGAGTTTAAAATGGTGCATCCGGGAGGATTCGAACCTCCGACCGCTCGGTTCGTAGCCGAGTACTCTATCCAGCTGAGCTACGGATGCATCTTAAAATGGCGGTGAGGGAGGGATTCGAACCCTCGATGCAGCTCTTAACCACATACTCCCTTAGCAGGGGAGCGCCTTCAGCCTCTCGGCCACCTCACCATACGCTTTAAAACTTTCGACTTGAACTCTTTTAAGCTTCACCTCTGAGATTTGATTTACTCAGAAGCTTTTCTCTTAAAGCTCTTCGTCGCTGCGATGGCGCACATATTACTTTCCCAGCCTGATAAGTCAAACAATTTTTCGCAACTTTTTTCCGTTTGAATACTTTGCGCTCAAAGTGAGTGGTTTAACGTCTAAAAGGCTGTTTTGCCAGCAGCAAAATTACCGAATAGAGATGAAGATTTGTAGAAAAAATTATTCATCGCTATGGCATCATGAATGATGTCTTTTCAACAGATAGAAAATAAAAAGACGTGAGAGAATAGAATTAAGGTAACAAAGAGAGATAAATCGGCTTGATTCATAAAGAAGGGATAGAGTAGCGCCCAAGTTTTAAAAAAGCATGGACGCCATTCCTGAATTAAAAAGTTGTAGGCTGAGACTTCTCTGCCTGAATCCGTTGATAAATCTCTTCACGGTGAACAGAAACTTCCTTGGGCGCATTTACACCAATGCGAACTTGGTTGCCTTTAACTCCCAGTACTGTAACTGTTACCTCATCGCCTATCATGAGCGTTTCACCAACTCGACGAGTCAGAATAAGCATTCTTTGCTCCTTGAAAATTTAAAAGAGTCGGGTCTCTAGGTTTCCCCGCTATTATCCATCAAACACCGTGAAAACGTAAAGCTATGGTATCTACTTAAAGTATAAGCAGTTTTGAACACATCACTTGTATCTATAGGATAGCTAAAATATAAGTATGTGCACAACATTTCAACAATTTCACAACGAAAAACATTTGGCACCATAAAAAGATTGATTCATGGTGCCACTACTATCACTGTAATACCAACTACAACCGCAATGTGACCCACTCTTCTACACTGTCCAATGCGGAAGGAAGAGCTGATACGTCCGTCCCGCCAGCCTGAGCCAGATCAGGACGACCTCCTCCTTTACCTCCAACTTGTTGGGCAACGAAAGAGATTAAATCGCCCGCTTTTATTCTAGCAGTCAAATCCTTCGTTATACCAACAATTAGGGTGACTTTATCACCAGTCACAGTAGAAAGCACAATAATTGCTGATCCTAATTGATTTTTCAGATCATCCACCATTGTTCTGAGCATTTTTGGTTCTACATCACCCAACTGGGTTACCAGCAGGCGAACACCCTGAATATCTTTTGCCTGATTAGCCAAAGAAGAGCTTTCCTGAGCTGCCTGCTGCGATTTCAGCTGTTGCAGTTCTTTTTCCAGCTGCTTCGTTCTATCCAGCGTCGTTTTAACTTTCTCATTCAGGCTGTTGATATCACCCTTCACCAAGTAAGCTATATCTTGCAATAAATCAGTCTGCTGATAAATAGAATTAAGTGCGGTTTGACCTGTTACGGCTTCGATACGACGAATACCCGCAGCCGTACCTGATTCACTGGTAATACGGAATAATCCGATATCGCCGGTACGGCTTGCATGAGTCCCACCGCACAACTCAGTGGAAAAATCCCCCATGCTCAATACGCGCACTTTCTCATCATACTTTTCACCAAATAGTGCCATAGCACCCTTGGTTTTTGCCTCTTCCAAATCCATTACATCTGTAATAATTGGTGAATTCTTACGAACTTCTTCATTCACCCGGTTTTCTACCAGACGGATTTGTTCTGGCTTCATCGCCTCAAAATGGGAGAAGTCGAAGCGCAAATACTTGTCATTTACCAGAGAACCTTTCTGAGAAACATGTTCTCCAAGAATTTGACGCAATGCTGAATGTAGCAAGTGAGTTGCTGAGTGATTCAGACGAATGCTATTTCTGCGTACCACATCAACTTCAGCATTAACTGCAGTATTAACGCTTAGACTGCCACTTACCAATTTACCAATATGACCAATTGCCTGACCGTATTTTTGTGTATCTGTAACTTCAAATACACCTTCCGTGCCGGACAATTTACCGGTATCACCTACCTGACCACCGGATTCAGCATAAAAAGCGGTTTTATCAAGAATGATGATCGCTTCTTCACCTACATTTAGATGCTCTGTCACTTCTCCGTTACGGAAAATAGCGGTTACTGTGGCTTCCTGAGAATTATGCTCATAACCAGAGAAATCGCTCTGACCATCAACTTTAATTACGTCATTATAATCAGTGCCAAAACCGCTGGATTCGCGAGCACGGCGGCGCTGATTCTCCATAGCTGCCTCAAAACCTTTTTCATCAACCTTGATATCACGCTCACGACAAACGTCGGCAGTCAGATCCAGAGGAAAGCCATAGGTATCATAAAGACGGAAGGCTGTTTCGCCATCTAAAGTATTGCCGGATAGTTTTGCCAGCTCTTCATCCAGTAATTGCAGGCCACGTTCCAGAGTTCGGGCAAACTGCTCTTCTTCTGTTTTCAAGACCTGCTCAACCAACGTTTGCTGACGCTGAAGTTCTTCACCTGCGGTTCCCATGATTTTGATCAACGGAGCAACCAGCTTATAGAAGAATGTTTCTTTAGCGCCCAGCATATTTCCATGACGGATGGCACGGCGAATGATACGGCGAAGCACATAACCGCGGTTCTCATTCGATGGAATAACACCATCACAAATTAAGAATGAACATGAGCGAATATGGTCAGCAATAACACGCAGAGATTTGTTAGTGAGGTCAGTAGCTCCTGTAACTTCTGCTACTGAAGCAATCAGGTCACGGAATGCATCGATTTCATAGTTGGAGTTTACATGTTGCAGTACGGCTGCCAGACGTTCTAATCCCATTCCGGTATCAACAGAAGGTTTTGGCAATGGCTCCATTGTGCCATCTGAATGACGGTTAAACTGCATGAAAACGATATTCCAGATTTCAATATATCTGTCACCGTCTTCTTCCGGACTCCCCGGAGGACCACCCCAAATATGTTCGCCGTGGTCATAGAAAATTTCAGTACAAGGGCCACAAGGACCTGTATCACCCATTTGCCAGAAATTATCTGACGCGTAAGGAGCGCCTTTATTATCACCAATGCGAATAATTCTTTCGGTAGGAACGCCGACTTCTTTGCTCCAGATATCGTAGGCTTCATCATCTGTCTCATAGACAGTTACCCACAGCTTTTCTTTTGGCAGGTTGAACCACTCAGCACCAGTCAGCAATTCCCACGCATAGTTAATTGCATCCTGTTTAAAGTAATCACCAAAACTGAAATTACCCAACATTTCAAAGAAAGTATGATGGCGGGCTGTGTAACCAACATTTTCTAAATCGTTATGCTTACCACCAGCACGAACACAGCGCTGAGCCGTTGTTGCTCGGGTATAAGGCCTTTTATCCAATCCAAGGAAAACATCTTTGAACTGGTTCATTCCTGCGTTGGTGAACAACAATGTTGGATCATTCGTTGGCACCAATGAACTACTTGGTACTATCTGGTGCCCTTTAGTTTGAAAAAAGTCAAGAAACGCTTGACGGATCTCAGCGGTGCTTTTGCTCATAATTGTCCCGAAATCAAGCTGAAAAACAGAATCATAGATGGTTGAAGTGATAAGTTTTATTACCATCTCAACTCACGAACAGGGTTAAGATAGAGTGTCTTCCATAAGAAGTAAAATCCCATATAAATCCACTCGCTTTTCAGCATTGTAATTCGTCTGAGCATTTTCTGAAAGTCTGTTTGTCAGACCAGTTCCGATGCACTTACTACATCGGTATTTATTATTTCCATAAAAGAAAAAACCACACCCTTTCAGAATGTGGTTTTTTCAGACTATCTATGACAACAAAACTATGGCAACAGAAGAAAAAGCTATCAGAACTCTTCGTTATTTACTTCTTCTGCTTTGTCTTCATAATCAGTGACATAATCTTCAGCCGCACTACTGAATCCACCAGCGTTATTCAGTAATAGCTCACGTAGTTTTTTATCTAATTCAGATGCAATTTCTGGATGCTCTTTCAGGTAAGTCGTGGCATTTGCTTTACCCTGACCAATTTTATCGCCATTATAGCTGTACCATGCACCTGCTTTTTCCACCATTTTGTGTTTGACACCCAGGTCGATAAGCTCACCATAAGTGTTAATACCTTCGCCATACAAAATTTGGAATTCAGCCTGTTTAAATGGTGCTGCAACTTTGTTTTTGACAACCTTCACGCGGGTTTCACTGCCAACAACTTCGTCACTGTTTTTCACTGAGCCGGTACGACGGATGTCCAAACGGACAGATGCATAAAATTTCAGTGCGTTACCGCCGGTCGTAGTTTCCGGATTACCAAACATCACACCAATTTTCATACGGATCTGGTTGATAAAGATCAGCAGTGTATTCGAGTTTTTCAGGTTCCCGGCCAGTTTACGCATCGCCTGACTCATCATACGTGCCGCCAGACCCATATGTGAATCACCGATTTCACCTTCGATTTCTGCTTTTGGTGTCAGCGCAGCAACGGAGTCAACAACAATAACATCAACCGCACCAGAACGTGACAAAGCATCACAGATTTCCAGCGCCTGTTCACCCGTATCAGGCTGAGAGCACAGTAAGTTATCAATATCTACACCCAGTTTTTTAGCATAAACCGGATCAAGGGCATGTTCAGCATCGATGAAAGCACATGTTCTACCTTCACGCTGAGCTGCGGCAATAACCTGAAGAGTCAGCGTTGTCTTACCGGAAGACTCTGGTCCGTATATCTCAACAATACGCCCCATTGGCAAACCGCCTGCCCCCAAAGCAATATCGAGTGACAGTGAGCCAGTAGAAATGGTTTCAACATCCATTGAGCGGTTTTCGCCCAGACGCATGATAGAACCTTTACCAAATTGTTTTTCAATCTGGCCCAGTGCCGCTGCTAGTGCCTTTTGTTTGTTTTCATCGTTAGCCATGTTTACTCCTTCGTAAGCAATGAAGTGAAGGGGGCTGCCCCACTGCTGATAAAACCGTTTATGATGCTATGTCTAATAAGACTATTGGTTCAATAAAACTATTAATTCAATAAAATTAGTTCAATAAAACAATGTCATAAGACCACGTTCGTAGAGCAATTTAATAAAGCAATGCTTTATAAGAGCAACAATGTGGTTTATGCGACCAAAATGCCGGAAGTAATTATACTGTATAATCATACAGTATCAAGCTAATTTTTTATGATTTCTTCCAACAGTGTTTTTAAAGAAAAAATCACAGACTGGAGACGCACAGAATAACGGTCGCCCGTGAAAAGCCGGCGATATGATCTTGTATATATCTTTTTGCCATCACGGACGGCAAACCCAAAGCAGACTGTGCCGACGGGTTTTTCTTCGCTACCGCCATCTGGCCCGGCTATTCCACTGACTGAAACCGCAAAATCAGCTTTAGCAGCTTCTAATGCTCCTACAGCCATTTCTTTAACGACCTGTTCACTGACTGCCCCAAACTCAGTTAATGATATCTGCGAAACACCCAGCATCTCACATTTTGAATCATTACTGTAAGTCACGAAACCGCGATTAAAATAGACAGAGCTTCCCGCAATATCTGTGATCACCTTTGCAATCCATCCACCTGTGCAGGATTCTGCACAGGTGATAGACAGATTTTTCTGGCGTAACCTTTTCCCTAGTTCAATACTAAGCTGATTCAGGATTTTTTCATCCATAGGACGCCTTTAACTCTATAAGAAATTAATTTTTCTGAAGCCGATCCCAAATCCATAATCCTCCGATTGCTAAAGAGAATAGAACCCCAAAGCCGATACCAATAGCAATAACGGATATTTCTAGCATGGTGGAAATTAAGTATAGCCCCAGCATAATCAACATTGCGCTGTTTTCACCCAAATTCTGTACCGCTACGGCCTTACCAGCTCCCATCTCATGCTTTCCATGCTCCTGTAACAACGCATTTAATGGCACAACGAAAAATCCACCACACAAACCGATCGTAATCAGGATGAGATATGAATGCCATACTGAATGTTGAATGACAAACATGATAACAATAACACCAATCAGAATTCCGGCAGGCATACAACGACGTACTGTCTTCAGCGTAATGAACCGTCCAGCCAACCCCGCTCCCACAATAATACCAATAGCAACCACCGCATTCATTAGAGTTGGTGTCGTATTGCCTTCAATCCCCAGAACAATGGGTACCCACGCAACCAACAAAAAGCGGAGGGTAACTCCGGCCCCCCAGAACAGGCTGGTTCCAACCAAAGAGAAACGGGTTTCCGAATTATTCCAAAGCGATGAGGTTACAGCGATAAAATCCTGTAACATTGCTTTGGGATACCAACCTTTTGCCTGTCGGGCAGCCGCTAAACGGGGTATGTAAAAATTGGCTATGACTGCCACACCATACACCAGAGCACATATTCCTAGTGCCAGAAACAGGTTCATATCAGAAAGAAAGCCGCCAACTACAGAACCAATCAGAATAGCTGCAATTGTCGAAGCTTCCATCATACCATTGGCTTTGACCAGATGTTTGCCGTCTGTCAATTCACCTAAAATCCCATATTTGGCCGGAGAATAAGCTGCTGCCCCGATCCCCACAAGGGCATATCCCAGAAAAGGATTCATATCAATGCAGATACTGATAGCTCCCAGCAATTTTATGCCATTGGAAAAGAGCATAACTCGGCCTTTCGGGAAGCGATCAGCAATTTGCCCCACAAAGGGGGCACATACAATATAGGTCAGTACAAAAACAATTTGCAGGGCCGGCAGGCTCCATCCCGGATAAGACTCAGCTTTCAATTGAGCCAGTATCGAAAAGAATAAAGCGTTGTCGGCAAAAGCGGAGAGAAACTGGGATAGTAAAACAGCCTTCATTCCCCTGTTTAATAATGGTTGAGCCTCCACAGTGCCACTCATTTTTTTACTCCTGTTCTGCCATTTTTCTCAATGTGACAAAATCAGGTTTGCCACTGCCCAGCAGGGGTAATTGCTTCATATAACGGATATCACGCGGAACTGCCAGTTCCGGTATCCCAATTTCACGGGCAGAAAGCAGCATTACACTTCTGTTTAGAACGGTATCAGTTGTAAACAGAACCAGTGCTTCACCCTTGCTGCTGTCACCTTTTGCTGTTGCTGCATGCAGAGCTTCGGGCGAAATACGTAAAGCTATCTGCTCTACAGCTTCAAGAGAAACCATTTCACCTGCCAGTTTGGCAAAACGCTTTACTCGCCCTTTGATCGTACAGAAGCCGTCTTCATCAATAGAAACGATATCACCTGTGTCATACCAGCCTGTCTGGATATTCCCTTCCGCATCTTCTGCCGCAGGAGGCTCCAGACGATCCGATGCTTCAACCCGCAGGTAGCCTTTCATAATATTTGGCCCGCGGACTTGCAAACGACCGCCTTCTTCAATACCCGGTACGGGTAATAAACGTGCTTCCATACCCGGTAAAATTCTGCCGACTGTACCTACCTTAGCTGCCATTGGTACGTTGATTGCGATAACAGGAGCGCACTCTGTCACACCATAGCCTTCCAGAATCCGGATACCAAATTTATCCTGCCAAACATTTTTGGTACTTTCCGACAGTTTTTCAGCACCGGCAATGACATAACGCAAACGGGAAAAATCATAAGGATGAGCAAAGCGGGCATAGTTACCCAGAAAAGTGGAGGTTCCGAATAGAACAGTACAGTTCTGATCATAAATGACTTCAGGCACAACACGATAATGCAGTGGATTCGGGTAAAGAAACACACGGCTTCCCGTCATCAGCGGGATGAATAATCCGACTGTCAGCCCAAATGCATGAAACAGGGGCAAAGAAGACATAAAACGATCCTTTGGAGTAAAATCCGCAATCGTTTTAATTTGCTCAACATTTGCCAATAAACTGGCATGACTGTGGACAACACCTTTCGGTGCCCCTTCAGACCCGGAAGTAAACAGGATCAGCGCATCATCTTCTGGTTTCTGTGAAGGTAGCATAGCTCTGGCGGGAAAAATCAAATGCCAGAGTACCCACAGTTTATCTTCCCGCTTAATCGTATCTTTCAGATCTTCAAGGTAGACCCAATTCGCTTCTGTTACCTGTTCTGGCAGATGAGTCAACTTACCTTTCTCAAGAAAGTCGCGGGAAGTGACGATTGTTTTGATGGTCGCAGCCTGTATAGCATTTTTAATACCACTGCTCCCTGCCGTGTAGTTCAATAAAGCCGGTATCCGCCCTCTCAGCGATGCACCATATATCGTCGCCGCCATAACAGTCGCGTTGGGCAGTAAAAGCCCGATTTTTTCACCTTCCTGCGTAAATCGTTCTAAAACCCGACTGACGCCCAATATTTTTTTCAGTAATGCGTGATAGCTATCTTCTTTCAGTGCAATATCTTCAATACAGGGTTTAAAACGCCCGAAACGTTTTTGAGCTGTGAGATAAGCGCTGAATAGTGTTTCTTTCGGGCGAGTCTGCATCCTTACATCCATCATGACAGCATGCAACCTCTCTCCTGCCAGACGGCGACGGCTTGCAGAATCCGGTGCATCAGGCATCGGGAAATCCATTGCAGGCAAAATCCGGATGGTAATTCTAGGGAACCAGTGCTGCTTCATGACGCCTCTTAAACGCCCGAAAATGCTTTGTTCTGCACCATCAATACGGATAGGTACAATTTTCGCGTCAGATTTAGCCGCAATGAATGCTGCACCATCGTAAACTTTCATCAAAGAGCCCGTTACCGTGATCCTGCCTTCAGGGAAAATCACTATCGGGCGACCATTGTCAATTTCCTTCACCAAAGTCCTGACTGCCATCGGATTAGTAGGGTCCAGAGGCACAACATCAGCAAATGGTTTAATAAATTTGAGGAAAGCCCTTGTCGCGATATTAGTATAAATAGCAAATACCGGCTTTACAGGCAGGAAAAGCCCTATCAGGAGTCCGTCCAGAAAGGAAATATGATTGGGTGTAATAATGCACTTAGGGTGTTTGAAATGCTTATCGTCACCTTCGACTTTCACTCTGAAGAGTACACGTACAAGTAATCTCAGAACCTTTAAGAGTATATCCATATCTCAATCCATATATCTCAATATAATTAAGCAAAATTAAAGTGAGTAAGTAAAATGATACTATAAGAGGTATAAATGGTCTGAGATACTAGATTTATTAGTCTTATAATAAATAAGTGTAAAAATAAAAAAATATATCAAATTATCTGCTTATATTGACCCAATATATAGCTTTTAATATCACAAACAATATTTTCTATCGATAAGGTGGCATCTATAATGAGGTGTGCACATTCACGGTATAACGGTTCCCTTTCTGCCAATATTCCCGTTATTTCTTCCGTTATGGATTTTCCAGTCAGACTGGGACGTTGTGAATTTTCCGGATTAAGCGAGAGCCGCTCTACCAAAACGGCTGCCGGTGCCTGCAAATAAATCACAACACCATTTTGCCGCATATACTGCCGATTTTCTGCCGCCAGTATCATTCCTCCCCCCGTAGAAATCACCCTGTTTTGCTGACTCACAGCTTTCAGGGTTTCGCTTTCCAACTTTCTGAAATAGTCCCAGCCACGTTGTTCAACAAGCTCCGCGATTGTCATTCCACAGGAAACCTGGACATTTTCATCAGTGTCAATAAATTGATACGATAATACTTCAGCCAACACATTACCTATTGTCGTCTTCCCTGCACCTCGTGCACCCACGATGAATAGAGTCTGTTTCATTTCGTTGTCTTCCTGAAGTTCAGTGTGCTCACACCTAAATACAAAGTATAGTAACTAAACATTTACACCTATGTAAAAAATATATTTTCTTGTACAGGAAAAGCCACACTTTACATTAAGTGTGACTTATTCTGATTCAAATATTACTTAAAATAGAATCTTGTCATTACCTACGGGAAAGGTAATCTCCGTATCCAATCCATTTGTAAGTCGTCAGCGCATCCAGTCCCATCGGGCCTCTGGAGTGTAGTTTCTGAGTACTGACAGCAACTTCAGCCCCTAAACCAAACTGACCACCATCAGTAAAGCGCGTGCTTGCATTTACATATACAGCGGAAGAGTCAACTCGATGAACAAAATAGTCAGCATGCTGTAAACATTCTGTCAGAATAGCATCCGAATGAGCCGTACCATAATGACGTATATGCTCAATCGCCTTATCGATATTACTGACAATTTCCACATTCATATCCAAAGAAAGCCATTCATCACAATAGTCTTCTTCTGTCACTGTAACCACTTTTGCCGGGCCGTCCTGTAATAATGCCATTGCTGATACGCCTGCATGCAATGTTACGCCCTGCGCTTTCATTCTGGCACTCAGCTCCGGCAAAAAGTCAGCGGCTATTTTTTCATGTACCAGCAACGTTTCCAGTGCATTACACGCACTTGGGCGCTGGATTTTAGCGTTAGTGATAACTTCCAGTGCTTTTTCAAAATTCACATGTTCATCCACAAACGTGTGACAAACACCAATTCCTCCGGTGATCACCGGAATAGTAGATTGTTCACGGCAAAGTTTGTGCAACCCGGCACCGCCACGCGGGATCAACATATCGATATAACGATCCATTTTCAGCATCTCGGCAACCAGCTCACGGTCTGGTTTATTAATCGCCTGTACCGCTGACGCAGGCAGACCACTCTGCTCCAACGCCTGCTGGATAACTTTAACCATTGCCTGATTGGTATGATGGGTTTCTTTACCACCACGTAATATCACTGCATTACCTGTTTTAAGGCACAATGATGCCACATCAATCGTAACATTAGGGCGAGCTTCATAAATGACCCCAATCACTCCAAGAGGGACACGGCGGCGACTCAGTTGTAGCCCGCTATCCAACAGTTGCCCGTCCATCACCTGACCAACAGGATCTGCCAGACGGCAAACCTGACGGACATCATTAGCAATCATCCGTAAACGGTCAGGAGTCAGTAATAAGCGATCAAGTAAAGCATCATTCATGCCCTGCGTACGGGCTTGCTCCATATCCTGCTGATTGGCAGTGAGGATCACTTCTGCTTCTTTTTCTAGTAAATCAGCAATGTGGCTCAGAGCCTGATTTTTCTGGCCAGTACTTAACTGAGCCAATTGCCATGATGCTGCCTTAGCTGCTTTTCCCATCTGCTCTAGCATGGTGGAATCCTTAACTTACGATCATATCATCACGGTGCACAGCAACTGCACCATATTCATAACCTAATACCTGGCTGATTTCCTGTGAGTGACGGCCTGCAATCAGGCGTAAAGCATCACTATTGTAACGGCATACGCCATGAGCCAGTTTCTTACCGGATAAATTACAGATACGAACCACTTCACCACGGGAAAAGTCGCCTGTAACACTTTTAATGCCTTTCGGCAGTAAAGAACTGCCTTTTGCGAGAATGGCGGCTTCTGCACCACTATCCACCATGATTTCTCCCGCAGAAGGCGCACCGAAGATCCAGCGCTTGCGATTTTCCATCGGGCTGGTCAGGCCATGAAAACGCGTTCCCACCGCTTTTTCTTCAATCACATCAGCAATCACGTTCGCTCTGTTACCGGCTGCGATGATGACATCAATTCCGGCACGGCCTGCTATTCCTGCCGCCTGAAGTTTTGTTGCCATTCCACCGGTTCCGAGACCTGAAACACTGTCTCCCGCCATCATTTTGAGTTCATCGCTGATATCGTGCACTTCACGGATCAGTTCAGCATCTGGATTATTACGGGGATCAGCAGTATACAGGCCTTCAATGTCAGTCAGGAGCAATAACTTATCCGCAGTGCCCAGAATTGCCGCCAGCGCAGAAAGATTATCGTTATCGCCGACTTTAATTTCCGCCGTTGCTACTGCATCATTCTCATTGATAATCGGGATAATGTAATTATCAAGCAGTGCGTGCAGCGTATCCCGTGCATTCAGAAAACGTTCACGATCTTCCAGATCAGCACGAGTCAGTAACATCTGCCCGACATGAATGCCATAGATAGAAAAAAGTTGCTCCCATAACTGAATCAACCGGCTTTGTCCTACGGCGGCAAGCAACTGCTTTGAAGCAATGGTTGCCGGAAGCTCTGGATACCCCAGATGTTCCCGACCTGCTGCAATTGCACCTGAAGTCACAATAATAATACGGTGACCTTTTTCATGTAGCTGCGCACATTGCCGAACCAACTCTACTATGTGAGCACGATTCAAACGGCGGGAACCCCCTGTCAGTACACTTGTTCCCAGTTTTACAACCAATGTTTGTCGGCCATTCATCATATTTCTGCCACTATTAATTTGAAAAGGCTAATTTGAAAAATCTAATTTGAAAAAAACAATAAATTCAAAACACAGTACATTCAAAAAAACAGTGCTCAGTTTTAGCAGGAGAGAAGCGTTATGCCAACTGGCATAACACAAAATTCAAAAAAAGTTGATTTATACCCTATCAATTTCAACATTCAGCCAATGTAAAAGGCATAAATCCCCAGAAGCACAGATAACTGATGACTATGCTCCCTGGGGTAAATGAGTACTGCCCAAAAAGAGGCAACCTGAAAGGCAAGGTGTATATAGTTAATTCTGTGGGGTGAATGTGTTTTCGGATGGAGTCAGTGTAAGTTGAAGGGTATTCAAAGAATCAGACAGGCGTTGATGAAACGCCTGTAATGTTGACTCAAGCTGTTTGAAATCTGCATCTTTTTTGATATTCATCGGCAGCCACTCACCATGTTTATCAAACAGGCCTATCTGATAGTTATAAACGAACCCTTTTTCCTGTTGTTCTAACTCCAGCCACCAGCCCCAGAACTCCCGTTTTTCCGGCGCTGCTTTTGCACTAACGCAAACCGCCAGACAATCAAAGAAGAAATAGTTATTTTGGCACTTTAACTCGCGTAAGTAAGGCCCTAATGCAGAAAAACTCTTTAACAACTTATTTCTGGAATAATTTACGGGTACAGTCATACAAAGGTCTCCTTTATAAACAGAAGCACAGTTGTATCAAATGATTAAAAAATATCAATGATTAAATTTCAGTTTAGTCAACTTTATCTTTCAACCATACACTTGCTTCATGTAATGCCTTATTAAAACCACTATAGGCAGGCATCGCAGGAATTGCCAATAATGAACCATCCATTGAAGATCTGGCGATCAGCTTGGAATCTTCCCCCGGACTGAAAATATCATCTTTCCAATATACAGAGAACATTGGCACAGTGCAGCGACGCCCCAGTAACCCCTGATTTTTCAATGAATAATAACTCAGCTCTGAACGCAGAACTGCTTCATCAACATGGTAGATCCCCAAACGGCTGGCAAGTATATCGGTATACATTGACGGAATTTTCTGCTGCAATTTCTCATTATGCAGCAGTTCATGAACAACCGGACTAACCACTGCCACTCCCTTAATCAGCTGGGATTCCAGATAGGCAAGACGAACGGCAATATTGGCACCGAAACGGAAACCAAAAACGCCCACTCTGGTGTGATCAATCCACGGCACGCTATTCAGTTGCTGCAACACCTGCTGATGAAGAGCGCAGGTATCTTGTGTCAGCGTAAATCTGGCAGAATAGCCGACAGAAGGCATATCTACTGTCAGCATTGCAAAGCCCTTTGGTGAGAAATGTTCCCGAAACAGTCGCCAGTAATCACTTTGCAGGCTATCAATACCGGAGCAGACCAGTATAGTCGGGCAGGGTTCCTGAACTCCGGGAGGGATATGCAATAAGCCGGTAACCGTTTTCCCGTCTTCTACCTGAAATTTCAGTTTTTTCAGTTGATAGTCAGAGAAGTGTGCCGCTTTTTCATAGGATTTATTCGCCAGAACAACTGCCTGATCAGCCAGCTCATCACCATGCAGGTGAGGATAAGCGGCGATACTGTATAACATCGAGGCTTTTAACCAACACTCACTGGCTTCAGGTGCCTGCTCAACATGTTGTGCTTTCTGTTGCCAAAGCATGGCCTGCTGTGACCATTCATATACCCAGTTTCCTCTGCGATAACCAATAACAGTATCCAGCAGGTGGTCATAACTGCGCTCAGCGTCTGTTACAGCAATCCTGCTGAGAATCTCCTGAATCTCCAGCGGATTGATGCCCCTCCAGATCCAGGCGAGCCAGTTAATCATGCGATACCAACGTTCCTGATATGCGCCACTAGGCATTTTACTATCGGCATTAGCTGATGATGGCAAAACATATTTTACCAATGTAGACGTTTCCTGCTGTTTAACCTGAGGTTTAAACAGTGATTCTGAGAGGTTCTGTTTAGTCATGACAAAAGAAATTTATTACTGCTTATTACAAGATATCCAATAAGTTTTGAGCTGCATTGCGATAGTAAAAGAATAACCAAATCCTTCGGGAGCGGATTTGCACAACCAGAGTCTGACCTCCGGTGAGAGTCAAAAGCCTCTCATTAACCCCCCAGAAGCATAGATAACTATGTGACTGGGGGGTCATTATGTAAAGCAAGCAACCAGCAAAAAAATAACTGGAAAAATGAAGGGAATAATTACTGATCGCAAATAGGTGGCACGAACATTACGCCCATATCCCACGGCTGTTCAATCCACGTATTCTGAGGGATATCAATCACATAATCATCGACTAATGGACGACCGGCTGGTTTAGCAAAAATCGTCACAAAATGCGCTTTCGGATACATTTCACGAATTGCCTGAGCAGTACCGCCAGTATCAACCAAATCATCAATAACGATAAAGCCTTCTCCGTCTCCTTCGGCTTTCTTCAGCACGGTTAACTCGCGCTGATTATTGTGGTCATAGCTGGAAATACAGACTGTATCAACATGGCGGATACCCAGCTCACGAGCCAGCAAAGCACCCGGCACAAGCCCGCCACGACTTACGGCAATAATGCCTTTCCACTGCTCTACAGGAAGTAAACGCTGTGCCAGTTTACGGGCATGTATTTGCAACATATCCCACGTTACGACATATTTTTCGCTCATAAAATTTGGTCCTGGAAACTCAGAATATTTTCAGAAAAGAGTTTGTTGCGGAATAAAGGTTGCGCGGGATTATAGTGATTTGAGTCCGCAAAAACCAGCAAAAACAAGGTACGTCCTGAACCGGGATGCGCATTACTAATCAGAAAATGGTATTCTCAGGTATAACCTAGACACTGGACACCTCAAGGCGATAAAAGCCCGGGATGTCAAACATTACATTAATATTTCATCAAGATGCAGCTACAGGAGATTCGCCGTGTCCGAATTATCAACATTATCCCCCCAACCTTTATGGGATATTTTTGCTAAGATTTGTTCCATTCCACATCCATCCTATCATGAGGAAGAACTTGCCTCTTACATCATTGAATGGGCTGAGGATAAAAACCTCCATGTTGAACGTGATGAAGTCGGTAATATCCTGATAAGAAAACCGGCTACAAAAGGCATGGAAGACCGTAAAACGGTTGTACTTCAGGCTCATCTTGATATGGTTCCGCAAAAGAACAATGATACACAGCACGATTTCACGAAAGACCCTATCCGCCCTTACATTGATGGTGACTGGATAACCGCAGAAGGTACAACTCTGGGCGCAGATAATGGTATTGGTATGGCTTCCGCTCTGGCAGTACTGGCCGATGAATCTGTCAAACACGGGCCGTTGGAAGTTTTACTGACCATGACTGAAGAAGCGGGTATGGATGGTGCATTTGGTCTTCAACCCGGCTGGTTGCAGGCGGATATTCTGATTAATACCGATTCAGAAGAAGAAGGCGAAATCTATATGGGTTGTGCCGGTGGCATCGATTATGTTTCAACGCTGCCACTTTCCCGCGAACCCCTGCCAGCAAACTACCAGACATTACAATTAACCCTTAAGGGATTAAAAGGTGGTCATTCCGGTGGTGATATCCATTTGGGGTTGGGTAATGCTAATAAATTACTGGCCCGTTTCCTTGCTGCGCATAGTGACGAATTAGAGCTGAAACTGATCCATTTACAGGGTGGTACTCTGCGGAATGCTATCCCGCGTGAAGGTTCTACCATCATTGCCGTACCAACAGAGCGGCTTCCAAAGCTACAGCAGTTAAAAGAGAATTATCTGGAAATACTGAAAAACGAATATGCAGTAGCTGAAACCAACCTGACTCTTTTGTTGGAGGAAATCAAAACTTCATCGCAGGCATTAACGGCAGATTGTCAGTTCCGTTTTATCTCTATGCTGAACACCATGCCTAACGGTGTTATTCGCATGAGTGATGTTGTAAAAGGCGTTGTAGAGACATCCCTGAATGTGGGTGTTGTCAATATGGAAGAAGATCGCGTCGAGGTTATCTGTCTTATCCGTTCACTGATTGAGAGTGGTAAGGCTCATGTTGTCGGGATGCTGAATTCTCTGACCGGACTTTCCGGTGCAGAAGCAAGCGCAAGTGGTAATTATCCGGGCTGGCAGCCGGATGCTGATTCTCCGGTTATGCATTTAGTGCGTGAAACTTATCACCAACTGTTCGACAGCACACCAAACATTATGGTAATCCACGCAGGTCTGGAGTGTGGATTATTCAAAAAGCCATATCCTGATATGGATATGGTTTCCATCGGCCCAACTATTCGCGGTGCCCACTCACCAGATGAAAGAGTTCACATTAAGAGTGTCGGACAATACTGGCAATTGCTGACGGCTATTCTGAAAGCGATTCCGGTGAAAGAATAATGTCACTGTCCCCTGCCCACAAGTCAGGGGACTATCCTTTATACCTTATGTCTTTCATATGCTCTTCACTCACTATTCCGTAACGTTTTTTCGTAAAACTTGTTCATAAAACATAGCCAGAAACCACATTACCACTCCAGTAATAGCTGCCGTTCCAGTTGGGGGCTTTGTAGTGTCACATGCAGGCCAACTAACCGGACTCCCCTGCCTTCTCTGCGTGTCTCCCAAGCTTGTTTGGCAATTTTCAGCAGATCTTGTTTATCCAATAGCGGATGAACGTGCTCCTGTGTCGTCAGTTGAAAATCATCAAATTTTAATTTGATACCCTGACGGGCAATGCGAAGGTCTGGCTTAACCTTTCCCAACCGCTTTTCCAGTTCGGGGTAAAGCTGTTCAATCAACTCGATACAATCACACCAATCATGGATATCCTTTGCCAGTGTTTTTTCTACCCCGACAGATTTACGTAAACGATCAGTTTTGATTAGGCGTTCATCAATACCATGACAACGCTGCCAGAGCACAAGGCCAAATTTGCCCAGCTTTTTTATTAAATCTAACTTGTCATACTGTTGGACATCTGAACAAGTTTCCAACCCCATATCTGACAAACGGCTGGCAGTCACTTTCCCCACACCGGGAATTTTGCGTAATGGCAGAGATTTTACAAACTCTTCAACCTGTTCAGGGACGATCACATACTGACCGTTAGGTTTATTGAGATCAGAAGCAATTTTTGCCAGAAATTTGATCGGTGCAACACCTGCCGATGCCGTTAACTGTAATTCATCAAAAATCACCTGACGGATTTCTTTGGCAATCAATGTTGCTGAACCGTGGCAATACTGACAATTAGTGACATCCAAATAGGCTTCGTCCAGAGACAGAGGTTCAATCAACTCGGTATAGCGGGAGAAAATCTGGCGGATATGCTGAGAAACTTCTTTATAGTAGGCCATACGCCCTGAAATTACTTTCAACTGAGGGCATAGTTTCATTGCCATTGAGGTAGACATTGCACTATGAACACCAAAACGGCGGGCGGGATAATTTGCAGTACTGATAACTCCCCGCCTGTCAGCACTGCCGCCAACAGCTACCGGAATATCGCGGAGTGACGGATTATCCCGCATTTCAATGGCAGCAAAAAAGCAGTCCATATCAATATGAATAATTTTGCGCATCTGAACTCTCCACGGCAATGATACTGTATAAACATACAGAATAATTTCATGATACGCTAGTTTTTTTAATCTGTTACGGCGCAACAATCGGTTTGCTGTCGCCTTCCATTACCTGAGAAAACTCACTTTTATTAAGATAAGAACAGTTTTATCAGGATAAATCCTTAACCCACTGAGAAACATTAAAAATAACAAATAAATCAAAGTTTATTATTTACGTTCATGGATATAAAAAATAAACTGCAATCTTTTGCAATTAATGGCAGACAGATTTAATTGACACTCATAGATAGGATCTTAAGCAATAACCGTTTATTTTTAGATAGAAAAAAGGCTTCATTTATGATCTGATAATCGTCGCTAAACTAATATCAAAACCACGG